>NZ_JBDNGU010000090.1:0-58816 GCF_041689105.1 Polaromonas sp. | reverse complement strand
GTGGCGGTGGGCGAGATTGGTCTTGACTATTTTGTGCCGGAGCTCACACAAAGCCCGTTGCGCGAGCGGCAGGAGTATTTCTACCGCGAGCAGCTCCGGCTCGCGCGGAAACACGGTCTGCCTGTGATCCTGCACGTGCGCCGCTCGGTGGACAAGGTGCTCAAGCACCTGCGCGAATTGGCGCCGCCCGGCCAGGGCTGGCAAGGCATAGGCCACGCCTTTAATGGCAGTGAGCAGCAGGCCGGCGAATTTATCAAACTGGGGCTGAAACTGGGTTTCGGCGGTGCCGTCACCTTTGACCGCGCGCTGCAACTGCGCCGTCTGGCGGCGGCGCTGCCGCTGTCGGCGCTGGTGCTGGAAACCGACTCGCCCGACATCGTGCCCCACTGGCTTTACAAGACCGCAGAGGAGCGCGCTGGCGGCCAGTCCCAAAGCCGCAATGAGCCAGCCGAGTTGCCACGGATTGCAGGGGTGGTGGCCCAGCTGCGCGGCCTGCCGGTCGATGCACTGGCTGCGGCGACCACGGCCAATGCCGTAGCCGCCTTGCCCAAACTGCAACACCTGCTGGCATGACGCTGACCGGCCTGCCGCCGCTGGTGTCCGGCCGGACCCGCCTGCTGATCCTGGGCAGTTTTCCGGGCGCGGCCTCGCTGGCGGCGCAGCAGTACTACGGCCACCCGAAAAACCATTTCTGGCGGATTTTGCAAGCCATTTTCCACTCCAGCCCTTTGCCAGCGGGCTCAGATAGCTATCAAAAACGTAGCTATTGGCTGCTGGCCCGGCAGCTTGGCGTGTGGGACGTGTACGCGTCCTGCGAGCGCGAAGGCAGCCTGGACAGCAGCATTCGCCAGCCGGTGGTGAATGACTTTGCGCAACTCAAGCGGCTGTGCCCCCGGCTGGAAGCGATTGCCCACAATGGTGGAGAAAGCTTCAAGCATTCGCGCCACACTTCGTTGTCGGGCTTGCCCGTCTATAAATTTCCGTCCACCAGCCCGGCCAACGCCTCCTGGTCGTTCGAGCGCAAACTCGTGGCCTGGCGCGAAGTATTTGAAAAACACGGATTGAACGACTGAACCGATGGCCCGCAAAGACACTGAGACCCCCCCGCATCTGCCCGAAGTGAACTTTTCCGACTTTGGTGACATCCGTTACCTGCACCTGGGCACCGAGTGGGTTCAGGGCTCGATGCTGATCGACAAACCCTTCGACATCGAGCTCGAATATGTTCAGCGCATGATGGTCTGGCTGCTGTTTGCCGAGCCCGCTGCGGTGGCGTCGCGGCACGCCATGCAACTGGGCCTGGGGTCGGCGGCGCTGACCAAGTTCTGCTACAAAAAACTGAAGATGAAAACCACCGCCGTGGAGCTCAACCCGCAGGTGATTGCAGCCTGCCGGCTGTGGTTCAAGCTGCCCAAAGACGATCTGCGCCTAAAAATCATTCTGGCCGACGCTGCGAAGGAGATCTGCCATCCCGTGCACCAGGGCCAGGTCGATGTGCTGCAGGTGGATCTGTATGACCACGAAGCCGCGGCGCCGGTGCTCGATAGCGAGGCTTTTTATGCCGATTGCCGGCAAGCGCTCAGCGAGGACGGCGTCATGACGGTCAACCTGTTTGGCCGCGATTCCAGCTATCTCCGCTCACTCGAAAAAATCGCCGAGGCCTTTGGTCCCGAGTCGGTCTGGGCTTTCAAGCCGACGCGGGAAGGCAATACGATTGTTGCGGCACAGCGCGAGCCAACCCGGCCTGACCGCACTGAGTTGGTGCAACGGGCAGGCGTCATCGAATCGCGCTTTGGGCTGCCCGCCAGCAAATGGCTCAAGCTGTTCAAGCCCGTTTGCTGAGTGCTGGCTGCACGCGCGCCGCACGGGCGATCAGTTAAAGTCCCAGCATGTCAGCTGCCACGCCCCCCAAAGCCCGCACCGAAACGTCTGCCAGGCCGGTCCCGCCCGGCCCGCTGGACTGGCGCCGTCTGGTTGAATGGCTCAGTGAGGACGGCGTTATCTCGGAAGCCGAAGCGCAGCGCACGATTGCGCGCTGTGCGCAGGTGCAAAGCGCCCAGCACCCGCTGATCCGCCTGGCCAGCGTCAGCATGGCGCGGGTGGCTGACGGCAAGCCGCTGGACATCGAAACCATCGCCCAGTGGCTGGCCGGCCGTGCCGGCCTGGGCTATTTGCGCATCGACCCGCTCAAGGTGGATGTGGGCAAGGTAGCCGACACCATGTCGGCGGTGTATGCCGAGCGGCACAAGGTGCTCCCGGTGCAGGTGACGGCTGCCGAAGTGGTGATCGCGACCTCCGAACCTTTCATCACCGACTGGGTGTCGGAGGTCGAGCGCCAGGCCAGGCGCAGCGTGCGCCTGGTGGTTGCCAATCCGGCAGAGATCGCGCGTTACACCGCCGAGTTTTTTGCGCTGGCCAAGTCGGTCAAGGCCGCCATGAAGGCCGGCGGCAACAGCGGTGCCGCGAGTTTTGAACAGCTGGTGGAGCTCAACAAAAGCAACAAGCAGCTCGATGCCAACGACCAGGGTGTGGTGCAGGTGGTGGACTGGCTCTGGCAGTACGCTTTTGACCAGCGTGCCAGCGACATCCATCTGGAGCCTCGGCGCGACCAGGGCGTGATCCGTTTCCGCATCGACGGGGTGCTGCACCCGGTGTACCAGCTGCCCATGGGCGTGCACAACGCCATGACCGCACGCATCAAGCTGCTGGGCCGCATGGATGTGGTCGAAAAGCGCCGGCCGCAGGACGGCCGCATCAAGACGCGCAACCCGCGCGGCGACGAGGTCGAAATGCGCTTGTCCACCTTGCCCACGGCGTTTGGCGAAAAAATGGTGATGCGGATTTTTGACCCCGACACCACGGTCAAGGACCTTGACGCCCTCGGGTTTTCGCAGCACGACGCGACGCGTTGGGAGCAACTGGTCAAGCGGCCCTATGGCATCGTGCTGGTCACGGGACCGACCGGCTCCGGCAAAACCACCACCCTGTATTCCACCCTCAAACGCATCGCGACCGAGGAGGTCAATGTCAGTACGATCGAAGACCCGATCGAGATGATCGAGCCGGCCTTCAACCAGACGCAGGTGCAGGCGCATCTGGATTTTGATTTCCCCGAGGGCTTGCGCGCGCTGATGCGGCAGGACCCGGACATCATCATGGTCGGAGAAATCCGCGACCTGCAGACCGCTGAGATGGCGGTACAGGCAGCACTCACCGGGCATCTGGTCTTCAGCACCCTGCACACCAACGACGCGCCCTCTGCGGTATCGCGACTGATGGAGCTCGGCGTGCCTTCCTATCTGATCAACGCCACCTTGCTGGGTGTGCTGGCGCAGCGGTTGGTGCGTACCCTGTGCCAGCAGTGCCGTCAGAAAGACGAGGGCAGCTCGCGCGAGGCGCTGGCCGAAATCGTCAAGCCCTGGCAGATCAACGGCGGCTACCAGCCCTACAAGCCGGTCGGTTGTGTCGATTGCCGCATGACCGGCTTCCTGGGCCGCATGGGCTTGTATGAACTGCTGACAGTAAGCGAAGCCTTCAAGGACAAGGTGACCCGGGAGCCCAACATCGATGCGCTCAGGCGCCAGGCGGTCGCCGACGGCATGCGCCCGCTCAGGCTGGCAGGCGCACTCAAAGTGGCTGAAGGTGTGACCACCATCGAGGAAATTCTGGCCACCACGCCGACGATGGCTTGAGGACCTTCCGCCTGACTCGCGCCGCGCGGGAGTCAGGCAGCGGGTCCTGACGGGTTGTCGCGGCCGGGACACACCGGGACGGTTGGCGCTTCTCCGCCTAAGTGAAAGCCACATCCCGCGCGTGGGCCGTTCCATGCACAATCCAGCGATCCAATATATCTGTTACAGGAGACAAACCGTGAATATCAAGAGTCAGAAAGACTTTTTTGCCGGCCTTATGTTCATGGGCGTTGGCGTGGCGTTTGCGTGGGGGGCGACCACTTACAACGTCGGCGTCGGGGCGCGCATGGGACCGGGCTACTTTCCGCTGCTGTTGGGCATTTTGCTGACCGTCATCGGCGCCGCGGTGACATTCACCTCGCTGGTGTTTGAAACTGAAGGCGGCGGCAAGATCGGCAAGATCGCCTGGAAACCGCTGATTTT
Source organism: Polaromonas sp. (assembly GCF_041689105.1). Taxonomy (GTDB): domain Bacteria; phylum Pseudomonadota; class Gammaproteobacteria; order Burkholderiales; family Burkholderiaceae_C; genus Polaromonas. The sequence continues at coordinate 54,701 of NZ_JBDNGU010000090.1, read as the reverse complement.
TGTGATCGGCGCGAATGTGATCTTCGGCGTTCTGCTGGCCGGTGTCCCTGCGCTTGGCATCCCGGCGTTCGGCATGATCGTTGCCATCTATGCGCTGACGTTTGTTGCCAGCATGGCCGAGGCCGGCTGGAAGTTCAAGGCCACCCTCATTCTCGCGACGGTGCTGGCCGTCGGCAGCTACCTCGCCTTTGTTCTTGCCTTGAAGCTGCAGTTCCCGGTGTGGCCTTCCTTCATCACCGGTTAAGGAAAAAAATGGATCTGATTGCAAACTTGTCCCTGGGTTTCGGCGTTGCGTTCACGCCGATCAACCTGCTGTATGCCTTTATTGGTTGTGTCCTCGGCACCCTGATCGGCGTGTTGCCCGGCATTGGCCCCGTGGCCACCATTGCGATGCTGCTGCCCGCCACCTATGCCTTGCCACCTGTGTCGGCGCTGATCATGCTGGCCGGCATTTATTACGGCTCGCAGTATGGTGGCTCAACCACCGCTATTTTGGTAAATCTTCCGGGCGAGTCGTCTTCGGTGGTGACCTGTATCGACGGCTACCAGATGGCCCGGAAGGGGCGAGCGGGTCCTGCTCTGGCGGCCGCCGGCCTGGGCTCGTTTTTTGCCGGTAGCGTCGGTACCCTGATCATTGCCGCCTTTGCGCCGCCGCTGACCGAACTGGCATTCAAGTTTGGCCCAGCCGAATACTTTGCCCTGATGGTGCTGGGCCTGATCGGCGCGGTGGTGCTGGCTTCGGGCTCGCTGCTCAAGGCCGTCGGCATGATTGTGCTGGGTCTGTTGCTGGGCTTGATTGGCACTGACGTGAACTCCGGGGTGGCGCGTTTCAGCTTTGACGTTCCGGAACTGACCGACGGCATCGGTTTTGTCGTGATTGCCATGGGTGTGTTCGGTTACGGAGAAATTATCAGCAACCTGTCTCAACCCGAGCACGAGCGCGAAGTGTTCACCGCCAAGGTGTCCGGCCTGATGCCGACCAAGCAGGACTTCAAGGACATGGCACCTGCCGTGTTGCGGGGCACGGCTTTGGGCTCGGCCCTCGGTATTCTGCCTGGCGGTGGCGCTCTGCTGTCGGCTTTTGCGGCCTACACCCTCGAGAAAAAAATCAAGGGCCGTCCGGGTGAAGTGCCTTTCGGTCAGGGCAATATCCGCGGTGTGGCGGCGCCTGAGTCGGCCAACAACGCCGGTTCGCAGACCTCCTTCATTCCGCTGCTGACCCTGGGCATTCCGCCCAACGCCGTGATGGCGCTGATGGTGGGTGCCATGACGATCCACAACATCCAGCCCGGCCCGCAGGTGATGACCAGCAACCCGGAGCTGTTCTGGGGACTGATTGCCTCGATGTGGATCGGCAATGCCATGCTGGTGATCCTGAACCTGCCGCTGATCGGCATCTGGATCAAGCTGCTGACCATTCCCTACCGCTACCTGTTCCCGGCCATTGTTCTGTTCTGTGCGATTGGGGTGTACTCCACCAACAACAACACCTGGGACATCTGGATGGTGGCGATTTTCGGTGTGATTGGTTATATCTTCATCAAGCTGGGGGCGGAACCTGCGCCCCTGCTCCTGGGCTTCATCCTGGGCCCCATGATGGAAGAAAACCTGCGCCGGGCCTTGCTGCTGTCACGTGGCGACTGGAGTGTTTTTGTGACGCGCCCGATCTCGGCCGGTTTGCTGGCCGCGGGTCTGCTCTTGCTGGTCGTCGTGCTCCTGCCGTCGGTGAAGAGCAAACGCGAAGAGGCTTTTGTCGAGGAGTGATCAGGGTTACAGTTCAAAAAAAGCACCTTCAGGTGCTTTTTTTACTATCTGGTCAAAGTGGCTCTGACCTGCGCCACAATTGGCAAAAAAGGTTGCCATGACACTGACTCAATACCCCCAACGCCATACGCTGCATAACGAGGTTCACGCGCGCCCGCCCGAGTCCATGACGGCCCCTGTGGCGATTGCGCATGTGGTCATGCTCGCCAGCCCAGCGCAGCGTGACGCGTCCCGGGCTCATGTGTCCGATTTGCTGCGTAACAAGCATTTGCCGCTGCCGGATGCAGGTTCAACCCATATTCGCATGGACCTGGGCCAATATCGGCTGCGCTGGGAGATGCACACCGAATTTGTGACCTGGACATTTATGCGGTCTTTGGATTCGGCACCACCCGCTGGCCAGCAGCCGCCCGATGCAACGCAGGTCGTACCCAAGGACTGGTTGTCTGCCTTGCCCGGTCAATGCCTGGCCAGTGTGCATGTCTGGGTTTTTCCCAGCAACGCCGAGTCCACGGATGAGCTGGTCCGCCAGATGCTCCACGAAGACACGCTGGTGGCTTCTACAGTTGCCGACGGCTATGCAGAAATTTATACCGACTTCGCCATCCACGCGGACGGCTTTTCGCGCATGCTGCTGCTCGCAGGGGGCATTTCAGAACGGCGGCTAGGCCGGCTGGTGCAGCAGTTGCTGGAGATCGAAACCTACCGCATGGCCGCACTCATGGGCTTGCCTGCCGCGCGCGAAGCATCAGAGGTGCTGGGCAATGCAGAGCGAGAACTGGCTGAGCTCGCAGGGTCCATACGCAGTGCGCGCCGCGAACAGGAGCCCCAACTGCTCGACAGGCTGACGCGCCTGGCAGGTCAGGTCGAAAGCCAGCACGCCACCAGCCACTCCCGCTTTTCCGCCAGCAGTGCCTACTTTGAACTGGTCGATAAACGTATCGATGACATTGCGGAATCACGGCTGGCGGGCTTGCAAACAATTCGGGAATTCATGGACAGGCGCTTGACCCCTGCCCGCAGCACCTGCCAGTGGGCTAGCCGCAGGCAAGACGCTTTGAGTCAGCGAGTCTCACGCATCAGCAATCTTTTGCGTACACGGGTGGAAATAGAGCAGCAGCAAAGCAGCCAGGCGTTGCTTGGTGCCATGAACGATCGCCAAGGTCTTCAACTCAAATTGCAAGCTACTGTTGAGGGCTTGTCGGTCGTTGCCATCACCTACTACATTGTTGGTCTGGTGTTTTTTCTGGCGAAAGGTGCCAGATCGGTCGGCTGGCCGCTGAGCCCGGAAATTACAGCTGCTGCCGCCATACCGTTGGTTCTGCTTGCCGTCTGGTATCTGATGCGCCGCCTGCGTAACAAGGTTTTTGAAAATTAAGGGATGGGTATGCTGAATCGTCGATATGTCATGTTGGGTGCCGCAAGCATCGCATTGCCTTTGCTGCCCTTCACAGCGCTGGCGCAAGCCTACCCGGCCAAGCCCATTCGTTTGATCGTGCCGTTTCCGGCCGGTGGTGCGACCGATATTTTGGCGCGAGCCCTGTCGCAAAAGCTGGGTGAAAAAATCGGGCAGACTGTGGTGGTGGATAACCGCCCGGGCGCCGGGGGGACCATTGGTGCCGACGCGGCGTCCAAGGCCGCGCCAGACGGCTACACGCTGCTGCTGGCCACATCCAGCACCCACAGCATAGGCCCGGCCATCAACCCGAAAATGCCCTACAACGCCGAGACGGATTTCACGCCCATCGGGTATGTCGCCAGCTCGCCCAACATCGTGCTGGTGCCCAATTCGTCGCCGTCAAAATCCATGCGGGAGTTCATCGACCATGCGCGCAAGAACCCGGGCCGCCTGAACTATGCGTCCAGCGGCAACGGCACCATCGTGCATCTGACCACCGAATACTTCAAGGCCGAATCAAACACCTTTATCGTGCACATTCCCTACCGCGGCACGGCGCTGGCCATGCCGGACCTGATCAGCGGAAAACTCGATGTGCTGTTTGACTCGCTGGTCAGCGGCATGCCACATGTGCGCGATGGCAAACTTCGTGCCCTCGGTGTCACCAGCTTGAAAGCCACCGCGCTGGCCCCTGGTCTGCCGCCGGTGGCGGATGTGTTGCCTGGCTTTGAGTCGGTCACCTGGTTCGGGGTTTATGGCCCCAAAGGGCTGCCTGCCGAGGTGACCGCCAAAGTGAATCAGGCGCTCAACGCGGCGCTGGCCGACGCCGATGTGAAAGAGCGGTTTGCCCGCTTGGGCGCAGAAACCACGGGCGGCACGCCGCAGGCGTTTGCCGCCATGGTCAAGGCGGACAACGCCAAGTGGAAAAAAATCATCACAGAGCGTAAGATTTCAGTGGAGTAACCTCCGCGCCAAGCCTCTTTTTTAAGCCTTTTTTCTTTTGTACCAGGGCGGCAGCACGGCCCCCGGTGTTTCTTTCAGAGTGAACCATGAACTTCGACTACAGCAATCCCTACACCTCTACCCGACTTCCCGTCTTCGCCCGCAATGTGGTTTCGACCTCGCACCCGCTGGCTGCGCAGGCCGGCCTGCGCATGATGCTCAAGGGCGGCAACGCGGTAGATGCGGCCATCGCTGCGGCGGCGGCGATGACGATTGTTGAGCCGGTCAGCAACGGCCTGGGCAGCGATGCCTTTGGCCTGATCTGGGACGGCAAGGCGTTGCACGGCCTGAATGCTTCCGGCCGCGCTCCGAAGAGCTGGACACCAGATTACTTCAAGAAGAAATACGGCCCGGGCGATACCGCACCGCCCAAACGCGGTTTTGATTCCGTGACGGTGCCGGGCGCCGTCGGCAGCTGGGTGGCCATGAGCGAGCGTTTTGGCAAGCTGCCTTTTGCCGACCTGATGGAGCCGGCGATTGAAATTGCCGAGCGTGGCTACCTGATGCCCACCGTGGTTCAGCAGAAATGGGCGGCGGCGACCGACGAGCTGAAGTCGCAGCCCGGGTTTGCGCAGTCTTTTCTGCCGTGGGGCAGGGCGCCGAATGTCGGCGAGCTGTTTCAGTTCCGGGCGGCGGGAAAAGCCCTGCGCGCGATCGCCCAAAGCAAGGGCAAGGCTTTTTATGGCGGTGAAATTGCACAGGCGATTGAAAAATTTGCTGCGCTAAACGGCGGCAGCATCACCGCCGGCGATTTTGAGTCCTACACGCCCGAGTGGGTCCAACCCATTGGCAAGGATTACCGCGGTTACACCCTGCATGAGATTCCTCCGAACGGCCAGGGCATCGCCGCACTGATTGCGCTGGGCATCCTGGACAAGTTCGACGTGGCCGGCCTGCCGGTCGATGGCGTGGACTCGCAGCACCTGCAGATCGAGGCCATGAAGCTGGCCTTCGCCGATGTCTACAAATACGTGGCCGAGCCATCGTCGATGACGGTGAGCGTCGATCAAATGCTGGACGACGCCTATCTCGCGTCCCGTGCCAAACTCATCAACATGAAAAAAGCCCAGGACTTCGGCGCGGGCAATCCGGTCAAGGGCGGCACGATTTACCTCACCGCCGCGGACGAAGACGGCATGATGGTCAGCTTCATCCAGAGCAATTACATGGGCTTCGGCTCCGGCTGCGTGGAGCCCGATTTCGGCATCAGCCTGCAAAACCGCGGCCATGCCTTCAGCCTCCAAGCGGGTCCGAATCAGGTCGCGCCGGGCAAGCGGCCGTTTCACACCATCATCCCGGCTTTCCTGACCAAAAATGGCCAGGCGGTGATGAGTTACGGCGTGATGGGCGCCAACATGCAGCCGCAGGGCCACATGCAGACGCTGGTGCGCATGCTCGACTACAAACAAAACCTGCAGGCCGCCTGCGACGCGCCGCGCTGGCGCTACAACGCCGGCCTTGAAATCAATGTCGAAGCCGCGATGAATGCCGCCACGGTCCAGGGGCTGGCCGACCGGGGCCACCGCATGGAAGTGATCAACGACTCTTACCAGGACTTCGGCGCCGGCCAGTTCATCTGGCGCGCGGGCGACCCGAAGGTTGAAGGTTATATCGCGGCCAGCGATGCCCGCCGCGACGGCCAGGCGGTCGGTTTCTAGACCAGCGCCTTGAGCCCTATCTCAGAAGAAAAAAGACCCCCAGCCCTTGCCGGACGGGAGCTACCAGCTACCAAAAGCATAGCAGTCGGCTTGTTGCTGGCGACGCTGGGTGCCATCTTCTTCAGCGGCAAGGCGATCATCGTCAAGCTTGCCTACCGCTACGGCGTCGATGCCGTGACGTTGATCATGTACCGCATGCTGTTTGCGCTGCCGATTTTTGTGCTGATGGCGTGGTGGGCCAGCCGGGGCAAGGCCGGGCTCACGCGCAAGGACTGGCTGGGTGTCCTCTGGCTGGGGTTCACCGGGTATTACCTGGCGAGTTTTCTCGACTTCGCAGGGCTGGCCTACATCACTGCCTCGCTTGAGCGGCTCATTCTTTACCTCAACCCCACGCTGGTGCTGCTGCTGGGGCTGGTGCTCTACCGCAGGAAGGTCACCGCGCCTCAAGTCATCGGCATGGCCATCAGCTACAGCGGCGTGGTGCTGGTGTTTGGCCATGAGATCACGCTGACCGGGCCTGACACCGCTTGGGGTGCGCTGCTGGTGATGCTGAGCGCGGTGAGTTATGCGCTCTACCTGGTTTATAGCGGTGAGATGGTCAAGCGCCTGGGTGCGCTGCGGCTGGTCGGTCTGGCCAGCACGGTGGCCTGCCTGCTCTGCCTGCTGCAGTTTGCCCTGCTCAGGCCCTTGAGTGCCGCGAACGTGGCGCCCGAGGTGATCTGGCTGTCGCTGCTCAACGCCACCCTGTGCACGGTCGCCCCGGTGCTGATGGTGATGATGGCCATCGAGCGCATAGGCGCCAGCATGGCATCGCAGGCCGGCATGGTGGGCCCGATGTCCACCATCCTGATGGGTGTGCTGATTCTTGGTGAGCCGTTCACGGCCTGGGTGGCGGCGGGCACGGTGCTGGTCATCGCGGGTATTTTTGTATTCACCCGTGGGGGTAAGGGATAGTCGCGTTTTTTTTTGCATCACGCTGCTCCTGTAGCTCGCCGTGGGCAGTAGTTTCAACTCCCCACTCCCACCCCTAGCCCCTCCCTCGCCCCGCTGGGCGATGGAGGGGGACTTCATTTGGCTGCGTGTGCTGCACTCGCGTGCAATCATGACTGCCGCTGGGGAGTCGGTAGTTGGTGTTTGCCTTTTGTGTTCGTTCTCCCACCCGTCGGGCTGGGCTGAGGAGCGCAGGCAAAAGCGGATCAGGGCTTGCGATTGTCTGAGCCGAAGGCGAGTTCGCGCTCGACCCCTTTTTCGGCGAGCACCACAGGTTGCCCCGTTGCGCAGCGCAGGGGCCCAGACCATCGGGTCGCTTTTTTCTTTGCTCACTTTCTTTTTGGCGACGCAAAAAGAAAGTGAGTTGCTGCCGGGCAACCCCCGGCTTGCTGGCAAGCTACCGCACCGTGAACAACGTAAACAGTCAGTGACCATGCATCCCGGATCAAGTCCGGGATGCCAAATTCAGTTGGGATCAGCTATCAATTCAATAGCTTCTTGCGACCGCAGGGCAAGGGCTACAGCCCTAAAACGCTTGCAAGATGCGTGTCTTCGCCTGCACAGGCGAGAAGGGCCTACTGCACATGGCATTCCCGCCGCAGCAGCGCCAGCGCGTCATTGAGCGCGTGAACCGCATCACTTTGCAGCGTGGCCTGCGCCTCGTCGACAAAGTCTTTCCACAAACTGGTGTAAGCGTCCTGATGCTGCACCGGCGCGTGGTCAAACAGGTACTGCAGGGCCAGCGCGGGATGGAAACCTGATTTCCATATCTTGCGCACCAGCGTAGCAGCACTTTTTTCGGTCAGCATGGTTTTGGGGGCGACGCCTGCGGCTACACACAGCAGCAAGGTCAGCAGCGAACCATCGTCGCTGTTGCCGCCGGTGACCTTGTTCCACGCTGCGGACTCCTGGCGGTCGTGGTGGTCGACTTCGTTCAGGCCGTCTTCCACCCAGAAATACCGCCCCATGAAGGCCGGGCTGCGATCAAACAGCTGGCGCACCGGCAGGGCCGGGTCCAGTATTTTGGGCGCGTCGGCCATCACGGACTGCCGCACTGCTTCCGCCACGCTGCGGACATGGGCCGGCAGTTTTTTCGGCATGGCAACAGGCAACGCGGCTGCCGCAGCCCCGTGCTTTTTACGCAAGGCGGCAATCATTTTCTCGAACGCGACCCAGTCAGGCATCTCCGTGCGGCCCGCCGCCATGACCAGCAAGGCGGTGCGGATCACCGCCTCGGCATCCTTGCCCGCGTCTTCGAGTTCGGCCGCGTCCATGCCCAGTTCGCCGCCAAGCCAGAGGGCCGCATCCACCACCTGCGCCACCTGGCTGCGTTTGGCGAGTTCAGTCTGGTAGTCGGCCAGGCTGCGCAGCGACCATTTCGCCAGCAGCGGAATCTGGTCGTCGGTGAAACCGCCCCGCTCGTTCATGCCGAAATGGCTGTTCTGCGGCATGGCAATCAGGCTCTTGAGCATGTCCGAGCCGCCTTTGGAGCGCGACAGCAGCGAAAAGTCACGCAGCGACTCGGCCGCCTGCTGCAGGTCGCCGTCGCAGCTGCTTTCAAGGTACAGGCTGACCAGGTTGACCATGCGGTCGCGGGCCTTTTCAAGCTCGGGGCGCAAAAACTCGTTGCCGAAATAACGCGCGATCTGCACCATGCCTTTAGGGCCTTCGGCACGCATGGCCTCGATTTTTTCGGCGCTGATGATGCCGTGCTGCACGCCGTGCTGCAGCGCCTTTTCGAAAAAAGGGCGCGCATCGTAGAGCGAGACGGCGGATGGCGAAGGCTTGGACACGTTGGCAGTTGGGTAAACGGATGGAGAAACGAGATCACCCAGCGGGCGCTCAGATTGCCGATTCCTCGTCGGACTCGCGCGTCGTTGGCGTAGCCTTGCCGCGGTCAGTGTCACCCGTCTCGACCTTGCCGTCGTCCTCGGCGTCGTCCTCGTCCTCCTCGTCGGAAGCGGCCGCTTGGTGGGCACTGACCTTGGCGCGCAACACCATCAGCATCTCGATGAACAGATCCGGCAGTTCGTAGCGCAGGATCCAGGCGAGCTGCATCCAGTCCTGGTCGGCGATTTCATCCTGCTGGACCCGCGGTTTCTCGTAAGCCGAGGCCAGCAAGGCCGACTGCGACAGCATCTTGCCGTATTCGTCTGCGGCCTCGAAGCTGCCGCTGCGCGCAAAGCCCTCGACACGGCTCCATTGGTCGGAAAAATAATCGGCCAGCGCCTCGCTGCCGCCATCCAGGTCGCCAATCGCGTTCAGAAATTCCAGCGGGTCTGCACCCTCGCGGAAGATCACTGCGTTGACCATGCCGCGCAAGTGCGTGCGGGTCAGGTCCTTGTAGAGCTTTTCAATCACCACCGCGCGGGCAAACTGCGCGGGCGACACCAGCAGGCTGACCACCGACTCGCGGGAGTTGTCGTACTCGCGGATGACGGCCAGTACGTCTTTGGGGGGCAACTGCTCCAGCACCACCATCAACGCGCCATCCCCTTCGGTATCGGCCAGCCCAACCAGCGCCGCCTCGGCGCCGACGATGTCGCCGGCCGCAATCAGGCTTTGGGTTTTCTCGATCAGGGCGAGATGCTTTGTCATCAGGGCTTCACCTTCCAGGTCATGTTGCGTCTATCAGTCTTTGTGATCGAAGCCCTGCTGGACCAGCCAGTCGGCGCCTGCTTCCTGGCGGGTCCGGGCATCACCGCCGTCTTCACCCTCGCCGTCGTCCTCCAGGATCACCAGGTCATCGGCGCCGTCCTGGTCGCTGTCCTCGTCCTCATCCTCGTCCTCGTCGCTGATGATGACCCCGGCGGCGACAGGCAGGCTGGCCATGTATTCCAGACCAGCCGTCACCGCCAGAAATTTGTCACCGCCCGGCGACTCCAGGACGATGTCGGCCAGATCCTGAGCCCAGGGCGCCAGTTCAAACCCGCCGGCCAGGCTGCTCCAGGCTGGAAAGACATCTTCGTCATGTGTGAGCAGGTGCTCCATGACCGCCCGTCCCGTGAACTCAAAACCCCGGTGAAACACCACCGCCACCATCTCGGGGCTGATGTCCATCATCTGGACCAGAAAGGCGATCTCCTGGCGTTTTCCCGCCAGGCGCTGCTGCAACACATCGCGCCCTTCAGAGTCGAACCTCAGATCATCCATCTCGGACTGGTAGGCCGAGCGCAGGTCAAGAAAATAGGGGGAGATGCTCATGTCGCCGGGTGTTTCATGGAGGTTCATTGGGTCAGCAAGGCTCAAAGCAGCGGATTGAAATAATCGGTCCAGATGGCGCGCGCCGTGTCTATCGGGCTGTCGAGCAGGTTGCGGCGGCGGTTGTCGTCGTAAGCCTGGCGTTTTTCCGCATCCGACAACACTTCATAGGCTTCCTGTACCGCCCGAAAACGTGCCGGCGCCAGGGGGTCGGCATTTTTGTCAGGGTGCCAGGAAGATGCCTGCTGGCGAAAGGCCTTTTTGATGTCGGCCAGCGTTGCTGCGCTGTCCAGCCCCAGGGCGGTGTAGTGATCGGTCATGCGTAAGTGGCGTTGTCCTGGACCGCAGGCAAGGAGCTGCCACTGAATGTTGAAGAGTTCACCGGGCTGAGGAAACGCGCACAACGCGCGACGAGGCGACCAAGGATTATGCACGCCCGGCCCTTTTCAGGAAGGGGGGCCGTGGATTACCCTTGCGTCGGTCTGGCCGCCCGCGGAAGCGCGCTCAAGCCGGGCCGTGCCTCACGACCATTCCGACAAACGCCCAGACACCAGCCGGAAGCGCCGACCGCAACGCGCGGCCAGCGATTCGTCGTGCGTCACCATCACAAACGCCGTGCCGTGTTCGCGCGCCAGTTGCAGCATCAGTTCAAACACGCCGTCGGCGGTCGTCCTGTCAAGGTTGCCGGTCGGCTCATCGGCCAGCACGCAGGCCGGCCGTGTGACCAGCGCGCGCGCAATCGCCACACGCTGGCGTTCGCCGCCTGAAAGTTCTGCCGGCCGGTGATGGATGCGGTCCTTCAGGCCCACGCTGGCCAGCATGGCGGCGGCAGTCTGCGCGGCTTTTGCACGGTCTTCGCGGCGTATCCACAGCGGCATGGCCACGTTGTCGAGCGCGCTGAACTCCGGCAGCAGATGGTGAAACTGGTAGACAAAGCCCAGGTGCTGGTTGCGCAACTCACCCTGCTGGGTCGCCGACAGCGAGGACATCAACTGCCCCTTGAGCTCGACGCTCCCGCTGGTCGGTGCGTCCAGCCCACCCATCAGGTGCAGCAGCGTGCTTTTGCCGGAACCCGACGCGCCGACGATGGCCAGCGTCTCACCGGCAAACACCTGCAGATCCACGCCATGCAGCACAGTCAGATCAATCGGGCCTTCGTGGAAGCGTTTGGTCAGGCTGCTGGCCTTTAGAACCACCTCGTTTTGGCGTGTGGCCTTGGGGGAGCCCTCACCCCTGCCCTCTCCCAGAGGGAGAGGGAGTGAAGTCATCGCTGGACTATTCATATCTGAGGGCCTCGGCGGGGTTCACGCGGCTGGCGCGCCAGCTCGGATAAATGGTGGCCAGAAAAGCCAGTACCAGGGCGATGACGGCAATCGGCATGATGTCGGCGTATTGCGGGTCGCTGGGCATGCGGCTGATCAGGTAGATGTCCTTGGGCAAAAAGCTGGCGTTGAGCAGGCGCTCCAGCGCCGGCACGATGACGTCGATGTTCAGCGCAATGCCCAGCCCCAGCAGCAGGCCCGAGAAGGTGCCGATCACCCCAACCATGGCGCCCTGCACCATGAACACGCCCATGATGCTTTTCGGGCTGGCGCCCAGCGTGCGCAGGATGGCGATGTCGGCGCGTTTGTCGGTGACCGTCATCACCAGCGTGCTGACGAGGTTAAAGGCGGCCACCGCAACAATCAGCGTCAGGATGATGAACATCATGCGTTTTTCAAGTTGCACCGCGGCAAACCAGGTGCGGTTCTGGCGCGTCCAGTCGCGGATCAGCAGGTCGCCGCTGAGGCTGCGCGAAAGCTCTGCAGCGACTTCGCGCGCCTGGTGCAGGTCCTTGAGCTTGATGCGTATGCCGGTCGGCCCTTCGAGCCGGAAAATCCTGGCAGCGTCGTCCTGGTGCAGCATGACGAGGGCAGAGTCGTATTCAAAGTGACCGGAGTCGAAAGTGCCCACCACCGTCATTTGTTTGAGGCGTGGCACGACGCCGGCCGGCGTCACCTGCCCGCTGGGGGCGATCAATGTCACGCTGTCGCCCTCGCGCACGCCCAGCGAGCGCGCCAGCTCGCCGCCCAGCACGACGCCAAACTGGCCCGGCACCAGTTTGGGCAAGGCGGTGTCTTTCAGGTCCACCGCCAGGTCGGTGACCTCGCCTTCATGCGCCGGGTCGATGCCGCGCACGATGGTGCCTTTCATGTCCTCACCCCGCGCCAGCAAAGCCTGCGCGGCGATGAAGCTGGCTGCGCCAATGACGTTCGGGTTCTGCCGGATCTCGGCCAGGGTTTTGGCCACGTCGGGCAGGGCCGCGCCGTTGGGCGCGAACACCTCGATGTGCGAGATCACGCCCAGCATGCGGTCGCGCACCTCTTTCTGGAAGCCGTTCATCACGCTGAGCACGATGATCAGCGCCGCCACGCCCAGCGCAATGCCCAGCATGGAGACGCCGGAGATGAAGGAGATGAAGCCGTTGCGCCGTGTGGCGCGGCCTGCACGGGTATAGCGCCAGCCCAGAATCAGCTCGTAGGGGATTTGCATGGCACCAATTGTGGCATCAGGGCGGACGCCACTGGCAATCCCGGACAATAGGCCCATGCCGGACAAACTCCATCTGATGATTGCCGGGGCCGTACTGCCCCAAAGTGACGGCGAAACGCCGCCACCGCGCCCACCGCTCACCCCCAACCTGCGCGCCCTGCTGGCAGCGATGGCACCAAGCGGGCGCATTGATGGCGGCGAGGACGATCCCTCGACACCCTTTGAGCTCGCGCTGGCACAGGCCAACGGCCTGCCCGGCGGTCCCGGCCACCTTCCCTGGGCGGCCTTCGAGACCGGCACCACCGGCGTGCCTTGTGCCTTTATCACCCTGTGCCATTGGCAGGTCGGCGCCGACCATGTGAGGCTCTCGCCGCCCGACGACCTGGCCATCGATGAAGAAACCTCGCAGGCGCTGCTGGCTGCGATGAGCCCTTACTTTCTGGAGGACGGCATCACGCTGGCGCCTTACGGCAAGCTGCCCGGTACCTGGCTGGCGACTGGCGAGGTTTTTCGCGACCTGCGCAGCGTATCCATGGACACCCTGCTGGGTCGGCACCTGACCCGCTCGCTGCTGGACGGCGCAGGCACCCCAGCGGCCACCCTGCGGCGCCTGCAAAACGAAATGCAGATGCTGCTCTACACCCATCCCGCCAATGAGGCCCGCCAACAACGGGGCCTGGCGCCAGTCAACTCCTTCTGGGTCACCGGCGCCGGGGTGCTGGAGCACGCGCTGCCCGCCGCGCAGGACCTGCGCGTGGAAACCCGGCTGCGTGGGCCCGCGCTGCGCCGCGACGCCACCGCCCATGCGCAGGCCTGGCAGGCCGTGGACGCGGATACCTGCGCCGACTTGTTGGCCCTCCTGCGTGCTGGTGGCCAGGCGCGCCTGACCCTGTGCGGTGAGCGGGCGGCGCAGAGTTTCGTGCTGGCGCCCACCGGCTTCTGGCCGAAGTTCAAGCATGTTTTAGGCATCCAGCCCTTATGGGACGGTCGTGAGCAGCTATGAAACTCATAGTACGCGAAGCCCCGCCCCGCAGCGTCTGGGCGCTTGAGCAGGCCGGTATCCACCCGCTGCTGGCGCAGCTGTTTGCCGCCCGGGGCGTGGCCAGCGCCGACGAGCTCGAGGACGGCCTGGCCCGGCTGCTGCCGCCCGCCGCGATGAAAGGCACGCTGGAGGCTGCGGTGCTGCTGGCCGACGCCATTGCGGCCGGTAAAACAATCTGTGTGGTGGCCGACTACGACTGTGACGGCGCGACCGCCTGCGCCGTTGCGCTGCGCGGCCTGCGCCTGCTGGGCGCGACGCAGGTGAGCTACATCGTGCCGGACCGCGTGATCGATGGCTACGGGCTGACGGCGCCGATTGCCGAACGCGTCAAGGCCACGGGCGCCGATGTGCTGGTCACGGTGGACAACGGCATTGCCAGCATGGACGGCGTGGCCCGCGCGCGCGCTTTGGGCATGCAGGTGCTGGTGACCGACCATCACCTGCCGGCCTTGCAGGACGGCCAGATCGTGCTGCCCGACGCCGATGTGATCGTCAACCCGAACCAGCCCGGCTGCGCGTTTGCGAGCAAGTCAATCGCCGGCGTCGGCGTGATGTTTTATGTGCTGCTGGCCTTGCGCGCCGAACTGCGTACGCGCGGCGTGTTTGACGCAAGCCCGAGCGACGCCGGGCCGCCCCAAGGCGCGAGAGCCCCTCTTGACGGAGAACGGGGCAGCGAAACGCCGAAGGCACACGCAGTGACAAGCGTGGGGGCCAGGTTGCCCCAGCCGAAACTCGATACCCTGCTACCGCTCGTCGCGCTGGGCACCGTCGCCGACGTGGTCAGGCTCGACGCCAACAACCGCCGCCTGGTGGCGCAGGGCCTCAAGCGCATACGCGCCGGCGCCTTGCCAGCCGGTGTGGCAGCGCTGTTCACCGCCGCAGGCCGCGTGGCGGCCGTGGCGACCAGCTTCGACTTTGGTTTTGCGCTGGGCCCACGCATCAACGCCGCCGGCCGGCTCAGCGACATGACCCTGGGCATCGAATGCCTGTTGACCGACGATGCGGGCCGCGCCGCAGAACTGGCGAAAACGCTGGACGGCATCAACCGCGAACGCCGCGACATCGAGGCCGGTATGCGCGAGCAGGCGCAGTACGCCGCCGACGCGATGATCGATGAAGATGAGGTGCCACCACCGGCGATTGCCATCTTCGACCCCGATTTTCACGAGGGGGTGGTCGGCATTGTGGCCTCGCGCATCAAGGACAAGCTGCACCGCCCGACCTTCGTGTTTGCGGCCAGCCAGGCGCCGGGCAGGGAGCACGAGCTCAAGGGTTCGGGCCGCTCGATTGCCGGCTTTCATCTGCGCGACGCGCTGGACCTGGTGGCCAAGCGGCACCCCGGCGTGCTGCTGCGTTTTGGTGGCCACGCGATGGCCGCCGGCTGTACGATTGCCGAGGAACACTTCGAGGTGTTCGAGCAGGCGCTGCAGCAGGTGGCGCACGAATGGCTGGACGCCGCCACCCTGCTTCGCCGCCTCGACACCGACGGCCCGCTGGCCCCCGAGTACCGCCGCGCCGAGCTGGTGGACAGGCTGCACAAAGAAGTCTGGGGCCAGGGCTTTGCGGCGCCAACTTTCAGCGAGGAAGTCGAGGTCGTGTCGCAGCGGCTGGTGGGCGAGAAACACCTGGCGCTCAAGCTCAAGCACCGTGGCCAGCCGGTCGACGGCATCTGGTTCGGTCACACCGAGTCGCTGCCGGCGCGGGTCAAGCTGGCCTTCCGGCTCGACGCCGACGAGTGGCAGGGCGTGCGGCGGGTGCGCTTTCTTGTCGAGGCGGCGGAGTTGTAGCCGGCGTTGTAGTGATTGTCTGACGGGCCCTGGCAGGCGCTGCCTACAGCCAGCGGCCGCAGGCCCCGCCATCCTCTGTTCTCAGAAGGCAAGCCACTCCGGTGCGCCGACAAACAACTCCAGAGAACTGCATGAACACCATCATCTATATCGTCGGCCTTGTCGTCATCATCGGATTCATCCTGTCTTACTTCGGCTTTCGCTGAAATTCAGTCATTCCGTTGTCACTCAAGTAGCGTCGTCGTCCCGGACTTGATCCGGGGTTCGGCACAGGATCTTCCCGCAATGACAATCGGATTGAAATAGAAATGGATTCAGGTCAGTATTGAATACTCGCCGCCGCGCTCGATGGCGCGCTGGTAGGCAGGCCGGGCGTGAATGCGCTTCAGAAAATTCATCAGCCGCGGCCGGCTCGCATCCAGCCCACCGCGTGCCGCTGCGGCTTCCAGCGGAAAGCTCAATTGAATGTCAGCGCCGGTGAATTCATCCCCGGCAAACCACGCGCTTTTGCCGAGTTCGCCTTCAAGGTAGTCCAGGTGTTGCCTGATCTGCGGCTCAATGAAACTGCTTTTGGCCTTGCCGCTGATGGCCCGGGCGATAGGTTTTGCAAAAAACGGCATGGGCGCTTTTTCAATCTTGTCGAACACCAGCTTGAGCAGCAGCGGCGACATGGCCGAACCTTCGGCATAGTGCAACCAGTAGGTGTAGCGCAGGCGCTCTGCGGTGCCGGCAGCAGGCGCCAGGCGCCCCGCGCCATAACGCTCGATCAAATAATCCACAATCGCACCAGACTCGGCAATCGTCAGCTCACCATCGGTGATCACCGGCGACTTGCCCAGCGGATGCACGGCGCGCAGTGCGGGCGGCGCCAGCATGGTCTTGCGGTCGCGCTCATAACGCTTTATGTCGTGGTTCAGTCCCAGCTCTTCCAGCAGCCAGAGGATGCGCTGCGAACGCGAGTTGTTGAGATGGTGAACAGTGATCATGAAAGCTCCAGGTCGGGTTGGTGGCAACGAGCCGCCATGGTAGGGCATTGCCTGGGCGGACAAAGCCTTCAGACGCCCGCGCTTCCTGCAGCCGCCAGACATAAAGCCTAAAATGGATCAGTGATTTCCAAAAACATACTGAACGCCGACCTGCATTGCCACTCCGTGGTGTCGGACGGCACGATGACCCCGGAGGCGCTGGCCGAGCGGGCCAAAACCAACGGCGTCGAGCTCTGGGCCCTGACCGACCATGACGAAGTCGGCGGACAGCACCGTGCGGCGGCCGCCGCCAAAGCCCAGGGCCTGAACTACCTGACCGGCACCGAAATCTCAGTCACTTTTGCCAACGAGACCGTGCACATCGTCGGCCTGGGGTTCGATCCCGACGACGCGGCCATGAAACAAGGCCTGTACGACACCCGCGGCGGGCGCAGCCAGCGTGCAATGGAAATGTCGGACGGCCTGGCCAAGGTCGGCATCAAGGGCGCGTATGAAGGCGCGCTCAAGTTTGTCGGCAACCCGGAGCTGATCTCGCGCACCCACTTTGCCCGCTTCCTGGTTGAGTCTGGCGTCTGCAGGGAAACCTCCGATGTGTTTCGCAAATACCTGACCGAGGGCAAGCCGGGCTACGTGCCGCACCGCTGGGCCAGCCTGCGCGATGCGGTCGCCTGGATCACCAGCGCCAAAGGTGTGGCAGTCATCGCGCACCCGGGCCGCTACAAGTTCACGCCCAATGAAGAATTCGCGCTGTTCACCGAGTTCAAGGCTCACGGCGGCCAGGGCGTCGAGGTGGTGACCGGGAGCCACACCACGCAGGAGTATGTGAAGTACGCCGAAACCGCCAAAGAGTTCGGGCTGGCGGCGTCGCGCGGCAGCGACTTCCACAGCCCCGACGAAAGCCACACCGACCTGGGCACCCTGCCCTTTTTGCCCGGCGACCTGACGCCTGTCTGGGAGCTTCTGGACGGCCGCATCCAGTGAACCGGGCGTCGTCGGCCCTGACGGGCATTGCGCTTGTCGTCGCGGCTGTCGCCTGTTTTGCCCTGCTGGACACCACCACCAAATTTGTCAGCGCCAGCGTACCGATCCTGATGGCGTTGTGGTTTCGCTACTTTTTCCAGGCGGTGGCCACGACCGTGGTGGTACTGCCCCTGCGCGGCCTGAGTGTGCTGCGCACGGCCCACCCCAGGTTTCAGTGTCTGCGCGGCCTGCTGCTGATGATGAGCAGCCTGTTTGCCTTTCTGAGCCTCAAGTACATGCCGGTGGCCGAGTTCACCGCCATCGGCGCCATCGTGCCGCTGGTCATTACCTTGCTGGCCGCCACCGCGCTCGGGGAAAAAGTCTCTCCCTTGCGCTGGTCGCTGGTCATAGGCGGCTTTGTAGGCACCCTGACCATCATCCGCCCGGGCGGCGAAAACTTTACCTGGGCCCTGCTTTTGCCGCTGGGCCTGGTCGTCACCAACACCGGCTTCCAGGTGCTCACCAGCAAGCTGGCGCGCACCGAAGACCCGATCACCATGCACCTGTACACAGGCTGGGTCGGTACCCTGGTGGTGTCCACCGCACTGCCCTTTGTCTGGGTGAGCCTGCCCAGCTGGTCGCTCTGGGGCTGGCTGGTGCTCATGGGTGCCGCTGCCACGGTCGGGCACTTCATGCTGATCCTGGCCTACATGCGGGCGCCGGCCGCCACGCTCACGCCTTACCTGTATGCCCAGATCGCCTTTGCCATGCTGGGCGGCTGGATTGCTTTTTCGCATGTTCCCGACCGCTGGTCACTGGCTGGCATTATGCTGATCGCCCTCTGCGGCGCGGCAGGCGCCTGGCTGACCGCGCGCGAAAGCCGGGCATTGACCCAGTTCAATGTGCGGCCGGCAGAATCCTGAAACAGTCCAACACACCATGACCCAGCTTTTTGACGTTCATCCCGAGAACCCGCAAACGCGACTGCTCAAGCAAGCCGCAGCGCTGCTCGAACGCGGTGCCATTGTGGCCGTACCCACCGATTCCAGCTACGCGCTGGTCTGCCGCCTCGACGACAAAACTGCCGCCGACAGCCTGCGCCGCATCCGCGGGGTGGATGACAAGCACCATTTGACATTGCTGTGCCGCGACTTGAGCGAGCTGGCCAACTATGCGCGGGTCGACAACAAGCAATTTCGGCTGATCAAGGCGGCTACGCCGGGCCCTTACACCTTCATCCTGGAAGCCAGCAAGGAAGTGCCGCGCCGCCTGAGCCACCCCTCGCGCAAAACCATCGGCCTGCGCGTGCCCGACCACAAGACCCTGCAATGCCTGCTGGAGATCCACGGCGCGCCGCTGCTGGCGACCACGCTGATCCCGCCCGGCCAGACCGAACCCCTCAACGATGCCGGCGACATCCGTGACCAGATGGGTCATGAGCTGGCTGCGGTCATCAACGCCGGCGCCTGCCCGCTGCAGCCCACCACCGTGATTGATCTGACCAGCATGGGCCAGGGCGGCGAGCCGGTCGTGGTGCGGCAGGGACGCGGCGACCTCGCTGCACTCGGTCTTTAGAGCCCCCACGTTCGCTCGCTGCGCGTAGCTCTCTGCCCCCCGAGGAGGCCGCTGCGCCTGCGGCCCGGCAAAGCCGGTTCCGCGGCCCCGGCTGGTCTAAGGAGCCCCTCGGGGGCAGCGAATTGCACGAAGTGACGAGCGTGGGGGCTTACAAGCGAGGTGAGACAATTGCCGTATGGACTTTGCCAAACTGATTCAGACCGTTGCCATTTACGCCTTGCCCGTGCTGTTTGCCATCACCGTGCACGAGGCCGCCCATGGGTACGTCGCCCGGTACTTCGGCGACAACACCGCCTGGTCGCTGGGGCGCGTCACCCTCAACCCGCTCAAACACATCGATCCGCTGGGCACCATCGCGATGCCGCTGCTGCTTTACTTTGCGACCTCGGGCGCCTTTGTGTTCGGCTACGCCAAGCCGGTGCCGGTGCAGTTTGGCAATCTGCGCAACCCAAAGCGCGACATGATCTGGGTGGCGCTGGCTGGACCGGGCGCCAACCTGATCCAGGCCGTGTTCTGGGGCGCCGCTTTTTACCTGCTCCAGGGCGCGGGCGTGACAGAACCGTTTTTTGCCAGAATGTGTCAGGCGGGCATCCTGGTCAACGTCGTTGTGATGGTCTTCAACCTGTTTCCATTGCCGCCACTGGACGGTGGCCGTGTGCTGGTGGGCCTGCTGCCGTGGCGCCAGGCCGAGCTGGTCTCGCGGATCGAACCCTGGGGCTTTTTTGTGGTGATGGCGCTGGTGATTGCCGGTGTGCTGACCGACTGGTGGATGCGGCCGCTGATGACACTGTCTTATGCCCTTCTTGAAATTGCTCTCACGCCGCTGGCGATGCTGGTTCGCTGAACATGACAAACAAACAGGCTCCTCGCACCGCCGCACCGCAGCGTTTTCTCACCGGCATCACCACCACCGGCACACCCCACCTGGGCAACTACGTGGGCTCTATCCGCCCTTCCGTGGCGGCAAGCACCGGCCTAGGCGCCGAGAGCTTCTATTTCCTGGCCGACTACCACGCGCTGATCAAGTGCGACGAGCCGGCCCGCATCCAGCAGTCCACGCTGGAGATCGCGGCGAGCTGGCTGGCCGCCGGGCTGGACCCGGAACGCGTGACCTTCTACCGCCAGTCCGACATTCTGGAGATTCCCGAGCTGACCTGGCTGCTGACCTGCGTGACGGCCAAGGGGGTGCTCAACCGGGCGCACGCCTACAAGGCCTCGGTCGACAAGAACACGGCCGCCGGCAATGACCCGGATGCCGACGTCAGCGCCGGTCTTTTCATGTACCCGGTGCTCATGGGCGCTGATATCCTGATGTTCAAGGCGCACCAGGTGCCGGTCGGGCGCGACCAGATCCAGCACATCGAGATGGCGCGCGACATGGCGCAGCGTTTCAACCACCTGTATGGCGAGCACTTTGTGCTGCCGCAGGCGTTGATCGAGGAATCCGTGGCCTTGTTGCCGGGTCTGGACGGCCGCAAGATGAGCAAAAGCTACGACAACGCCATCCCGCTGTTCACGCCGCGCGAACAACTGAAAAAGCTCATCGCCGGCATCGTCACCGACTCGCGCGCGCCCGGCGAGCCCAAGCAGGCCGAGGGCTCGGCGCTGTTCCAGATCTACCAGGCTTTTGCCAGCGAGCAGGAGACGGCCGCGCTCCGCAAGTCCTTCGACGAAGGCATTGGCTGGGGCGATGCCAAGCAGATCCTGTTCGAACGGATCGACCAGGAAGTCGGGCCCATGCGCGAGCGCTACCAGACGCTGATGCAGGACCCCGCCAAAATCGAGGCCATCCTGCTGGCTGGTGCCGACAAGGCGCGCAGGCTCGCGACGCCCTTCATGCGGGAGCTGCGCCAGGCGGTGGGCCTGCGCAAGCTGGTCGCGCAGACGGCGACGCCCGCCAAAGGCAAGGCTGCCAAGACCGGCCTGCCTGTGTTCAAGCAGTACCGCGAAGCCGACGGCAAATTTCACTTCAAGCTGTTGGGTGCCCAGGGCCAGATGTTGCTGCAGAGCCACGGCTTCGAATCACCCAGGGAAGCCGCCCAGGCCATCGCCTCGTTGCAGGCCGACGGCGCCACCGCGCTGCCGCCGCTGCAAGACAGGCTGCAGACCTTGCCGGGTGTGACAAACGAAGCCATCACGTCGGCGCTGGACCTTGTGCGCTCTGCAGTGCAGTAAAGCAGCGCAGGCAAGCGACACACCAAACCGTCTTTCGGCATAGCTCGAACGACATTCTGCGAGTATGCTTCGCCTTCAGGTGAGGAAACCCCATTGCGGTCGCACGCAACTGATACACCCATGCGCATTTTTGTCATCGACAACCACCCTCTCATGCGCGAAGCCGTGGTCATGCTGATCCGGCGCATGCAAGGCAAGGCCAGCATCGTTGAGCTGGACCGGCTCGCCGCCATCGGTCCTGCGGTGGAGCAGCACGGCGTTCCGGATGTGATCTGCCTGGACCTCAAACTCCCCGATACCCACGGCGTGTCCGGCGTGCGCGAGCTGCGGCACCAGTTTCCCGAAGTGCCTATCGTGGTGCTGTCTGCCGCGCCGGCACAGGACTACCAGGAGCTGTCGCTCGAAGCCGGCGCTGACGTCTACATCGAAAAATCGGCGGGTGCGACCGAGATCTCAAAAGTTTTGAAAACCTTCCTGGACGACAGCTCTGATCCGGAAAGCAGCACAGAGCCCGAAAAACTCTCCAAGCGGCAGAAGCAGTTGCTGGTCATGCTGGACAAGGGCATGAGCAACCGCGATATCGCCGCCGAACTGCAAATCAGTGAACACACGGTCAAGGTGCACCTGTGGCGCCTGTTTCGCAGGCTCCATGTCAAAAGCCGCTCACAGGCCAGCCACCTGGCTCGCACGCAGGGCTTGCTCTAGTGCGGTGTTGCACGCGATCCGGAACATAAAACCGCGTCTTTTGCGCCATGCCGGTTTTTCCAATCCGCGCGATACCCGGGGTATCGCTGTGGTTTGCGCTTTGCCCTGACCCAAAATCCATCGCGCTGAAGTGTTCCATCAAGCGTGGAACACTGCACTAGGAGCCTGTCGGACTTTGGAGACTTCCAAAGAGTAGCGAGAGCCGCGACAATCGCAGCAGAGTAAGTATGAGGGACGACCGATGAGCCGCTTCATTCCCGTAGATCGAGACACCGCTTATCTGTTGCCGCCCTCGGTGGAGGAATGGTTACCGAATGATCATCTGGCGCGTTTCGTGGTTGAGGTGATCGAGCGGCTTGATCTGGACGAGTTGATCCGTCAGTACGCAGGCCAAGGCTCTGCGGCGCATCACCCGTCGGTGCTGCTTGGACTGCTGGTCTACGGGTACGCCAGTGGCGTGCATTCGAGTCGCAAGATCGAGAGGGCGACCCACGATTCGGTCGCTTTCCGTTACGTAGCAGCCAACACGAACCCCGACCACGACACTCTGTCGGGCTCAAGTCCGCAGGCTCCTGGCCCTGGCCATCTGGCCTGCTGCTGGGCGACTGAAGCTGGGCCTGCCGGATAACAAGCCGGAGTTCTGGACCTTTTCTTGGTTTTCGATGATGTTTGGCGCTGGCATTGGCATGCTGACCTTCGCCTCAACATAAGGGTTTGTCTTCATTCCTGAACTTTGAATGTTCGTTAGGATCAATTTTGTAAGTAATATATTAATTACTTATTGATTGGCGTCTGACTAGCACTGATCCCCTCAAACCACAGGAGATGAATATGTCAAAGAATCAACATGGTGGAAGGCTTATCCATGTACTTAGCGGCTTGGCAGCAGCTTTGCTAATGAGCCAAGCAGGTCTCGCAATAGCACAGACTGTCGTCAAGTTTCATCATGACCTCCCGGAAGACAGCGCCCAACACGTGGCGGCGGAAAAATTCAAAGCCGAGGTAGAAAAGCGCAGTAAAGGTCAAATCGAGGTAAAGATCTTCCCCAACAACGCTCTTGGTGATGATGTCGAAGCAACCCAGCAGATGCAATTCGGTGCGTTGCAGGCTGCGATCATCCCGACCGCCAAGCTGAGCAACTTCGTCCCGGCGATGCAAATCGTCGATCTGCCCTTCATTTTCCCATCGCCGAAAATCGCGCATGCGGTGCTCGATGGTGAGGCAGGCAACAAGTTAATGGCAACCCTGGACAAAGTCGGCCTGACCGGCGTGACGTTCTGGGAAAGCGGCTTCAAGCAGATCACCTGCAACCGCACAATTACCAAGCCATCCGACTTCAAGGGTCAAAAGGTACGGGTGATGCAGAGCCCGATCATCATGGAGCAATTCAGCGTGATGGGGGCCAATCCCGTTCCGATTGCCTTCGGCGAGACTTACAACGCCCTGCAACAACGCGTTGTTGATTGCCAGGAAAACCCGCTTGTATCGATTACCAAGATGAAGTTCTATGAGGTTCAGTCAGATCTCATTATCAGCAACCACGCCTACCTGGCGTATGCCTTTGTCTTGAGCAAGCGCTGGCTTGATAAGCAAAGCAAGGAGCATCGTCAGATTCTGGTCGACGTTGCGCGTGAAACCACACCATTTCAGCGCGAAGAAACTGCGCGTCGAGAGACCGGCTATGTCGACACGATCAAAAAGAGTGGGACCAAGGTTTCGGTGCTGACAGAAGACCAACTGGCGCTATTCCAGAAGGCCACGATGCCAGTGCACACCAAGTTCGCGGACCAGATTGGCAAAGGCCTGCTGGAAACGTTCTACACACAGACAAAAGCTCAGCGCTGAGCATTAATGGGCGGGCACGGGTTCAACCTGTGCCTGTCCGGACCGAAGTCGCCAGGTCATATCCCGGAGTGTCGAAGCATGCGAAAAATTGAATTCTATTTGTCCCGATTGGAAGAGATCCTGATCGGCATCTTGATAGCGAGTGCGTCGGTCATTCTCTTTGCAAATGTTATCGCTCGTTATGTACTGAATTCCGGCATCCCATGGGCCGATGAAGTAGTGCGCTATCAGATCGTGTGGATGGTCTTCCTGGGTAGCAGTGTGGCAGCACGACAAGGCATCCATATTGGCATCGACATCCTGGTACAGACTGCTCCAGAAAACATTGGGCGAATCATCCGTCTAGCCATCCATGCTATCAGCGTTTTCTTTTGCGGCATGCTGGTCTATTTTGGAGCAGAGTTGACCGTACAAACCCGCGAATTTGGCCAAGTGAGTACGGCGCTACAGGCACCAATGTGGATGTTCCAACTCGCGATACCTGTCGGAGGTGCACTCATGGCTATCAGGTTCTGTCAGCAATTTTTCAGCGTGCTTTTCTCCAAGCCACTGGAATCCCACATTGAACAAATAGGATAAGTCCATGATTCCCCTGTTCTTGATACTCCTGGTCCTGATGCTGGTGTTCGGCGCACCGATATTCATCGCACTCGCAGGTTCTGTTCTCGGCGCGCTATGGACCGATGGTAACGTTCCTATGGCCATCGTCATTGAGCGGATGTTTGCCGGACTGGACAAGTTCTCGCTCATGGCAATTCCGTTCTTCATCCTGACCGGCAACCTGATGAGCGTGGGCGGATTGTCCCAACGCATCGTAGGACTGGCAAATCTCTTGATAGGTCGCTTTACCGGCGGCATGGGCATGACCGCTGTCGCCTCGAGCATGTTTTTCGGCGCGATATCTGGTTCCAGCCCGGCAACTGTTGTAGCTGTCGGTTCGTTGCTCCATCCAGCGCTGACAAAAGCAGGTTACAGGCCGTCCTTCTCGATCGGCGTCGTCGTGGCATCCGGATCCCTCGGCATCATCATTCCGCCCAGCATTGTGATGATCGTTTATGCAGCGGTGACCGGCGTTTCGGTTGGGGCGCTATTCATGGCGGGCATCAGCGCAGGTGTTCTGTACGGCTTGTGCTACCTGCCATATTGTTACTACGTTGCCAAACGCGACGGTATCGAACGCATGCCAGCGCCAACAGCTGCACAAATATTGACGGGTTTCAGGGATGCCGCATGGGGCCTTGGCATCCCGGTCGTGGTGCTGGGCGGGATATACGGTGGCGTGTTCACGCCAACTGAAGCTGCTGCCGTGTCGGTCATTTATGCGTTCGTTGTTTCGGCATTCATCTATCGGGAGAAAACGATCAAAGAGCTGTTCGACACGCTGGTCAGCTCTGCCACGACCACCGCCCAGGTGATGATCATCCTGGCATCGGCATCTGTACTCGCATGGTTCCTGACCAGCAATGGTTTGGCCGTTTCAATCGCCAATGCCGTGCTGTCACTGAGCGACAACCCTTATCACATATTTCTTCTGATCAATGTCACCGTGCTGATCGTGGGCATGTTTCTGGACGCTGCGTCGATCATGGTGATTCTTGCGCCATTGTTTTATCAGATCGGAATTAAGGTCGGCATTGATCCGGTCCACTTGGGCATGGTGTTGACTGTGAACGGGGCCATTGGCATGTTCACGCCGCCGTTCGGTCTCAATCTGTTCGTAGCCAGCACACTGAAGGGCGTGGATTACGCGCAAGCGGTGAAGGGTTCTTTGCCATTCATCGGTATTTCCCTGGTGGCCTTGGCGATCTTGACCTATCTGCCAGTCATCAGCATGTGGCTGCCAAGGCTGGTCTACGGGGGCATGTGAAGAAATCTCCCAACCCAACACCAACAGACACTACGGCAAAAAACTGCCCCGCTCACCTGAAAATCCAATATCACGTGGGTGTGCAGGTGGCGCCCCAAAGCTCCTCCAAAGCTGACAATGCAAAACACATTAACCCCAGAAAAGGGCTCCGTGGCAGCCTCATCACACGCCAAGACTTCAGATTTGCTTGCGAAGTCACAAAAGGGCATGGTGACAAGTCCGCACGAACTTGCAACCCGTGCGGGGCTGCGAGTATTGCAGACTGGCGGCAATGCCATCGAAGCCGCAATCACCATGGGGGCGTGCCTGAACGTGACCTACCCGCATTTCACTGGATTCGGCGGTGATGCCTTCATGATCATCAGCCAGCGCAACGGCAAGACCAAAACCATTTCAGGCATTGGGCAAGCTGCCGAAATGCTTCCGTTCTACCAGGGAAGTATTCCACTGCGCGGACCTGCTTCAATGTTGACTTCTGCCGCCAGCGTCGATGCTTTGGGTCGGGCTTTTGAAATCAGTCGTAACGAATCTGGCGGAAAAATGAGTTGGTCAGACCTTCTGGCACCGGCGATCAACCTCGCGCGTGAAGGCTTTCCGACGACTCCGTCAGAGCGGTTCTGGACAGATTTCCGACGTAACGAAATGAAGGAGCTTCCTGGTGTAGCGGCTGGCTACATGAAAGACGGAAAAACTCGCGAAATCGGCGAGCCATTTCGCCAACCCAAGTTGGCGGCCACCCTGGAGACATTGGCGGAGCGAGGCTACCGCGATTTCTACGAAGGCCAGCTAGCAGCGCAAATCGCGCGTGGATTAGCAGATGCTGGATCACCACTGACAAAATCCGACCTGGCCAAGACGGCGGCGAGGATCGAGCCCCCATTGCGTGTGCCTTACCGTGGAGGCGAATTGTTAGCGCACCAGCCGCCGACCCAAGGTGTCACGACGCTGCAGATCATGGGCATCCTTGAGCGGTTCAACCTCAAGTCGATTCCTGAAGGCAGCGCTGATTTTTACCATTTACTGGTTGAGGCCGTGAAATGCGCATTCTTGGACCGCAATCGCTACGTCTCTGACCCTGAGTTTTCGGATGTGCCTTGCCTAGCGATGCTGTCACCGGCCACGCTGGACCGACATGCAGCCGGTATTGACGTAGCCCGTGCACGGGATTGGCAGGACACCTTCAAAACTGGAGACACCGTATTTCTGGCTGCCGCTGATGGCGCTGGCAATTCGGTGTCCATGCTGCAGACAATTTATTTCGATTGGGGTAGCGGCGTCATGGTCGGTGATACCGGCATGCTGTGGCATAACCGAGGCGCTTCTTTTAACTTGCAGAATGGTCATCCCAACGTGCTGGCACCGGGCAAGCGGCCTTTTCATACACTGAATCCAGGCATGTACCTGCGCAATGGAAAACCGAGTCTTCTGTACGGAACCCAGGGAGCCGATGGTCAGCCCCAAACGCTGTCCCTCCTTTTGGCCCGATTGATCGACTACGGCCTCGACCCCCTTACAGCACTCGCCAAGCCGCGTTTCCTGCTTGGAAAAACTTTTTCAGATAGTCGCGATTCACTCAAAATTGAGTCCGATGCAGGCCTGGCTGTGTTTAATACACTGTCGGAACGGGGCCACACATTAAGTGAACTGGCGGCCCAAAGTCCTTTGGCAGGTCATGCCGGAGCCATTTTAATTAAACCCGAAACTGGCGATTTTCTGGGCGCGCACGATCCACGCAGTGATGGGCGGGCACTTGGCCTGTAAAGCAGGCTCGCCATGACTCAGCAAAATCTTTGGAACGGGCTACGATCAGCCTGCACCGATGACAAACACTCACGGTCAACTGATTATCTTGATCCCCGTACTGGTTTCAAATGTTTAATAATTTAGTCATGCCAGTATCTCAGTCTCGACCGTCAATAGATCCACCGAAAAAACCGCAAAAACGTAACGCCGAAGAAACTCGTGAGCGCTTGTTGAACGCAGCAACCCTCGAGTTCTGCGAGCGCGGATACGATGGCGCTCGCATCGAGCGCATTGCCAAGAATGCATGCTGCAATATTCGCATGGCGTATCACTACTTTGACGACAAGGAAGGCCTCTATTTGGCGGTGCTCGAGCGTGTATACAGCGAGTTGCGCCAGAAAGAAAAAGACCTCGATCTAGAACATCTGGATCCAGCCTCCGGCATGCGTCGACTCATCGAATTCACGTTCGATCATATGGGCGCTCATCCTGAGTTCGTCAGTCTGGTGCTAAATGAAAATCTGCTTAGCGGACGCATGCTGAGGAAATCGAGCAAGGTTGTGCACGAAACAACCCCCCTAGTGGGGATGATTAAAAATACGTTGGGACGAGGCGAGAAAGCTGGCGTTTTCCGGCATGCCGTTGATTCGATGCAGCTTTACGTGTCAATCTTGTCGTTGAGTTTTGTTCACATTTCTAACCGCTACACGCTATCGATCATTTTTGAGAAGGATCTTGGTGACCCTCAATGGCTCCGGGAACGCCGTGTCCATGCGGTAGACGTCATCATGTCTTACTTGGCAAGAGATTAGAAATGCATTTGTGTATGAATAGTTGGGCCTTGCCGCGGCGCTGAACTGGCGATGACGGCACTGCATAGTCAGAATCTCAAATTTTAAAATGTCTGTGAAGTGATCTCTCACAAACGCTAGGGGGGTCTGGGAATTTATGCCCCCCCGACCCCTACCCCCTCATCGTCGATCCGCTGACCCTTACCGCCAACGCCGAGACCATCACGGGCGGGTTGTGGGCGCGATCGATGGCGGCATCACTGCACCACTCAGCGTAGCGGCAGCGCTGCAAGCAGCAAAAGAGAGCTAACGAATTGATGGGTGTGAAATAAAAACAGGCCAGAAGGCCCGTGTTTATTTACTACTTGGCGGAGAGGGTGGGATTCGAACCCACGGTACCTTGCGGTACGCCTGATTTCGAGTCAGGTACATTCGGCCACTCTGCCACCTCTCCACTCGATGCCGGTAGTTTATCAGGTGCCGAGCACCGTGATGCCGCCCATGTAGGGCTGCAGGGCAGCCGGCACCGCGACGCTGCCGTCTTCGCGCTGGTAATTCTCAAGCACCGCAACCAGCGTGCGCCCCACGGCCAGGCCGGAACCGTTGAGGGTGTGCACGAATTCGTTTTTGCCCTGGGCGTTTTTGAACCTGGCCTGCAAGCGGCGGGCCTGGAAGGCTTCGCAATTGGAGACCGAGCTGATTTCTCGGTAGGCGCTCTGCCCGGGTAGCCAGACTTCGAGGTCGTAGGTCTTGCTGGCGCCAAAACCCATGTCGCCGGTACACAGCAGCATCACGCGATACGGCAGGCCCAGCTTCTGCAAAATCGCCTCGGCATGGCCGGTCATGGCCTCCAGCGCTTCATAACTTTTGTCAGGATGAACGATCTGCACCATCTCGACCTTGTCGAACTGGTGCTGACGGATCATGCCGCGGGTGTCGCGCCCGTAGCTGCCGGCTTCTGAGCGGAAGCACGGCGTGTGCGCGGTGTACTTCAGCGGCAACTGCGCCTCCGGCACGATCTCGTCGCGCATGAAGTTGGTCAGCGGCACTTCGGAGGTAGGAATCAAATACAGCGCGGCGTTCTCGGCCTCGCCTTCCTGGCCGCCTTTTTTGGCGGCAAACAGGTCTTCTTCAAACTTGGGCAACTGGCCGGTGCCGCGCAGCGAATCGCTGTTGACGATGTAGGGCACATAACACTCGGTGTAGCCGTGCTCGGCCGTTTGTACGTCGATCATGAAGGCCGCCAGCGCGCGGTGCAACCGGGCCAGCGGCCCCTGCATCACGGTAAAACGCGAGCCGGTCAGCTTGGTGCCCAGCGCGAAGTCCAGCCCCAGCGGCTGGCCCAGGTCCACATGGTCTTTCACCTCGAAGGCATAAGCCGGGGGCTCGCCGCCCGGGCCTTCAACTGGCGTCCATTTGCGCACCTCGACGTTGCCCCCTTCGCCCACGCCCAGAGGCACGCTCTCGTGCGGCAGGTTGGGTACGGCCAGCAGCAGCGCCTGCATCTCGGCCTGGATGGCTTCGAGCCGGACGGCGCAACTCTCAAGCTCGGCCTTGAAGGCCGTGACCTGCGCCATCACCGGTGCAGCGTCTTCGCCTTTGGCCTTGAGCTGGCCGATCTGTTTGGACAGGGTGTTGCGCTGGTTCTGCAGCTCTTCGGTGCGGATCTGCTGCGTCTTGCGCTCAGCCTCCAGCGCCTGAAAAGCCTCCTCGTGCAGGAAGGTTTGCGGGTTCTTGCGGGCTTGCAGGCGCGCGATGACCGAGGGCAGGTCTTTTCGGAGCAGGTTGATGTCTAACATGGCTTGATTGTATTTTGTGCAGAATTCAGGCGGTCAGCATGGCCGTACGCGGTTTCCATGAAGGAAAAGTGCCTCTAGCCCTTATGGAACGGGCGCAAGCAGCTATCACTTAGATAGCAAACTGGCGCCATCAAATGTCGGCATGCAGGTCGCTGTCCAGCGCGTCCAGTGCCGTGCCATCCATGCGCAGCCCCTTGGGCAGCGGGAATTTGATGGTTTCCTCAATACCGGCCATCTTGCGCACCGACACGGCGCCCAGGGCCTTGATGCGGTCGATGACCTGCTTGACCAGAATTTCTGGCGCCGAAGCACCGGCGGTCAGGCCGACGCGGCTTTTGCCCTCGAACCATGCCGGCTGCAGCTCGCTGGCGTCGTCCACCATGTAGGCCTCTGTGCCCAGCTTGACGGCCAGCTCACGCAGGCGGTTGCTGTTGGAGCTGGTGGGGCTGCCGACCACGATCAAAATATCCACCTGCGGGCTCATCAGCTTGACGGCGTCCTGCCGGTTTTGCGTGGCGTAACAGATGTCCTGCTGCTTGGGCTCGCGCACGTTCGGAAAACGCGCTTTCACAGCAGCGCTGATCTCTGCGGCATCGTCCACACTGAGCGTGGTCTGCGTGACCACGGCCAGTTTGTCGGTCTGCGCGGGCTGGATGCGCGCCACGTCGGCCACGTCTTCGACCAGGTGGATGCCGCTGTCGAGCTGGCCCATGGTGCCCTCGACCTCGGGGTGGCCCTTGTGGCCGATCATGATGAACTCGTACCCTTCCTTGTTGAGCTTGGCCACTTCCACATGCACCTTGGTCACCAGCGGGCAAGTGGCGTCAAAAATGCGGAAACCACGCCTTTCAGCCTCGCGCTCGGTGGCCTTGCTGACGCCGTGGGCGCTGAACACCAAGGTCGCGCCGGGCGGTACGTCGTCGAGGTCTTCGATGAAAATCGCGCCCTTGTCTTTCAGCTCGTTGACAACATAGGTGTTGTGCACGATCTCGTGGCGCACGTAGATCGGCGCGCCAAACTTGCCCAGCGCGCGTTCGACGATTTCAATCGCACGGTCAACGCCGGCGCAAAAGCCACGCGGCTCGGCCAGAATGATTTCCTGTGGTGAGCTCTTGGCCCCCACGCTTGTCGCCTCGTGTGCCTCCGGCGATGCGCTGCCCCTTTCACCATGAATTGGGGCTAATTTTCCTGGGGGCGGCCCGTCGGAAATTTGATCTTTATTCATCGTCTTGTCGTTTCCAGTCATAGAACTCCAATCACGTGGACTTCAAACACCACGGGCTGCCCTGCCAGCGGATGATTGAAATCAAACTGCACCGCATCGCCGTCGGCCTTGACCTGCTGCACCGCACCGGCGTACTGGCCCATGCCGTCCGGCGTCGGAAACTGCACCACGTCACCGATGCTGTATTTTTCATTCGGGTCGCCCAACTCGTTGAGCAGCTTGCGCGCCACCCATTGCAGCAGATCGGGGTTGCGCTCGCCAAAGGCTTCGCCGGCTGCCAGCTCGAAGCTGCTACGCGTGCCCTCGGGCAGGCCCAGCAGGCGCTGCTCGATGGCCGGCGACAGCTCGCCCGTCCCCAGGCTCAGGGTGGCAGGCTTGCCGTCAAAGGTGTTGATGATGTTGGCCCCGTCCGGGCCGGCCATGCGGTAATGCAGGGTCAAAAAAGAGCCTGGCTGGACCAGGGCGGGGTCGGATATTTCCACGGTGGGCATAAAACTTTCGGGCAACAACTATTTTGTAAACTGCCTCTATTGTAGAAAGTGCCGCTCTTCGATGGGAAATCGCGGCGGTTAAGCCCTGATACTGCCTCTGCGACACGCTTTTTATCTACCGCCCAAGGCCTCGTACCGCCATGCTCCTCAAAGACCTGCCTGAAGACGCCCGTCCCCGCGAAAAGCTGCTGGCCCGCGGCGCGGGCGCGCTGGGTGACGCCGAACTGCTGGCGCTGCTGCTGCGCACCGGCCTGCCCGGCAAAAACGCGCTGCAGATGGGTCAGGAGCTGCTGGACGTTTTCGGCGGCGTGGCCGGCTTGCTGCACACCACCGCTGACGACCTCAAACGCATCAAGGGCCTGGGCGGCCCGGCCAAACGCGCCGAGCTGGTGGCGGTGCTCGAGCTGGCACGCCGCGCGCTGTCGGAGCAGCTCAAGGAAAAACCACTGTTTGCCACACCGCAGGCGGTGCGCGACTATTTGCAGCTGCAACTCGGCAGCCGGCCGCATGAAATTTTCGCCGTACTGTTTCTGGACAGCCAGCACCGGCTGATCGCCCTGGAGGAGCTGTTTCGCGGCACGCTGACGCAAACCAGCGTCTACCCGCGCGAGGTGGTGGTGCGCGCGCTGGCGCTGCAGGCGGCCAGCGTGGTGCTGGCGCACAACCACCCAAGCGGTGAAGCCCGGCCGTCGCGCGCCGACGAGGCGCTGACGCAAACCCTGAAGGCCGCGCTGGCCCTGGTGGACGTGCGGGTGCTCGATCATTTCGTCGTGACCAGCACGCAGGCCGTGTCGATGGCCGAACTCGGATTGCTTTGAATAATGGCCACCAAAGCACCCGTCATCAAGGACCTGAAAGCGCTTAAGGCAGTCAAGGTCGAAATCGAAACCCGTGTCCGGCAGGACGCTGAGCTCAAGGCTGCACGAGCTGCTGCCGCAGCCCGGGCAAAGGCCGAGAAAGAGCTGTTCTCCCGCGCCATCGGCCCCGTCCGGGCCCTGCCCGCCAAACACCTTCCCGGCCAAAGGGCGAGCCTGCCGCCGGTGCAGGCTGCGCCGATTCCGGTGCAGCAGCAGCGCGATGAACAGGCGGTGATGCGCGAAGCGATCTCGGACGACTTCGACGTCGAGAGTCTGCTGGACACCGACGAGGCGCTGAGTTTTCGCCGGCCCGGCATGGGCCCGGACGTGGTGCGCAAACTGCGCCGCGGCGGCTGGAGCATCCAGCGCCAGCTCGACCTGCACGGCCTGCGCCGCGAGGACGCACGCGATGCGCTGTCGGCCTTCATCCGCGAGGCTTACAAGGCCGGCGTGCGCTGCGTGCGTGTGGTGCACGGCAAGGGCCTGGGCTCGCCCGGCAAGACGCCGGTACTCAAGGGCCGGGTGCAGAGCTGGCTGATCCAGAAGGCCGAGGTCATCGCCTTTGTGCAGGCGCGGCCAGCGGAGGGTGGCGCGGGTGCGTTGGTGGTGCTGCTGGCGCAGAGTTAACACCGCGTCATTCACTGGCTTACTACATATTTGATAGCTGCTTGCGCCCATCCCATAAGGGCTGGAGGCCGATTTCACTCATAAAACCGGCCAGAACCTGGATGTTGGCTGATTTTTCACCTGTTTCATGTGTCAAAAGTGCCGTCAGCCCTTACGCCACGTTCACAAGCAGCTATTAAAAAAGTAGCATTCAGGCCACCGCCGCTTGAAACTGCCGCGCATTCAGCGTGCCTTTCCAGTCACCCTCAAACACCAGATCACACACCACCGATTGCGCTTCGCCGACCAACTCCAGGCCTCCGGCGGGCATCAGCGACTCATCCGCAAAAGCATCTGTCAGCCGCTGCAACAGCAGTTGCTTGTAATCCGTATCAAGAGAGCCCGCCAGATGCAGGCCCTTGGTTTCCAGAATCACCAGCTTTTGCTGGCCGTCGCCACCCACACGCGCAAACACGAAGTCGGGGTAGACCTTGTTGCGCTTCCAGCCCTGCAGGCCGTATTGCGCCCTGGCCACGTTACGGTGCCACCATTTCAAGGCGGCCTGGCTGTCCAGGTAAAAGGCCACGTCGCGCTCCAGACCGCTGTCGGTTAGCGCCGTGAGCGCCGGTTCAAACAAACTCTTTTCAACCGGCTTGCCATCGTCATCGCGCACCAAAAGCTGCGGCTTGCCCGACAGCTCCAGCTCAAAATCAGCAGGAATCTCGTAGTCGGTTTTGTCCGCCCGCAATCTGAACTCCACCTCGCCCCGGGCCACGCAGCTTTCAAACACCGCCTGGGCCAGCCGGTCGCGCTCGGCTTCCAGATCGATGCGCAGCCGCTCCAGCAAAGAGGCGCTGCTGCCCGCGATGACTTTCTCGGAATAGGCCAGCAAAAACCGGCTCACCACGGCGTCTACCCAGCTCCAGACCCACCAGGCATTGGGCGCAATATCGAGCAGCCCACGTACCAGGCGCGCACGGTCCAGCTCGGCAGGGGCGGCCAGCGCCTGCTGGCTGCGAACCCGCTCCGGGTGGTCCAGCACCTCCAGGCCAATCTGAAGCTGCTGGCCGTTTTGAAACAAGGCATCCTGCGCAGCCGGTGCCCATTCACGCGCCAGCGCATCCGTCTGCACAGCCGACCAGTCCAGCAGCGAAAGAATGTCGCTGTCGTAAGCTAACTCCCGGCGGCGCTTGCGCCCTTGTTCGTCAGCCTCCACCCAGGTCACGCGCGGCAGAAATATCCGCATCTGGCTGAAGGCGGCCCGCCGCTTGAAGGTCACCGGCTTGGCCGCAGCACTGTCACCGCCGCCCTGCACAGACAGCGCCAGATCGCCCATGCCTTCGGTTTCCAGCGACGCCTTGATGGCCTTGATGACTTCACCCGTGCGCGCGTCGTGGCACAGCACATAACAGGCGTCGAGTGCAGCCCGGCCAGTTTTGGCCACATGCGGCAGGCGCAGAATGCGGCCCATCAGTTGCGTCATGGAGCGCACCTCTTTGCCGGCGGCCAGCGCACACAGCACATAGGCAAACGGGCAGTCCCAGCCCTCTTGCAAGGCCTGCTTGGTGATGATGGCGCGAATCTCGCACATCGGGCTGAGCAGATCAATGTTTTCGGGCGACTTCAGGTCGTCCTTGTCTGAGGTCTTGATCGCGATTTGCGCTTCGGTAAACCCCAGCTGCATCAGATACGCCTTGGCGTCTTCGGCGTGAATGTAGCCGCTGTCACGCATGTCTTTGCCGGTGCGCTCCACCTGCACCAGCAGGATTGGGCGGATGTAGCGGTTGGTTTCCGTCTGCAGTGTGGCCGCCTCGGCAGCCAGGCCATTGAGCCTGTCCACACTGGCCGACAGGCAGCTTTGCCAGTCGCTCCAGCCGCGCATGTCCACATTGATCGGCAGCTTGATCATTTCTGCCTCTTCCAGGTCGGTGCCGCGCACGTCCACCAGAATGTTGGAGCCAGACGCCGCCTTACCGGCCTTGTCAGAGGCAACCCGTGGGGTCGCCGACAGCTCCAGCATGAAGCAGGGGTTAAAGCCATCAATCGTTTCGAGTGCTGTCTCGGTATAAGCGTGATGGCCTTCGTCGATCACCACCATGGGCCGCAACAAGCGCATCACGTTACCCAGCGAGCTTTTAACAATGCTGCCTTTGGTGGCGCGCGCCTCTTCTTGTGTGGTGCCCCACGAGGTGTAGGCATCCAGGTTGGGCACCGCCTGCAACAGGTCCCAATTCCCCTCAATGTCATCTTCACGCGGCGTGTAGCCCAGCACATTGCCCCGGTCACGAAAGAAACGCAGCGTCTCTTTGTTCTTGCGCGAGGCGCCTGCCAGCATCAACAACATGACGCACAGGTGAGAGTCGGTGTCGAGTCGCGCCAGCGGCGAGCCTTTTTCCAGAATCTTCACCCGCCCCGCGCCCGCCGTGTTGAGCATCTGGCGGTAAGGGTGGTCGCGGTTGGTCAGCGTCTTGAGCGTCTGCCGGTAAATCGCTTCGTTCGGCACAATCCACAGCACCAGACCGGTGTGCCGGTTCAGGTAGCTTGAAAACACCTGCCCCAC
The DNA here is from genome assembly GCF_041689105.1 of Polaromonas sp. Lineage (GTDB taxonomy): Bacteria > Pseudomonadota > Gammaproteobacteria > Burkholderiales > Burkholderiaceae_C > Polaromonas. Next base: position 19,141 of record NZ_JBDNGU010000090.1, on the reverse strand, counting down.
GCTGGCCGCAGCCAGCAGGGTCTTGCCGCCGCCGGTCGGGATTTTCAGGCAGACATTGGGAATGGCACGGTCTGCGCCATCGAAGCGGCTGGAGTGCGGTTGCTCTGCAAATGCCGGCGGCAAAGCTTTTTGGGCTTTTAAAGCGTTCCAGGTCTTTTTGGGGAAGTCAGACGCTTCGCGCAGAACGTCTTCCATGCCCTCCATGGCGCGCAAGGCTGGTTCATTGGCCTTGTACTGGGCCTGATGCTTTTTCAGCTCGGTGATGTAACCCGCCAGCTGGCCCAGCACCGTCGATTGAAACCTCTTGAGCTGCGTCGCACCGAGCGACTCAATATCCGCGCTCTGCCGGCGCGGCTCCCAAAAAACCTTGCGGTCACGCTCTATGCGCGAGCGGAAATCCTCGGCAAGCGTATCTTGCCAATGCAAGGCATCAACCCTGTAAATCAGCCCCTGCCCGTCGATACGATCTTTCAGATGCAAAAAATCATGCCCGGCTTCCGGCCAGTCAAACGCGAGATCAATATCAGACTCGTGCCGCGCATCGCCCCGGCCTCGCGAGCCATACACCCACACCCTGATCAAGCCGGGCGTCTGGTCAAACAGGCGCTGCAACTTGGCATAAACATAGGGTTCAATGCCGAAAGGCGCCGCTACCGGAGTCTGCACGTCTTGGGACGAGGCCATAACAGTCAAAGCGCCTGCAAGCGAAATTCAAGCGCATCAAAGGCGTGCACCGCATACGCGCGCACAAAGCTTGCCACTTCAATCGCTTTGGCTTCGTTGTAGGTGTGGCTGGTTTCGTTGCGGTTGTCTTTGGTTTGTTCCCAGACTCTGGGGTCCTCGACAAGCTGACACTTGAACGCAGCCTGAAACACGGCGCTGGCCATTTCCGGCGTCTTCTCGCCCTGATCGCGCAGCCAGTAAAACATCGACTTCCACGCCAGCTCATAGGTGAACTCAAAGCGCTGAATCAGCGCATCCCGGACCATAGCCGTCTCATCCGCATCAAGGGCCTCGCGCAAGCGCGCAAGCGCCTTGCCAAACTGGCTGCGGGCCAGCTCAAATCGGTCTCTGTGCAATGTCATTGTTCAGCCCTCCCTGTACAGCGCTAACGGCAGCGGCGCATAGTCCACGCCGTGCTCCAGCAACTGCTTGTTGCTCAGGTACTTGGCCGGCGCAAACACCAGGTGCCGCTTGCCGTCACCTTTGCCGCCGTCGCGCGCATGGCCCCAGGCCGCACAGGTTTTGGCGCGGCTCAGCGTCAGCGCCGCCTCGGGTGACTTCAAGAATGCCAGCGACGGCTCGTACACCAGCCACACATGCGCGTCTTTGGCCTCACCCAAATACCATTGCGGCGCATCCTTGGGTTTGGGCAACAAGGTGCCACCCGTGGCGGTGTGAAACAGCCAGGCGCCCAGCGCCTCGGGGGCCGGCAGCGACTCACCCGACAGCAGTTTTTCAATGTCCAGCGGCTCGCCCAGCGTGCAGTAAGTGAACTCACCGCCCAGGCCCTCGGCCATTTCAGAGACACGTTTTTCGCCTTCGACGCGCAACAGGCCGTCCTTCAACTCCACGTTGATCTTGTCGAAGCGCTTTCTTTTCTTCCCTCCCTCTCCCCCCGGGAGAGGGCTGGGGTGAGGGCTACCCGCCCCCAACTCCATCTGCGCCGACTCTTCCGCAAACCCCTCTTTCACCTTGATCGCCTCCACCTTCTTCAACCACTCATCGGCCTTTTTGAACTGGGTGAAGTTGATTTTTTCTTCCAGCAAGGTCTCACGCTGGTTACCCACCCACGCATACCCCTTGATGGCGCGGCGCACCCGTTCGGCAGTGAGTTTGTCAGCGTACTCTTCGCCTTCGACGAGGATGAACTTGCGGTTGCCGTTGTCTTTGGCGTTGGCTTTCAGGACCGCGTGGGCGGTGGTGCCGGAACCGGCGAAGGAATCGAGAATGATGGAATCAGGCTCACTTGCCAGCTCCAGTACGCGTTCCAGCAAGGCGACGGGCTTGGGTGTCATCGAACCGTCCTCTTGGGTCTTGATCAATCCCATTTCCAACAGGGTTCGCTTCGCGTCTTGGGTGTGTCCCACTTCGGAATACTCCCAAAGAGTTTGCGGCACGCGTCCCTGCTTTACGTCGGTGAGAAAACGCTTAAGACGAGGTTGGTTGTTCTGGTCTTCGCCCCACCAAATCCGATTTTCGCTATCCAACTTGTCAAAATTCTTTTTACTTACTCGCCAGTAAGTTCCTGGTGGCGGGCCATCAATGACCCGACCACCTGGAGTAGTGATGGCGTAGGTGCCTTCGCTGTACGGATTACGGGCAGAAAGATCTCCTGAGGTCCATGGCCCACGCGGATCGTTATCGATATTGGTAAACCGCGCATCCATCTCAACCGTGCGTTCTAGCAAATTGGGCCTCCACTGCGCCTTGTCTTTCGCATAGATCAAGACGTAATCGTGGTCCTCCGAAAAATACTGGGCCGAAGGTTTAGGCGAAAAATTTTTGTGCCAGATGCAAGTGGCCACAAAGTTATCAGCGCCAAAAATCTCATCCAGCATGTCGCGCGCATGATGCACCTCGTTGTCATCCAGCGTGATCCAGATCGAGCCCTTCTCGCTTAACAACTCGCGCAGCAACACCAGTCGCGGCCACATCATGCACAGCCATTTGTCGTGGCGCAGCATGTCTTCACCGTCCACCGGGTTGGTGCTCAGCCACTCTTTCATGATGGGGCTGTTGACGTTGTCGTTGTAGCACCAGCCTTCGTTGCCGGTGTTGTAGGGCGGGTCAATAAACACCAGGTCCACCTGCCCGGCGTAACGCGGCAGCAGGCTTTTGAGCGCATGCAGGTTGTCGCCGTGAATCACCAGGTTGCTGGCCAGGTCGGCCGGGCCAATACCTTTGGCGGCGTCAGCCACCAGCGGGCGATAAGGCACCGTCAGGTGGTGGTTGTAAACGTACTCTTTGCCTTTAAAGACGATTTCGGGCATGGGCTTGCTTTCAGGTCGGGGCCAACACGGTCAGGCCCTTGAAATACTGGCGGTAAAAGCCGCCGTCCGAGGTGAGCAGCGCATCGGTCTGGTGCAGGGCATGGGCGCCAATCAGAAAGTCGGGCGCCACGCGCTCGCGCGGGCCATTGTTGCGCGCCAGAGCACGGCTATATTCGCGCATGATCTGCGCTGCGCCCAACGCGCTGGCGGTGGACAGGGGGTCGTGATCGATCTGGCAATCGGCCAGAAAAGCCTGCAAGTCCTGGTTGCTTTTGAAGTAGCGGCCCAACTCGGCCAGCACCACGGCGCAGGCGCACAGGCTGCCATGCGCCAGGGCGGTCTCCAGCGCGGCCTGCGCTGCGCGCGCGCCGGACGCCCCCTTGACAATGTCGAACAGGACGCTGGAGTCCACTGCTGTTTTCATGCGACCTTGCTTCGGGCGGGTGTGACCGCCTTGGTGGCTGTCTGGCTGGCTGTTTTGGCGCGCGCCTTGGCGCGCGCGGGCTTGGCCACGGCGGCTTGCTTGTCCGGCCACGGCACGGGACGGCCACGCAGCTCGGCCAGCGCCTGATCGGTGCTCAGGCCGTCATCGACCGCCTTGCCGATCCAGCGCGACAAATCGAGTTGCACCCGCTTTTCAATCAACAGGCGCCCACCCTCAACCCGCAACTTCAGTCGGGCGCCCGGCTTGAGCCCCAAGGCGTCGCGCGCCTCTTTGGGGATAACAATCTGGCCCCGCTCGGCCAGGGTGACATCGGCGATTTCCATGGCATACCTCTCAGTTCATACCGGCATTGTATGGCGCAAGTGGCAGGATAGCCCGGGCTTGAACCACCCGGTCAGTTCGCTCCGTGGCAATGCTTGTACTTGCGCCCGCTGCCGCAAGCACAGGGCTCGTTGCGCCCCGGCTTGGCGGTGCTGCGCACGGGCTCTTGCCGCCGATTGACTCCCGGCACGTCACCGCGCGCTATTTGCTGGCGGCGCTGAGCCAACCAGAAGGCGTGGATCTGGCGGACTGCGTCGGCCAGCGAATCGGCCTTGGCCTGGTGTGCATCGAGATCACTTGGCTGCTTCTTGAGCACTTCCCACCCGTCGTCGGTGCCGTAAAGCAAGATGGTGCTGAACCATTGCGGCTGGCCCATGACAAGAAGGCTCCAGGCCTTGAGGTCCAGCGCCATGCCCTGGTAGTAGCCCATGCACCATTCGTCGATGATAGGGATCACACGCCCCTCGTGTTCGCGCTCCATGATGCACGGCTCGTAGTTTTGCGGCTCCTCGTTGAGGGTGGCATTGACGCTCTGGTACAGCCGCATGATGAGACCGATGATCTCTTGCGCCTCTTGCTGGCTATGGAATTCGGGTGATTCCTGGCCGTTTTCCGTATCCCACACCCAACGCAGCCACTCAGAAGGCATGACGAGATTGGGGCCGGAAACTACGGCCGTGAGGTAACCGTCGAGCATGGCGCTGTCCATGGGGTCGGACAGTCCCTCCTCTCGCATCAGGAAGTCGTTGAGCCGGTCCAATTCGGCATCGGTCAGAGGGTCGCTGGAAATCACTTGCGCATTTTGACACGCGCGTGGACGGGCGTGGGGCCGCTGTAGTCAGGCTGGCGAGTTGCGCATCCAGTCGGCGGTCTGGAAAAACGAGGTTCGCAGCCTGGCGCGCAGCGCTTCATCCACACCGGTCTCGCCCATGGCCTGGTCCATGCAGGCCAACCACTGGTCGCGCTCGAGGATGCCGATGACAAAGGGCATGTGGCGCATGCGCAGCTTGGGGTGACCGAACTTTTCTGTGTAATGCTGCGGCCCACCCAGCCAGCCGCATAAAAACCAGAACAGGTGCTGACGCGCCTTGACCAGATCGCTGCCGTGCGCCGCTCGCAGCGCGGTGTAGCCGGGCTCCAGGTCCATCAGGTCGTAAAAGCGCTCGACCAGCGCCTTGACGCGCTCCTCGCCGCCTATCCAGTCAAAGGGCGTGGCAAATGGCGGGGTGCCCGGTGGTTTTTCTTCGATTTGCATGGCTGAATCATTCAATTTTGCGATTTTCTTTTTGTCCCCTCTCCCGCTTGCGGGAGAGGGTTAGGGTGAGGGTGAGGGTGAGGGTGAGGGTGCGGGGAAGCCCCCTCACCCCTGCCCTCTCCCCCAAGGAGAGGGAGAAAGAGAGTTACTGCGCTTTGCGCAAGGTTTCCACCACCGGTGTAGTGAGCACCGAACGCAAGCCCCACCAGCCAGCCGCCAGCGCCAGCGCCGCGCCGGCCAGGCTGCCGAACAGCGGCACGGTCCACGAGCCGGTCCAGGCGAAATCGAATACAAAACGGGCCAAGCCCCAGCCCACCGCCAGCGCCACGATAGACGCCAGAAAGCCGGCCAGCAGGCCCACGCCAGCCAGCTCGGCGCGTTGTACCTGGCGCAACAGCGAGGAGCGGGCGCCGACCGCACGCATGATGGCGAACTCGCGCGCGCGTTCTTCGCGCGTGGCGGTAATGGCGGCAAACAGCACCACCACCCCCGCCGCCAGCGTGAAGCCGAACAGGTATTCCACCGCGCGTATCACCTGGTCCAGCACGCGCTGCACCTGGTTGATGGTGCTGCTCATATCGACGTTGGTGATGTTGGGAAAGGCCTTGACAAGCTCGTTGTCAAAGCTGCGCGGCTTGACGCCGTTGACGGCGGCTACCCGCTCGGGCGCGCGAAAGGCACTGATGTAAGACACCGGCACGTCGGTCATTTTTGCGACCGGGTACATGACAAAGAAGTTGACGCGCATCGAGCCCCAATCGACCTTGCGCAGGCTGGTGATTTTTGCCTCGCTGATCTGCCCGCCAATGTCAAAGCGCAGGTTGTCGCCCATCTTCAGACCCAGGGTTTTGGCCAGGCCGTCCTCGACGCTGATGGCACCGGCTTCATCGGGTGTCCAGCGCCCAGCCACTACTTCGTTGTGCGAGGGCTGCTGCTGCGCGTGCGACAGGTTGAACTCACGATCCACCAGGCGCTTGGCGCGGTCGTCTTCAAAGTCATCGGGCGTGACGTCCTTGCCGTTGACCGCCACCAGTCGCCCGCGGATCATGGGGTACCAGTCGAATTTTTTCACGCCGCCGTCGCGCAGTGCCTGCTGAAAGGCGTCGCCCTGCTCCGGCTGCACATTGATGACAAAACGATTGGGCGCATCGGGCGGCGTGGCGTTGCGCCAGCTGCTGATCAGGTCGGTGCGCAGCAACACCAGCAGCATCAGCGCCAGCAGGCCGACGGCCAGCGCGCTGACCTGCACCACCGCATAGGCCGGGCGGGCCGACAGCTGACGCGTGGCCAGCACCAGCCAGCGCGGCGCGGTGACCTCACTCACACTGGCGCGCAGCAGTTTGACCGCCACAAAACTGGCCAGCGCAAACACCAGCACGGCGCCGGCAAAGCCGCCCACGGCAATCAGGCCCAGCTTGAGGTCGCTGCTGGCTGCCACCAGCAAGGCGGCAAAACCCAGCACCCCGACCAGCAGCACCGCCAGCGAGGCGGGCCGCAGGTTGCCGACATCGCGGCGGATCACGCGCAGCGGCGGCACCTGCGCCAATTGCAGTACCGGCGGCAAGCCAAAGGCCAGCAACAGGGTCAGGCCCATACCCATGCCAAAGGCTGCCGGCCACAGCGTGGCGGCGGGCAGTGAGGCTTCAACCAGCCCTGCCAGCAGCAGCACAAAGCCGTAATGCACCGCAAAACCAATCGCCACGCCCAGCGCACTGGCGCCCAGCCCCACCAGCACAAACTCGAAGGTGTAGGCCAGCGCAATTGTGCGTTGCGGCTGGCCCAGTACACGCAACATGGCGCAGTCGTCCAGGTGTCTGGCGGCAAAGCCGCGCGCCACAATCGCCACAGCCACGGCGCTCAGCAGCGCCGCCAGCAGGGCCACCAGATTGAGGAATTTTTCAGCGCGGTCCAGGGTCTGGCGCATCTCGGGGCTGCCACTTTCCAGCGACTCGATGCGCACACCGCGAAACTCGGCCTTCTTGATCTCACGTGTGGCCCACTGCAGATAGGTTTTCACGTCGGCATCAGCCCCGGCGACTGCAAACCGGTAATTGGTGCGGCTGGCTGGCTGGATCAGGCCGGTGGCGGCCAGGTCGGCACTGTTGATCATCACGCGCGGGGAGAAGTTGGCAAAGCCACCGCCCCGGTCTGGCTCCTGCACGATCACCTGTGTGAGCTTGAATTGGGCGTCGCCCATCAGCAGGGTCTGGCCGAGCTGCAGGCCCAGCGCGTCGAGCAATGAAGCATCGGCCCAGGCGCTGCCGGGCGCAGGAATGGCGCGCGTGACTGCGCCGCCCGCCTCCAGACTCTCGGCCACCCGCATGTTGCCGCGCAGGGGGTAGCCCTCGGGCACAGCCTTGAAGGCCACCAGTTTGCTGGCACCGCCCTCTTCTTCACGCGCGCGGCCCATGGTCGGAAAAGTCACGGTCAGGGTGGCCTGCAGGCCCATGCTGCGCGCCCTGGCAACAAACGCTTCGGGCGTTACGCCGTCGCTGCGCAGCACGGCGTCGCCACCGAGCAGCTGGCGCGCATCGCGCTGCAAACCGCCCTTGAGTCTGTCGGCAAAAAAACCAACCGCTGTCAGCGCTGCGACCGCCAGCGTGACAGCCACAATCAACAAACGCAGCTCGCCGGCGCGCAGGTCGCGCAGCAGGGTTCGCCAGCCGAGCTTGAGGAAAAGGAGGTTCATAGGCAGACCTTAACGCAAAGCCCCCGCCCCTGGCTCACGGGCGGGTTTTGGGGTCAGCCGGCGAGGCGTCCAGGCGCTGCTCAAGCGCACGCAACACGGCCCTGATGTTGGCGCCCACTCTGATTTGGGGATTGGAGAAACCATCGTCCTTGCCGGCGTCGATCTCGCGCTGCTGGATCACTGGCACGGCACGGGCAAAAGCCTGCTCGAAGGAGCGCGTCGTCCTGAGCTGCTCGTCAAACACCGCACGGCCAAAAAAGGTCAGCACGGAGAGTTGGCCGCAACCGTAAGAGGTGTGGGTGGCGTCCGCCGCCGTCATCACCAGCGTGTTGTCGTCGGCCAGCACATCGACCCAGCCGCCCGAATAACAGGCCGACACGGCGATCACGCGGTTGCGGATGCCAGCCTTGTCCAGCGCCAGCCGCAACTCGGCGGGGCTCAATGGCGCGACCTCCAGCGGCCAGTTCGAGGCGGCGAGCTTGAAGTCTCGCGCGCCGTGTGAGGTCATGTAAACGACCAGCACATCGTTGTCCCTGTCCATGCGCCGGGCCAGGGCTTCGATGGCGCGCTGCAGGTTCAGCGTGGTTGCCCAGGGGTGGGTGGCTGCGGTGCCGCCGTGGTTCAGCAGGTGAACCACACGGCCACCAGCATCAAAACGATCAGCCAGCACGCCGCTGACCATGGTGCTCTCGCGCAGAAACACATCTTCTGCCGCATAGGGCGCAAATACCAGGCCGTAGACGTCGGTCACGCCGGCTCGCTCGGGGGCGATGGCGGCCAGGGTCTTTTCCCACAGCGCCTGCTGGCCTTCCAGGGTTTCCTGGGTCAGGCGCAGCCGTGGGCGCGTGTCTTCGGTCTGCGCAGTGCGCGTCGGGTCGCTGACCCAGGAGCGCGCCTCGAATTGCCAGGTGTTCAGGCTGATGGCCGCCAGCAGGGCCAGCAAAAACACGGCGACGCGCCAGTTCCATCCAGCAAAACGCAGGAACAACACCCCGCTCGCGGCCAGGTACCAGACCATGAACACGGCAAAAAGGCCCCAGTAAAACCAGTTATTGGAGAACACGTCCGCCTCTATCCAGCCCTGAGCAATGGCACCGATCAGCCCCTGGGATAGCAGCAGGCTGGGCAGTCCTGCAGCGAGCCAGAGCACCAAAAATGCCGTCACACCGGTTGGCCGTAAGGGCGGGCGCCCGGCCACGTCTCCAGGAGCGGGCGTCTTCGGGAAAGCCCACCCTGCGAGGGCGACGCCCAGCACCGTGGACCACCAGGTTGACAACCAGGCCTGCACATCAAAGCGTGCGGGGCCAGCGACTTCCAGGCGGATCAGCGCGATGTCCAGCGCAAACACCAGTACGGCAACGACGAGCACCTGCCAGGGAGCGGGCGCACGCCCGGCAACACGGGGTGCCTGAAAAAACGCGGCGCGCAAGCCCTCTCGCATCCAGCACACGACAGGCAATATGGCGCCGCCGCGGCGGCCGGAGCCGGTCATGCCGATCAGGGGTTCGGGAATGCCGGGCAGCGTGTGTTGAACCTGGGAATCGTCTTGCATGGCGGCATCATGCCAGGGGCGTTGTCAGCTTTAAGCGGCAGGCGCGCGCAATTTGGGGCCTGCCAGCTCCGGCTGCAGATGCAACCGCTGCGGGCTGGAATAACAGACAAAACGCTTGTTGGTCGCGCGGCCAATGGCGCACAAACCGACGGCCTGCGCGACCTGATGACCCATCTGCGTGATGCCGCTGCGCGAAATCACAATCGGCACACCCATCTGCGCCGACTTGATAACCATCTCGCTGGTCAGGCGGCCGGTGGTGTAGAAGACCAGCCCTGACGCATCGGCCGACTGAGCCGGGACCGGGGAGCCCTCACCGCCGCCCTCTCCCAAAGGGAAAGGGAGCCTGCCGGGAGGAGAAGGGGAAGTGGTATTTTCCGAGGGAGCAGCCTCCTCGGGGGGCAGCGAACCACACACAGTGGGGGGCGTGGGGGTCTTATCTTCACCAGCCGGGGCCGCGGGTCCGGCTCCGCCGGCCCGCAGGCGCAGCGCCCCCCCGGGGAGCAGCGCAGTACGCGAAGCGACAAGCGTGGGGGCCAACGAACGCAGCGAAGGGCCGCCCCGAGCAAGTTCATCCCCCTCGGGGGGCAGCGAACCACACGCAGTGGGGGGCATGGGGGTCTCATCTTCACCAGCCAGGGCCGCGGGTCCGGCTTCGCCGGCCCGCAGGCGCAGCGCCCCCTCGGGGGGCAGCGCAGTACGCGAAGCGACAAGCGTGGGGGCCATATTCATCCACATCCAGCCGGCAATCGTGTCGATGGCGTTGTGACGGCCGACGTCCTCCACAAACAGCAGCATGTCGGGCGCCGCAGCGCCACAGGCAAACAACGCGCAGGCATGCACCGACCCCGCCGACTTGTAGGTGGTTTCCTTGAGCCTTATGGTGTTGACCAGACCATAAAGCTGGCCTTGTGTCATGTGCGCTTCGGCCGGCAGGACAATCTGGTCGACCTCGTCCATCAGACCACCGAACACGCTGCCCTGCCCGCAACCGGTGGTGACTACGCGTTTGGCAGTTTTTTCTTCAATGTCCTCGATGCCGTGACGCGTCTTGACGGCGGCGGCGCCCACATCCCAGTCCACTGTGATGGACTCTATATCGCTCACCTCGCGGACCAGACGCTGGTTGCGCAGGTAGCCGAGCACCAGCAATTCGGGATGCGCCCCCAGGGTCATCAGCGTCACGAGTTCTCGCTTGTCCACGTAGACGGTCAGCGCACGCTCGGCCGGTATGGCGACTTGTTGCACCTCGCCGTATTCGTTGACGGCGTCGATCTCACAGGTGAGCGGTGCCTGGGCGCGGGTGAGGTGTGGCAGTGAAGGCAAAGGCATCTTGCAAGACTACAACAAAAAGAAAAGGCCGACACCTCGCGGGTCGGCCTTTGGTACCGGGGGAAAGGAATCAGGCAGACGTCAGGGTTTCCGGGCCGGATTGGCCACCGCATCAGGCTGCTTGGTGCTGGGTGGGCTGATCGCCGTTGCCGGAGGTGAATGCGCGCCCGCAGCCTCAAGTGGCTTGACCTCGGGCGGGATGTAGGCAAAAGGTCCGGGCTCCGCACAGGCTGGCACGGCCGTGGGTGGCTTGGTGTCCTTGCCCGGCGCTTTGGCGGTTTTGAAATAGCCGGCGGCGACCTTGTCCTGCGACTTGCACAGCTGATAGGCGCCGACCTTGCTGGTCCAAGCGGCCTTGGCGGCCGTTTCGGCGGCCTTGGCCTTGGCCTCGTCGCTCAAAGCAGGCAATTTTGCGAAAGACAGCATCGGCACGCCCACAAGGCAGAACGCGATAAGGAATTTGTTCATGGGGAAGTCCTTGTCCTTAAACTTTGACGGTCTGACCCGATGGCGCTGCGGGCTCGCTGCGCTGCGCAGGAATTTTGCCAGCCTTCACATCGTCATACCAGTACTGGTGATGATCTTTGGCCCAGCCCTCGTCCACATAGCCGGTGCGCATGGCCTTGTAGGCGCCCTGCATGCCGAGGGTGCCGATGTAGATGTGGCCAAGAAACATGCACATCATGAGCACCGTCGCGACGGCGTGGACCATGTGCGCAATCTGCATGGTGCCGCGCTCATAGACCAGGCCAGGCAGCAGCTTGTCGAGCACCAGCCCCGAGGCCACAACGATGATGCCCAGGAAAAACACGCCGCCCCAGAAGACCAGTTTTTCACCAGCATTGAAACGGTGGGACGCAGGCTCGTCCCCAGAGATCAGGCCACCTCCTTTGGCCAGCCACTTCAAATCGCTTTTTTCCGGCCAGTTGTCGCGCAGGAAAGTAAAAAACACAATCACCAGCGAGACGGCAAACAGAGGGCCAGCGAAGTTGTGTGCCGTTTTGAGCACATAGCTGAGCCATCCAAACAGCGTGAGACCCATCACCGGCAACAAAAAGAATTTGCCGAACGCCAGAACGATGCCGGAGATGGCGAGTATGGAAAAAGCAATGGCATTGGACCAATGCGCTGCGCGCTCAAACGGCGTGAAGCGCTCTATCTTGCGACCCGTGTCCGCGCTGTGGTTTTTGATAGTGCCCTTGGTAAAGTAAAAAATCGCAATTGCTGTCAGCACAATCAGCAACAGCGAACCGCCATAGGGAATGATCCAGTTGTTGCGCACCTGCCGCCAGGCTTCACCCGCGTTGGTCAGGCGCGAACCAGGGTATTGCACAAAAGGCTGGATCAGGTTGCCCGCCTCAGGTGCCTCGCTCTTGGGCAGGCTGCTGAAGCCTGTAACGCCCTCGCCCACCTTGCGCCACATGGGCGCGTTGTTACCAGGCTGGACCTTGGCGCGCTCGGCATTGGTTTGATCGGCGTAATTCGGGTCGGCACTGGCATCGGGCTTGACCTCGAAAATGTTCTGGCTCTTGATGCCGCCCGCAGGGGCTGCTGCAGCCGGTGGGGACGCAGGGGTGACCGTGGTCTGAGCCGAAACGGTAGCCGACCACCCCAGGGCCAGGAAAAGCAATGCTGCCGGGACTCGCGATGGGCGTTGCATGGGAACTCCCTTACTTCACGCGGTTGTATTCGTTTTGCCCGTTTTGCAAGCGGGTCTTGAGCTGCAGCTCCCAGGCGGTCTTGTCGCCGGCTTTCCAGCCCGGGGCATTGTAGGAACTGCCTGGGCCGGTCACGCTTTGAAAGGCCGGCACGTCGCTCTTGACGCCGGCTGCAGTCTGCTGCTTGTCACCGCAGGCCGCCAGCAGCATTGCAACGGCTCCTGCCAGGACAAGCCGCTTCATGATTTCACTCCGCTAGCCGGCGGCTGGCCGGCCTGTTTGGAGCCGTAGGCGGTTCCCCAGCCCCAGACTTCAGCGCCCTTGCCGCGCTGGACCACACGGTTGCGGAAAATATCGGCCACCACATCACCGTCACCGGCCAGCAGGGCTTTGGTGGAGCACATTTCCGCGCAAGCCGGCAGCTTGCCTTCAGCGAGCCGGTTGCGGCCGTATTTTTCGAACTCGGCCTGGCTACCATTGGCCTCAGGGCCGCCGGCGCAGAAAGTGCACTTGTCCATCTTGCCGCGAACACCAAAAGTACCCTGCGACGGGAACTGAGGCGCGCCGAAAGGGCAGGCATAGGAGCAATAACCGCAACCGATGCAAACGTCTTTGTCGTGCAGCACCAGACCTTCGGCGGTGTGGTAGAAACAGTTGACCGGGCACACGGCTACGCACGGTGCATCACTGCAGTGCATGCAGGCCACCGAGATGGATTTTTCGCCTGGAACGCCGTCGTTGAGTGTGACCACGCGGCGGCGGTTAACGCCCCACGGGACTTCGTTTTCGTTCTTGCAAGCCGTGACGCAACCGTTGCATTCGATGCAGCGCTCGGCGTCACAGACAAATTTCATTCTTGCCATGGTGTCTCCTTATGCTCGTTCGACGTTGCAGACCGTCGTCTTGGTTTCCTGCATCATCGTCACACTGTCATAACCGTAGGTGGTTGCCGTGTTGATGGCTTCGCCACGCACCACAGGCGCCGCCCCACTGGGGTAATAAGCCAGCATGTCGGCACCCTGCCAGCGCCCGGAGAAGTGGAAGGGCATGAACACGGTGTCGGGCCCGACACGCTCAGTCACCATGGCCTGTACGTTAAGCCGTGCACCGGTTGGTGTGCTGACCCAGGCGCGTTCGCCATTGCGGATGCCCTTGTCGGCGGCCACCTTGGGATTGATCTCGATGAACATCTCCTGCTGCAACTCGGCCAGCCAGGGGTTGGAGCGGGTTTCCTCGCCACCGCCCTCGTACTCGACAAGGCGTCCTGAGGTCATGACCAGCGGGAATTTCTCGTGAATCTTGTCGGCGATGTTTTTCTGCTGGATGGTCTTGTACAGCGTCGGCAGACGCCAGAAGGCCTTCTTATCGTCGTGCGTCGGGTACTTGACCATCAGGTCAGCCCGGTTGCCGTACAGCGGTTCACGGTGCTGCGGAATCGCGTCGGGGAAATTCCAGACCACGGCGCGCGCCTTGGCGTTGCCAAACACATAGCAGCCATGGACCTGCATGGTCACGCGGATGATGCCGCCCGACGGATCGGTCTTCCAGTTCTTGCCATCGGCCGCGGCTTTTTCGGGCTCGGTCAACTCGTCCCACCAGCCCAGCTTCTTCAGCAACAGGTGGTCAAACTCCGGGTAACCCGTGGTGAGGTCGGCACCCAGGGAGTGGGACCCATCTTCGGCCAGCAGGTTGACGCCGTCTTTTTCGACGCCGAAGTTCGCGCGGAAATTGCCACCGCCGTCCATGACGTGTTTGGAGGTGTCGTACAGGTTCGGGGAACCGGGATGCTTGAGTTCCGGATTGCCCCAGCACGGCCAGGGCAGGCCGAAATAGTCGCCGGTCGTGTCATAACCGGTGATCGGGTCTTTGCCACCATTGGACTTGAGCGTCTTGACGTCGAACAAATGCATGTTGCGCATGTGCGACTTGAGGCGTTCCGGGCTCTGGCCGGTGTAGCCGATGGTCCAGACGCACTTGTTGATCTCGCGCAGGATGTCTTCCGGCACCGGCTCGTCCATGCCCTTGACCTTCTGCATCTTGTAGTTCTTGGACAACTCCTTGGCAAAGCCGAGTTTCTCCGCGAGCTGATGCATGATCATGTGGTCGCTGCGGCTTTCCCACAGCGGCTCGATCACCTTCTCGCGCCACTGGATCGAGCGGTTGGAAGCCGTCACGGACCCGCTGGTTTCGAACTGGGTTGCAGCGGGGAGCAGGTAAACCGCGCGATTCGGATTGAGGTCTTCTGCCTTGCCGGGCATGGCCGCCATGGCCGCTGTCGCCGACGGGTAGGGGTCAACCACGACCAGCAGGTCCAGCTTGTCCATCGCGCGCTTCATTTCCAGACCCCGGGTCAGCGAGTTGGGCGCGTGGCCCCAGAAAAAGACACCGCGCAGATTCGAGTCCTGGTCGATGAATTCGTTTTTCTCCAACACCCCGTCGATCCAGCGCGACACGGTGATGCCGGGCTTGCTCATCATGGCCGGTGACGCGTAACGCCCCTTGATCCAGTCAAAATCAACACCCCAGGTCTTGGCGAAATGTTTCCAGGAGCCTTCAGCCAGGCCGTAGTAACCGGGCAGCGAATCAGGGTTCGGACCGACGTCAGTCGCACCCTGCACATTGTCATGACCACGGAAGATATTGGCACCGCCACCGGATTTGCCAATGTTGCCCAGCGCCAGTTGCAGGATGCAGGAAGCCCGCACAATGGCATTGCCCGTCGTGTGCTGGGTCTGGCCCATGCACCAGACAATGGTACTGGGGCGGTTCTGGCTCATCATGGTCGCGACCTTGAGCGTGGTGGCCTCGTCCACACCGCAGGCTTCAAGCACCTTGTCCGGCGTCCACTTGGCCATCACGTCGGCCTTGACCTTGTCCATGCCATAAACACGGTCATTGATGTACTTGGTGTCTTCCCAGCCGTTCTTGAAGATGTGGTACAGCACGCCGAAGAGGAAGGGGATGTCCGAGCCGGAGCGGATGCGCACGTATTCGTCGGCCTTGGCTGCGGTGCGCGTAAAGCGCGGGTCCACCACGATCATCTTGCAGCCGGTCTCTTTGGCGTGCAGCATGTGCAGCAGGCTGACCGGGTGCGCCTCGGCGGCATTGGAGCCAATGTACAACGCGCACTTGCTGTTTTGCATGTCGTTGTACGAATTGGTCATGGCGCCGTAACCCCATGTGTTGGCAACCCCGGCGACCGTTGTGGAGTGGCAAATGCGCGCCTGATGATCGCAGTTGTTGCTGCCCCAGAAGCTGACCCATTTACGCAGCAGGTAAGCCTGTTCGTTATTGTGCTTGGAAGAGCCAATGATGTAGACGGAGTCCGGGCCGCTGGCCTTGCGCAGGTCCAGCATTTTTGTGCTGATCTCGCTCAGTGCAGTGTCCCAGCTGATGCGCTCGTATTTGCCGGCCACCAGTTTCATCGGGTAACGCAGGCGATATTCGCCGTGGCCATGTTCGCGCAGAGCCGCACCTTTGGCGCAATGAGCCCCGAGGTTGATGGGGGAGTCGAACACCGGCTCCTGTCGGACCCAGACGCCGTTTTCAACGACGGCATCCACCGCGCAACCCACCGAGCAGTGGGTACACACCGTCCGCTTGACCTCGATTTTTCCGCTGCCGTCGCCGGCACCCGGCGTGGCGGCTGCGGCCTTCTTGACCAGCGTCAGCTGGGTTGCAGCAAGACCGACGCCGACACCGAGACCGGACCGGCGAAGGAAAGCGCGCCTGTCCATGGTGGGCAGAGCGTTGGACAGGCCGCGCGACAGACTGTGGACAAACCGCGCAGAACCTGCGCGCTGCGCCTGATCACCGTGGACACCGTGGGATTTTTTCGTGAGCAGCATGGGGCTCTCCGTGTAAAAGAAACTGAAACTGAACTACGGACTAGATGCGCGTGGTCTGGTAGTAACGCTTGACGTGTTCCGAGAGGCTGTAGCCGCCGCCTTTTTCAGGAGCAGGTTTGGGCTTTGCAGTGGCCGCCTCGGGAATCTGGACACCCGGAAGGGCGATGACTGCGGCGGCGGCGGCACCGGTGGCGGCTGCGCCGAAGAAGAATCCCCGGCGCGAGGGTTTTGGCTGGCTGTCCTGCATGGTTGTCTCCAAGGAAGCTTGCTGTGAATGTGAAGCAGTGTGCATGCTTACTAATGCTTGTACCTTACGCCGAACATGAACTCCCGACAAGGCTTTGCAGACAGTTAACAAGGACTCTACGGGAAAACGATAGGGCAACTTAGTTTTTACCTTTATCGCACCAATCGCCGGAGAAGTGTCGCAATTTGAGAAACAGCGGCGCGCTCAGGTCAGCATGTCGAAGCCCTGCATTTCAACGCTGATGAAAGCCTGTGTAAATGCTGCAACGCAGCGATAAAAATCGGCCTTCGGATGACGGCCCACCGCATCACACAGCTCAGTCGCCCAGGGCTGCAGATGGCTCGCGAAAAACTCGCGCTGGCGCGTCAGGTTGGCCACTGCCACATCATCGCCGGCAATCAGGTAACGCATCACCTCGCACAGGTACGCCACATGGTCTTCGGTTTCGGGCATGGCCTCGTCGCGCGCCAGGCCCAGCGCGGCGAGGTCGGTGCGCAGCGCTGCCAGCGGTTTTTCGTTGAGGAAGCCGCTGAGGTAATGCGAGCCGAACAGGTGAACCTCGGGCTTGCCAACGCCGCCAAAAAGCGTTTCGTATTCGCGCGTGATAGCCTCGTTGGAAAGCCTGCGGGCAGCGCCGACCAGCTCGCTCCATGAGGCTTCGAGCACGGCGCCGGCAGCCGGCGCCTCGGTCACGGCAACGCGAAGATTGTCCAGCAGTTCCGCTGGAGGCGGCGCGTAATACAGAGCGGCGAGCACGCCGTAAACTTCGGCGCGGGCGGTTTCTTCGTCCAGCGTGGACGCGACAAGTTGGGCGGTCTGGTTCATGCAGGCGATCGGTGGTCGGATTAACGGATATCGGTGATCTTGAGTTCGTTATCGGCCGAGTAAAGATCGATCACACGGCAGTCGCTACACATTTTCAGCCGCTCCGCTGCTGCGCCCTGGAACATGGCGTGCCCGGCCAGCTTGCCGAGCATGGATTCAATCGCCTTGAGCGTGCCAAAAGGCTTGCTGCAGCGGATGCAAGCATAGGGCTGCATCTCGTTAAGCACGCGTGCCTCCTTGCGCTGCGGCGTCAGCAGCAGGCGCGGTTGCAGGGTAATGGCATCTTCCGGACAGGTCGTGGCGCACAGGCCGCACTGCACACAATTTTTCTCGACAAATTTGAGCTGGGGAAGCTCCGGGTTGTCCTGCAGGGCGTTGGCCGGGCAGGCACTGACGCAGCTCAGGCACATGGTGCAGGTGTCTTTGTTGATGACCAGAGTTCCAAACGCCGAACCCTGTTCGGGCAGTTCGATCGCTTCGGGCAGCACGGCAGGTGCGTGGGTTATCAAATGGTCCAGCGCGAAATCAAGCGTGCTGCGCTTTTCCTGCACTATCGCGAAGCGTGCGGCGCGTGAAGGCACCGTGGGCCGGGCTCGGCAAAGGGCTTGCAGGCTGGCATCCAGACTCGTGACAGCCTGGATACCGCCCCCGCTTTGGGCGCGCAGCAGATGAAAGTGAACACCCGCATAGCCCAGGCCGTTGAGGATGGTTTGCGCCACCCGCATCTGGTCTGCCAGGCCATCCAGATAAGCGGGCGCCTCCTCGTCCGTGACCAGCACGGCCACCTGTGCGGCACCCAATGCGATGGCACTCAACCAGACGTCCATGCCCAGACTGGCGGTGTGAAACAGGGCTTGAGGAATGACATTGGCAGGCACGCCCCGCACGGTTTTTTGCAACTGGGCGGCGCGGCCCAGGGCTTCCACGGCTTGCTGGCCGCGGCCCTGGCTGTGAAACAGCAGAACCGGGTGCGCGCCGCCAGCTTTGGCGTAAGTCGAAAGGAGGGTCTTGAGCCGCACGCCCTGCTCGCTGGCACGGGGATAAGCGTAAGTCAGCGCACCCGTCGGGCAGACCGTGGTACAGGCGCCACAACCAATGCAAAGGTTGGGGTTGACCTTGATCTGCTTGAGGTGTTTGTCGCTGCTGATAGCTTGCGCCGAGCAGATCTCCACGCAGGCATTGCAACCGACGGTTTCGTTGCGGCTGTGCGCACAGATATTTTGTTTGTAGGTAAAAAATTTGGGCTTCTCAAACTCGCCAACCATGTCGCGCAGCTTGACCACCGTTGTCAAGAAACCCGGCGAAGCCAGGCCCAATGCAGTGCCTGCCGCACCCCATGAAAAATAACCCTGCGGAGGCGCATGCAATGCCACCAAGGGCTTGGACCCCAGATCAAGCACCAGATCGAAACGCTCGTTCAGGGTTTGCGCAGCCCGGCTGAAGTCAATCGCACCGGCTGCGGCGCAAGCAGTCACGCAGGCTCTGTGCGAGGTGCAGCGATTCATGTCAATCTGGTAACTGAGATCAATCGCACCTTCGGGGCAGGCCGCGACACAGGCATTGCAACGCGTACACAGGTCCAGGTCAATCGGGTTATCGCGCTCCCACGCCAGCTCAAACGCCCCCAGCCAGCCTTTGAGTTGCGGCGCGCTGCCGCTGATGACCGGGTATTTTCGCTCTTGATCAGGCGGGGCCGATGCAGCGGCGGGCGACACACCCTGCGAAAAAATCGTTACATCCAGCACGTCTGCCACCAGCGCAGCCACCTGCTCTGCCTCGTCAAGCGCGCCCACAATCAGCAGTCGGCCGCCGCTTTTGTAGGTGACCGTGGCCACCGGCTCGGGGTCGGGTAGATGCGCGGCTGCCAGCAGCGCCGCAATTTTTGGCATGGCGCTGGAGGCGTCTTTGCTCCAGCCACCGGTTTCACGAATATTCACAAACTTGATGGACGATACGGAGCCCCCACGCTCCGCTGC
>NZ_JBDNGU010000089.1:0-85568 GCF_041689105.1 Polaromonas sp. | reverse complement strand
TTAGGGAGCCTTGGCGTCGTTCAGGTATTTCTCGACCTGCGGCGCGCTGACCGCGCCAGGCACGCGCGAGCCGTCGGCAAAAATCAGTGTGGGCGTGCCGGTGATACGGTACTTTTTGCCGAATTCAATGTTGCGCGCCAGCGCGCTGCTGTCGCAGCTGGCGGGCGCTACCGGCCGGTCATGCACCATCAGGTCCTGCCAGGCCTTGCCTTTGTCCTTGGCACACCATAGATTTTTCGATTTTTCGACGGAGTCGGGCCCCAGGATGGGATAAAGAAACATGTAGATGGTCACATCCGTGACTTTTTGCATGTCGCGTTCAAAGCGCTTGCAGTAGCCGCAATTCGGATCTTCGAACACGGCCAGCTTGCGTTTGCCGTTGCCGCGCACGATGGTGAACGCATCCTTGAGCGGCAAGGCGTCGAAGGCCACGGCATTGAGTTTATCCACGCGCTCTTCGGTCAGGTTGCGCCGCAGCTTGGTGTCAATCAGGCTGCCTTGAATCAGGAAGTTGCCTTCGGCGTCGGTGTAGAAAATGTCGTTGCCATTGACTCGAATCTCGTACAGGCCGGCCATGGGCGACTTGCTGATCTCATCGATGGTCGGGAGGTTGGGCAGGCGATCCATCAGGTTTTTGCGGATCGCCGCTTCCTGCGCGACAGCGGCACTCAGGCCAAGGGCCAGCAGGCTGCAGGCCGCCATGGCCTTGAATAATTTCATCATTTCTTCCAGTCGTTGGTTAAATCTTCTCTAAATCTGACGCACACCGTCCGTGCGGACGCCCATCGCCTGACGCGTCACCCACGTCTTGAGCGGGCCGCTGCGTGCAAATCCCTTCATGCCCCAATTGCGCAGGACCTGCCAGCGCACATCGGTCTGCGCAAACAGGCCGTGCAAGCCGTCCGTCACCGCGCCCATGGCGGCTACATCGGCCTTGCGCGCCCGTTCATAGCGGCGCAGCAGTTTCTCGTCACCCAGGCCGCGCCAGTATTCGCGCTGGCGAATCACCCCGGCCAGTGCCGCTGCATCGGCCAACCCCAGATTCAGACCCTGGCCAGCCAGCGGGTGCACCGTGTGTGCAGCGTCACCTGCCAATGCCCAGCCTGGCCCGACCCAGCGTTCGGCGGTGGACAGTGCCAGCGGCCAGCTTGACAGGCTGCTGGTGAGTTGCAGGTGGCCCGCTTTGGTGCCGCAGGCGGCCTGAACGGCCGCGGATAACTCTTGAGGTGACATTTTTTCCAGTGAAGCCGCACGCTCCACAGAGACAGACCAGACCAGCGCCACAGAGTTCCCGTCCGCGCCGCCGATTGGCAAAAGGGCCAGCACCTCGCCTTGGCTGAACCACTGTCGGGCCACGCCCCGGTGTGCCAGATTGCTTAGCAGGCGGGCCGCGATGGCTTTTTGCGGGTACGGCTTGACGCTCCAGGTGGCGCCGAACTCGTTGCGGCTGCTGCTTTTCTGGCCTTCGCACACCACCTGAAGCGCCGCCTGGACGGGCGCCGGAACAGCTTCGATCTGTGGCTGGTAATACACGGCGTCGGCGAGTTGTTGCTCCAGTGCCGGCACATCGACGATCCAGGCCAGCGGCGTGCTGCTGTCGGGTTCTGCGTTGAAATCGAGCCGGCCGCCGTCGTCGCCCCAGACCTGCATGGCGAGCACGGGTGTGGCCGACGGCTCCTCTGGCCAGGCCCTGAGCGACTCCAGCAGCTGTCGCGATGCGGCGTTCAGCGCGTAGGCCCGCAGATCCTGGGCGGTGGGCGCGGACGGGTTGACGTCAGGCGCGGGACGGGTGACCAGCGCCACGCGCAGGCGCTCGCGTGCCAGCAGCAGAGCCAGCGTGCGGCCGACCACCCCGCCGCCGCGGATACAGACATCAAAGGGTTTGGACATGATTCATTTTAGAAGGCAGTGCAAAATCGGGCCTTCCATGCGATCCGACCCGAATTTTTTGAAGGACTTGTCAAGTGAGTGAATCATTGAGCGAATCACCCGGCGCAGCGCCAACCGATGTTGACGCGGTCATCACCGCCTTGTGGGTGTACCCCGTCAAATCCTGTGCCGGCGTGCAGGTGACCGAAGCCATCCTGACGGAAACTGGCCTCGAGTTTGACCGCGCGTGGATGGTGGTCGATAAGCAGGGTGAATTTGTGACGCAGCGCGAGTTGCCGCGCATGGCGCTGATCCGCCCCCAGCTCAAGACCCAGGACATGGTGCTTCGCGCGCCGGGCATGCTGGCCCTGCACATTGCGCTGGACCAGGTTCAGGAGCCTGTGCGCGTCAAGGTTTGGGACGACGAGGTCAAGGCCTACGACATGGGTCCGGTAGCGGCCCAGTGGTTCAGCGATTTTCTGGGTGCCAAGCTGCGCCTGGTTCGGTTTGACCCGGAGGAAAAGCGCCTGTCCAGCCCGCGCTGGACGGGCAGCGTCGAGGCGCTCAACCAGTTCAGCGACGGTTACCCGCTGCTGGTGATCAGCGAAGCCTCGCTGGCTGGCCTCAACGACAAACTTCTGGCCGAAGGCAGCGCGCCTGTGACCATGGAGCGTTTTCGGCCCAACATCGTGCTGGGCAATGCGTCCGGCGACACTGCGCAGGCACTGGTGGCCCATGACGAGGACCGGCTCAATGAGTTGCAGGTCGGCACCGAGCAGGGCCTGGCCCGGCTCAAACCGGTCAAGCCATGTGCGCGTTGCCCGATCCCCAACATCGACCCAGCCACCGCGCTGAGTAGCCCGGAGGTCAATGACATGCTGCAGACCTACCGCCAGGACCCGCAGCTCGGCGGCGCATTGACTTTCGGCATGAACCTGATCCGGCTGGACAGTGAGGACCACCTGCTGCGGGTGGGGCAGGCTGTCACGGCTAACTACCGCTTCGACTGACAGGGGCCACCCAGGGTCAGGCGACAGTCTGCGTGGATTGCTGCGCAGGCAGGCTGTCACCGTCGCTGTCATCGAGGCCGGAGTCCACTTCCAGCGGCATGGGCCGTGTCAGCTCCGGCTCCAGAAATCAGATGGGCCGGCGCGTGCGGGCCGCCATGCCGGTCAGCTGGTCAGCCAGGGCTTGCGCGAGTTGCGGCCCGTCCAGCAGTTTTTCGGTGAGCAGTACGCCGGCAATGTGAAACTGCAGGATAACTTCGGGCTTGAGGCCCTTGAGCGGCATGAGGCCTGCCGCGATCAGGCGTGCGGCCATGTCGGTGACCGGCTCGCGGGAGGACACCCCCTCCATGATCAGGCCAAAGCGAGCCTCGTCCACCCGGCCCACGGTATCCACATCGCGCAGGATGCGGCGCAGCTTGATCACGCTGCGCAGCAGGCTTTGCTCGGCCACTGCAATGCCGTGGGTACGCTTGATGTAGTTGTAGTTGACCAGCTCGATATACACCACGGCAGCCGCTTCCTTGTTGCGCTTGGCGCGGGACAGTACTTGTGACAGCCGATCGCTGAAAAGATGCGGGGTCAGCAGGCCGGTCAGCGCATCCTGGCTGGACATGGCCTGCTCGCGGGTTTCAATGATGTGACGCTCGCGCGAACGGATGTTCAATGCCACCAGCAGCAAAGGTGCCTCTGCGGCCAGCGCGATCATCAGCGAGTGCTCGATCAGCCACGAGCTGGGTACCCAGCCGAAAATACGCGCCACCGCCAGCAAGGTGGCTGCCGACAGGGGCGTGAAGGCGCCCAGCACCCACAAGCCGACCACATCCCTGCGCCGCGACGCCAGAAACGCCGTTACCAGGCCCAATACGACGCACAGCGTCAGGTAGACACCGATCAGGCGAACACCCCATCCCCGGTCCATCACCACAAAAAGCAGCGCCAGGACCGGACCGGCCAGGGCGGTCCACTAGCGGACCCGATCAAGCCGCGCGTAGTGGGTATTCGAGCCGCAAAGCGCCCTGACCCTCAGCAGCGCAACGCAGCCGCCGATCAGCCCCAAAAAACCCTGTGCCGCGTTGTTCCAGGCGGCGGAGTCGCCCCATAGCAGATGGCCGGCCGTACCGCTGGTGGTGGCGATGACGCCCATCATGATGGCCGCATAGCCCGCATAGCCCGCATAGCCCGCATAGCCCGCATACCAGCCATATAGCCGGTCGCGGTACACCCAGCTCTGCGCCGCACTGGCAACCACCGGCAGAAGCAAGGCACCAAAAACGACGCCGATCAACATGTAATCGACCTGTACCCGCTGCCTTCTGGTCGCGCTCGAGATGACATTGACCGGGATGTTGATCTGGGTCTGGTGCTGGATGCGGACATACACGTCCCTCATCACACCGGGTTGCAAGTTCAGTGAAAATTGCCCATACCGCCCCCGCTCAGGCCAGCTGGAGACGGGCACGGTGTCGCCTGCGGTCTGCCCCAACCATTGCCCGCGTGCCGACAGCTGGTACACGGTGACTTTGTCGAGCAGCGGAATCGGAAACTCCAGGACCCACTGGTGGTGCGAGTCAAGGGGTTCCAGAAAGCGATAGTGTTGCCACAGCGCGGCCTGGGTACCCAGCGTGTAGATGGTGTTGCTGCGCGGCGGGCTCATCAAAGCCTGGAATTGACCGGCCGCCACCTGCGCAATGCTGGCTTTGGCCTCGGCGTCTACCCATGCCAGACCCTGGGCCTGCAGGTCGAACGAGACATTCGGGTCGTGCAATATCAGCACCGGCTGGGCCTGGCTGGGCGCGGCGGCGAGTGCCCCCAGTACCACCAGTGCCAGGCCCGCGATCTGCACAAGCGCAAATCGCATACACTTCTCAGCCTGTTTTTGAAGGTTTCTCATGAGCTTGAAGTGCGGTATTGTAGGTTTGCCCAACGTGGGGAAATCGACCCTTTTTAATGCTTTGACCAAGGCGGGCATTGCGGCTGAAAATTATCCTTTTTGCACGATTGAGCCCAATGTGGGAATTGTGGAAGTCCCTGACCAGAGGTTGGCCCAATTGGCCGCCATCGTGAATCCGGAGAAGATCCAGTCCGCTATCGTGGAGTTTGTGGATATTGCCGGGTTGGTCGCTGGCGCCAGCACCGGCGAGGGACTGGGCAATAAGTTTCTGGCGCACATTCGCGAGACCGATGCCACCGTCAATGTGGTGCGTTGCTTCGAGGACGACAACGTCATCCATGTGGCGGGCAAGGTCGACCCGATCTCCGACATCGAGGTGATCCAGACCGAACTGTGTCTGGCCGACCTGTCCGCCGTCGAGAAAGCGCTGCATCGCGTGACCAAGCTGGCGCGTTCCGGCGACAAGGAGTCCATCAAGCTTGTGGCTATCCTGGAGAAGTGCCAGGTCGCGCTCAATGACACCAAACCCGTCCGTACCATCGATTTCAGCAAGGAAGAGCTGTCGCTGCTCAAGCAGTTCTTCCTGATCACTGCCAAGCCGGCCATGTTCGTGGCCAACGTGGCCGAGGACGGTTTCGAGAACAACCCTTTCCTGGACCGGCTGAAGGCCTATGCCGCCGAGCAGAAGGCACCGGTGGTCGCGATCTGCGCCAAGATGGAAGCCGAGATGGCCGACATGGAGGAAGAGGACAAGAAGATGTTCCTCGCCGAGATCGGCCAAGAGGAACCCGGCCTGAACCGCCTGATCGTCGCCGCCTACAAGCTGCTGGGCCTGCAGACCTACTTTACCGCCGGTGTGAAAGAAGTGCGCGCCTGGACCATCCATGTGGGCGACACCGGCCCGCAGGCGGCCGGTGTGATTCACACCGATTTTGAAAAAGGCTATATCCGCGCCCAGACCATCGCCTTCGACGACTACATCGCCTTCAAGGGTGAGCAAGGCGCCAAGGACGCGGGCAAGATGCGCAGCGAAGGCAAGGAATACGTCGTCAAGGATGGCGACGTGATGAATTTCCTGTTCAGCAGCTGACGCCTGCAGCGGCCGGTGCGTCGCTGCTTCAGAGTGAAAAAGGCCTCCAGCCCTTGTTCTGCGGGCGCAAGCAGCTATTGATTTGGTAGCAAATTGTCGAATCTCCAGAGACCCTTGCCCATGACAGAACCCGTCCGTCCCGATCAGCGCCTGGCCAAGCGCCTGGCTGAAATGCTGTCCTGCTCGCGCCGCGAGGCCGAGCAGTACATCGAGGGCGGCTGGGTGCGGGTCGATGGCGTGGTGGTGGAGGAGCCGCAGTTTCGCGTCCTCAAGCAGAAGATCGAGCTCGACGGCGATGCCAGCTTGCTGGCATTGGCGCCGGTCACGCTGCTTCTGCACAAGCCGCCCGGTTATGCAGCCGGTCTCGATGCCGCGTCAAGCCGGGCTGCCCCCGCCGCGCAGTTGCTCACGACGAACAACCGGGCCGGGGACGACCGCTCCGGCATCCGGCCGCTCAAGAAACATTTCAGCACGCAGGCCCTCGCGACACCGCTGGCGACACCGGCCAGCGGCCTGGTGGTGTTCACCCAGGACTGGCGGGTCGCGCGCAAGCTCAGCGAGGACGCCTCGGTGATGGAGCATGAAGTGATTGTGGAGGTGACTGGCACGCCTAGCACCGGGGGGCTGGAACGGCTCAATCGCGTCGATCACGGTTTTACGTTCAATGGCGCGCTGTTGCCGCCCGCCAAGGTCAGCTGGCAGAACGAAACCCGTTTGCGTTTTGCGCTCAAGGGCGAGCGCCCCGGACAAATCGCCTACATGTGTGAAAGCGTGGGCCTGAGCGTGCAGGCCATGAAACGCATACGTATAGGCCGGGTTTCCATGAGCAGCCTGCCGGTGGGCCAGTGGCGTTACCTGCTGCCGACCGAGCGGTTCTAGTCCATACGGGACAGAGAACTACACGCACTGAGCGAACGTGGGGGTCTTTTTTTCGCAAGGCTTCCCGAGAAAAAATGCGCCCCCTCGGGGGGCAGCGAGCCACACGCAGTGAGCGAACGTGGGGGTCTTTTTTTCGC
This sequence comes from Polaromonas sp., assembly GCF_041689105.1. GTDB lineage: Bacteria > Pseudomonadota > Gammaproteobacteria > Burkholderiales > Burkholderiaceae_C > Polaromonas. The sequence continues at coordinate 78,695 of NZ_JBDNGU010000089.1, read as the reverse complement.
AGGGCTTCCCGAGAAAAAATGCGCCCCCTCGGGGGGGCAGCGAGCCACACGCAGTGAGCGAGCGTGGGGGCCATATTCACCCGCCGAGAAATTTGAAGTCGCCAGGAAACGCCCAGACCAGCGCGCCCGTCATCATGAAATAACGCGCAAATTTGCCGATCGCCATGTAGGCCACGCAGGGCCAGAACGGAAACTTGAGCCAGCCGGCCACCGCGCACAGCGGGTCGCCCACGGCCGGAAGCCAGGCCAGCAGGCAGGCTTTGGGCCCGAGTTTTTCCAGCCAGCGGATGGCCCGGCCATGGTGCGAGGAATGTGAATATTTGTCCACCACCTTGTGCGCGCCGTAGCCCAGCCACCAGTCCAGTGCGCCGCCCAAGGTGTTGCCGACGGTGGCCACCAAAATGGCGGGCCAGAACATGTGCGGGTTGAGTTTGACCAGCCCGAACACCACGGGCTCGGAGCCCAGCGGCAACAGGGTCGCTGAAATAAACGAGACCACGAACACTGTGCTCAGACCGTACTCTGGCAAGGCCAGCGCTTGAGTCAGGTGTTGTATCCAGAGTTCCATCTGCAGCGAGTATAGAGAGTGCCGTGACGCCAACGCTGTAGGGCGGACGCTTGCAAATCCGTGTGCGAATTTCGATTGCTGAAATTTTGGGCAGTTACAATCACACCTCTTTTCGGCAAGCACCATTCCAGCACCTTCATGAACATCGGCCCCTATGTCCTGGCAAACAACCTGTTTGCCGCGCCGATGGCCGGTGTCACCGACCGGCCTTTCCGGCGCCTGTGCAAGGCGCTGGGCGCGGGTTACGCGGTCAGTGAAATGGTGACCTCGCGCCGCGACCTGTGGGACACGCTGAAAACGTCGCGCCGCGCCAACCACGACGGCGAAGTTGCGCCGATTGCGGTGCAGATCGCAGGCACCGATGCGCAGATGATGGCTGAAGCGGCCGCCTACAACATCGACCGTGGCGCCCAGATCATCGACATCAACATGGGTTGCCCGGCCAAGAAAGTCTGCAACAAGTGGGCCGGCTCGGCGTTGATGCAGGACGAGCCCTTGGCGCTGGCCATTGCCGAGGCCGTGGTCGCAGCCTGCGCGCCACGCGGCGTGCCGGTCACCTTGAAGATGCGCACGGGCTGGGCTGAGTCGCACAAAAATGCGGTCACGCTGGCGCGCGCCTTCGAGACCGCCGGCGTGCAGATGCTCGCAGTGCATGGTCGCACACGCGCCCAGGGGTACAAGGGCCAGGCCGAGTACGACACGATTGCCGCCGTCAAGGCTGCGGTGCGTATTCCGGTGGTGGCCAATGGCGACATCCACACCCCGGAAAAAGCCCGCGATGTGCTGGCGTACACCGGCGCCGACGCGGTAATGATAGGCAGAGCGGCCCAGGGACGCCCGTGGATCTTTCGCGAGATCGCACATTTCCTGGCAACCGGCACGCATCTTGCGCCGCCACTGGTGGCTGAGGTCAGGCGTTTGCTGCTCGATCACCTGCTGGATCACTACGAACTTTACGGCGCGTTCAGCGGTGTGCGCAGCGCGCGCAAACACATCGGCTGGTATGTCAGGACGCTGCCCGGTGGCGAGGCCTTTCGTAGCCGCATGAACCTGCTGGACGATTGCGAGACGCAATGGCAGGCTGTTGCAGGTTTTTTTGACGGATTGGGCGCCGAGATGGACCGCATGCCGGTGGCTGCGGGCGGCGACTTGAATGAACAACAACAGGACAGGCAGGGGGAGCTCGCATGAGCAAGAAGCAGATCGAAGAGTGCGTGCGCAGCAGTCTGGAGAGTTATTTCAAGGACCTGCGCGGCACCGAACCCGACGGCATGTACGAGATGATGGTGCGGGTGGTCGAAAAACCGCTGCTGGAGGTGGTGATGCAGCAGGCCGACCAGAATCAGTCGCGGGCCGCCGAATGGCTGGGCCTGAACCGCAACACGCTGCGCAAGAAGCTGATTGACCACAAGCTGATCAAGTAAAACCGCTCCACGCAGCGCGGCTTGCGCGCACCAGAAACAAAGAAGACCATGAACGCAACCTCGCCCGCCGACCTTGAAGTGATTGACATGAAGGCATTGATTTCCGTCTCCGACAAAACCGGCATTGTTGAATTCGCACGCGCACTGCACGCGCTGGGCATCAAGCTGCTGTCCACGGGCGGGACAGCGAAGTTGCTGGCTGACGCCGGCCTGCCGGTCACCGAGGTTGCCGACCACACCGGCTTTCCTGAAATGCTCGACGGCCGTGTCAAGACGCTGCACCCTGCCATCCACGGCGGGCTGCTGGCACGCCGTGACTTGCCCGAACACATGGCCGCCCTGAAGGCGCACGCTATCGATACCATCGACCTGCTGATCGTCAATCTCTATCCTTTTGAGGCCACAGTGGCTCAAACCGGCTGCACGCTGGAAGACGCCATCGAGAACATCGACATCGGCGGCCCGGCCATGGTGCGCTCGGCAGCCAAGAACTGGAAGGATGTGGGGGTGCTGACTGACGCCTCGCAATACGCCGGCGTGCTCGAGGAACTCAAGGCGGGCGAGCTCAGCGACGCGACAAGGTTTGCTCTGGCGGTGGCCGCGTTTAACCGCATCAGCCAGTACGACGGCGCGATCAGCGACTACCTCTCAGGCATTCAGGCTGACGGTGCGCACAGCCTGTTTCCGGGCCAGGCCAATGGCCGCTTTATCAAGGTGCAGGACCTGCGTTATGGCGAAAACTCGCACCAGCAGGCAGCGCTTTACCGTGACCTGTATCCGGCGCCGGGTTCGCTGGTGACCGCCATGCAACTGCAGGGCAAAGAGCTGTCTTACAACAACATCGCCGACGCGGATGCGGCCTGGGAGTGCGTCAAGAGTTTCACGGAGTCTGCGGCCTGTGTCATCGTCAAACACGCCAACCCCTGCGGCGTGGCGGTGGGTGCCAATGCGCTGGAGGCCTACAGCAAGGCTTTCAAGACCGATCCGACCTCGGCCTTCGGCGGCATCATCGCGCTGAACTGCACGCTGGACGAAGCAGCGGCGCAGCAGATCGTCAAACAGTTCGTCGAGGTGTTGATGGCCCCCGCCTTCACACCTGCGGCGCTGGAAGTATTCAAGACCAAGGTCAACGTGCGTATCCTGCAGGTCGCGCTGCCGCCTGGCGGCGACACCGCGTGGAAGCAAGGCCGCAACCTGATGGACGTCAAGCGTGTCGGTTCCGGCATGCTCATGCAGACCGCCGACAACCACGAACTCGTGCTGGCCGACCTGAAGGTGGTGAGCAAGCTGCAGCCGACGCCGGCGCAATTGCAGGATTTGCTGTTCGCCTGGAAGGTCGCCAAATACGTCAAGTCCAACGCCATCGTGTTCTGCGGCGACGGCATGACCCTGGGCGTGGGCGCCGGCCAGATGAGCCGCATCGACTCGGCGCGTATTGCCTCCATCAAGGCGGCCAACGCCAGCCTCGACCTTCAAGGTTCTGCCGTGGCCAGCGACGCCTTTTTTCCGTTTCGCGACGGCCTCGATGTGGTGGTTGATGTCGGCGCTACCTGCGTGATCCAGCCGGGTGGCAGCATGCGGGATGAGGAAGTGATTGCAGCGGCGGATGAGCGTGGTGTGGTGATGGTGCTCAGCGGGGTGCGGCACTTCCGGCATTGAGTCGATTCTGTACGCCACATGTGGCTTTAGCCCTTATCGAACAGTCGCAGGCAGCTATTGAATTTATAGCAAATGTGGTGCCCGGGTCTTTCCAAAGTGACCGCCATTCATCTACCCCAGCGCAGCACACACGGCCAAATGAAGTCCCCCCTCCATCGCCCAGAAGGGCGAGGGCATGGGTTAGGGGTGGGAGTGAGGAGTCAGACCTGCTGCCAAAAGCAGACGACTGACGCAGCGGGATGCCCGGAACTGCGGCAACCCGAAAGCAAGCCGGCTCAGTTCCCTGCAAAAAACCGCGCGGCCACATCCACCGTTTCTTCAATATCCGCAGCCGTGTGCGCCGAACTGACAAAGCCGGCTTCGTACAAGGCCGGCGCGTAGTAAATGCCTTCATCAAGCATGGCGTGGAAGAATCGGTTGAAGGCCGGGCCGTCGGTGGTCATCACGGTGGCGTAGTTCTGCGGTAGCGGGTCAAGCAGGAAAAAGCCGAACATGCCGCCTTCGCTGTCGGCGCTGAAGGTGACGCCGGCCTGGTGGGCCGCCTGCGTCAGGCCGCCGGTCAGGCTCCTTGTACGTCCGGACAGCGCCTCGTAAAACCCCGGTTTTTGCAGCTCGCGCAAGGTCGCCAGCCCGCAGGCGGTAGCCACCGGGTTACCCGACAGCGTGCCGGCCTGGTACACCGGGCCCAGCGGCGCCAGCTGCTCCATCACCGCGCGGGTTCCGCCGAAGGCCGCCAGCGGCATACCGCCGCCTATGACCTTGCCCAGCACGGTCATGTCGGGCTTGAAGCCAGGAATACTTTTCGCATAAACACTCTGCGCGCCACCGAGAGCCACGCGAAAACCGGTCATCACTTCGTCAAACACCAGCAACACGCCGTACTGGGTACAGAGCTCGCGGCAGCGTTTCATGAAGGGCACACTCGCCCGTACAAAGTTCATGTTGCCTGCAATCGGCTCGATCATCAGGCAGGCGGTGCTGCTGCCATGCAGGACGAAGGCTTCTTCCAGCTGCGCGATGTGGTTGTATTCGAGCACCAGCGTGTGCTGCACCACCTCGGGCGGCACGCCGGCGCTTGTCGGGTTGCCGAAGGTGGCCAGGCCCGAGCCGGCCTTCACCAGCAGAGCGTCGGCGTGACCGTGGTAACAGCCTTCGAACTTGATGATCTTGCTGCGCCCCGTCGCACCGCGCGCCAGCCGGATCGCGCTCATCGCTGCTTCGGTGCCCGAGCTGACGAGGCGCAGCATTTCGATGGACGGCAGCAGCCGCACAATTTCTTCGGCGAGTTCGACCTCCCGTTCGGTGGGTGCGCCGTAAGAAAAACCTTCCAGGACGGCCCGCTGGACCGCTTCGACCACGGCAGGGTGGCCATGACCGAGAATCATCGGCCCCCAGGAGCCGATGTAGTCGATGTAGCGCTTGCCATCGGCATCCCAGAAGCAGGCGCCCTGCGCGCGTTGCACGAACCGCGGTGTGCCACCGACCGCTTTAAAGGCGCGTACCGGCGAATTGACCCCACCGGGGATCAGTTTTCTTGCGCGTTCGAACAGGGCCGTGTTGCGGGAATTGTCGGGGCTAGTGTTTGGTGCCATTGATGAGTATGTCGAAAGGGGGTAGGGCGGGGGCGGGATCAGCGCTTTCGGCGTCGTCGCCGTCGGCGTCGGTGTCCGTCTGGGCCCAGAACAGGCGGTCAGGCACGATGTTGCCCATGCCTGGGTGAAAGCCTGCGTCCAGGCTGTGATCGAGATAGGTCAGGGCCTCGCTGGTGGCGGCCTGCAGGTTGTGCCCATTGGCCAGCAGGGCCGAAACGGCAGCGGTCAGCGTGTCGCCAGCACCGGCAAACACGGCCTCGAAACGCTCGAACTTCTCGCTGTAAAGAATCGCCTGCGGCGTGGCCAGCACGTTGTCAATGAACTGTTCAGGCAGGGGGATGCCGGTGACCAGGGTGTAAGGCACACCAAACTCAGCTGCCGCCTTGGCGATGTCGCGGGCCGAAGGGCTCTTGTCGCCGGCCCAGTCGGGCAACAGCCAGCGCCAAAGGCTGCTGTGGTTGCCCACCAGCACAGTGGTTTGCGGCAGCAACAGTTCGCGGAAGGCGTCCAGGTAATTGTCGATGGCATCTTCTTCCCACCACGACAGGTTGGGCATGTAGGCAATCAGCGGCACGTCAGCATAATCCGATGCGATCTCCGCGATAGCGCTGATGTTTTCCGGGTTGCCGACAAAGCCGACCTTGATGGCGCTGACCGGCATGTCTTCGAGCGCGGTTCGGGCCTGTTCGGTCACGGCATCCTCATCAAAGCAAATATGATCGAAAATTTCGGCGGTGTCGCGCACATAGGCGCCGGTGACGACCGCCAGCGCGTGGGCGCCAGCGGAGGTGATGGCGCTGATGTCCGCCGTCAAGCCGCCGGCGCCGCTGGGGTCGCTGGCGTTGAAGGTCATCACGCAGGCTGGAGATGTTTCGCCCTCCTCTGCTTCCATTTGCGGGGCATCTAGAGGAGGTGGGTTGGGGTTTGCCATAGGCTGGATTTTGTCTTGTACGCGAATAAGCAACGCCGCCTCGGTACAATTGTTGCATTCTATTCGAAGGCAACTTAAGCTGTGACCCAAACAATGACCTGGATGTGTTTAATCTGTGGATGGATTTATGACGAAACGACGGGGGCGCCAGAACACGGCATTGCGGCAGGTACGCCGTGGGCCCAGGTTCCCATGAACTGGACCTGTCCTGAATGCGGGGCACGAAAAGAAGACTTTGAAATGGTTCAGATCTGAATGCCTGATCAGTTGTCTACACAAATGCTCAGCGGGCCCGGCCTGCCGGCTGCGCGTTATAAGGAGCGCAGTCAGTGAGTATTCCCAGTTCAGGGTTCAAGGTGTTGGTCATCGATGACAGCAACACCATACGCCGCAGTGCAGAAATATTCCTGAAACAGGGCGGCCATGAGGTGCTGTTGGCCGAAGACGGCTTCGACGCGCTGGCCAAGGTCAATGATTATTTGCCCGACCTGATTTTTTGCGACATTCTGATGCCGCGCCTGGACGGCTATCAGACATGCGCGATCATCAAGCGCAACCCGAAATTTTCAAATGTCCCGATTGTGATGCTGTCTTCCAAAGACGGCGTTTTCGACAAGGCGAGAGGCAGGATGGTCGGATCCCAAGACTACCTGACCAAGCCGTTTACCAAAGACCAGCTGCTGCATACCGTCCAGGAACTTGGCAGCGCAAAACAAGGAGTAGCGTAATGGCAATTAAGAAAATCCTGATCGTGGATGATTCAAAAACCGAACTGATGTTCATGACCGACCTGCTCGGCAAGAACGGATTTTCAGTAAAAACCGCCGAGAATGCGGAAGACGCCTTTCGTCGGCTTGCCGAGGAAAAACCCGACCTGATCCTGATGGACGTGGTGATGCCCGGGCAAAATGGTTTTCAGCTCACGCGTGCCATCACGCGAGATCCTCTTTACGCTGATGTACCCATCATCATGTGTACCAGCAAAAACCAGGAAACCGACCGTGTTTGGGGCATGCGCCAGGGCGCCAAGGACTACATCACCAAACCGGTGGATGCCGACGACCTGATGGCCAAAATCAAGGCGCTGGGCTGATTCGCTACCGAACTCACTAAAGCATGGCCAATCGACAAGCACTTAGAGAACTACAAAGTCGTCTGGCCGACAGGCTGCAAGCCGCCAAGACACAGGGTGTCTCGGCTTCCTGGCTGGCCGTGGAGGCAGGTGGCGACAAGTACCTGTTCCCGTTGAACCAGTCTGGAGAAATCTTCCCATGGGTCAGCGCGCAAAACGTGCCCTACACGCAGGCCTGGTTCGCCGGTGTTGCCAATTTGCGCGGCGGTCTTTACGGCATCGTCGATCTGGCCAGTTTTGTAAGCGGGAAGATGCCGCCACCGCGCAGCGAAATGACGCGCACCGAGTCTCGCCTGGTTGCGCTCAACAGCGCGCTCGAAATCAACTGCGCATTGCAGATTGACAAGCTTGCCGGCTTGCGCAACCCCGAGGCCTTCACCGATTTTGCCGAGAGGTCGCCCGAATCGCCGGAGTTCTTCGGCCACAGCTATGTCGATGCCAACGGTAGCCGGTGGCAGGAGATCAACCTGCAGTCGCTCGCGCAACAAGTCCACTTTTTGACCATCAGCGCGTAGCGCTCTCACGTTTTTCCCGGAAGGCTCACCATGTCTGTCATTGAAAATATCCAGAAGCTATTCAAAACAAAGCCCGCTGCGCCCCAGGACAGCATGGATGATGTTTCACTCGACATGTCGGTCGATCCTCTGGCGACGGACGCGATGAATTCACCAGGCAGCATGGCGGCGCCCATCCCCGCCGAAAGCGGTACCGGGCCGGAGAGCCAGAACGCTGATGACACGCCTGAAAACGTCGTACTCCTGTCGCTGCCGATACTCGGGCGCCGCCGCATGGGGGCGCATCAGCAGGTGCTGCTGGTCTTGTTGGGTTTTGCAGTCGTGGTGTTGGGTTCCGTGACCGTTGTTGCGTTGAATCAGGCGGACCAGGTGGCGCAACAGGTGGCGGCTACCGGGCAATCGCTGATGCAGTCGCAGCGGCTGGCCAAGTCGGTTTCGCAGGCGCTGGTAGGTAGTGCCCAGGCATTCCCCGACGTGCGGGAGAGCTCCGATGTGTTGGCCAAAACCGTGCGCGGCCTCAAGTCCGGCGAGACGTCGCTGCGTTTGGCACGTGTGGCTCCCGAGTTGCAGCCGGAGGTTGCCGCAGTGACGCCGTTGATGGAGCGCGCCGAGAAAAACGCATCCACGGTGATGAGGCAGCAGGCGATTCTGACGCAGGTGGGCAGCGCTTTGCGTACCATCAACCGACAGTCGTCGGACCTGCTGGAAATCGCTGAAACCGTGGCTTCGCTCAAACTTCAGCAAAATGCCCCCCCGGCAGAAATCTCTGCAGCCGGCCAGCTCGTGATGTTGACGCAGCGCATTGGTAAATCGGCCAATGAGTTCCTGACCATGGAGGGCGTGAGCCCGGAGGCGGTGTTTTTGCTTGGCAAGGATTTGAACTCCTTCAAGGAAATTGCCCAAGGACTGCAGGAAGGCAGCCCCGAGCTGCGTCTGGCGGGCTCCAAGGACCCCCAGACACGCGAGCGGCTTGAAGCGCTGATGGCGCTGTATGAACAGACACGCGTTCAGGCCGGCGCCATTTTGGGCAACTTGCAGGGTCTGGTGTCTGCACGCGAAGCCCAGGCCTCGATTATTTCCGACAGTGAGCCCTTGCGCCGCGGTCTGGAGGATATTCAGGGCAAGCTCTCGTCACAGACTGGTTTGGGTGTAGGCGCCTTGACCACACTCGCAGTCGCTGCGGCCTTTGCGCTGCTTTGTGCGGCAGGCCTGGCCCGTTTGCAGGTGCTGGACAGCCGCCAGCGCCAGGGTGTAGCTGAAAGCCAGCGGCAGGAAGCCAAGGGCCAGGAGCAGGACGCCAAGCGCGTCAACGATGCCAACCAGGCCGCCATTTTGCGGCTGATGAACGAGTTGCAGACAGTTGCCGAGGGCGACCTGACCCAGGAGGCGACGGTGACCGAGGACATCACCGGCGCCATTGCCGACTCGGTGAACTACACGGTGGAGGAGTTGCGTCAGCTGGTGGGCAACGTGCAGAACACGGCGACCCGCGTGGCGCAAACCACCGCCCAGGTGGAAAGCACTTCCACCGAGCTGCTGGCCGCGTCGACCGAGCAGTTGCGTGAAATTCGCGAAACCGGCCAGTCGGTGCTCGACATGGCAACCCGAATCAACCAGGTGTCCAGTCAGGCGCAGGAATCGTCCCAGGTGGCGCGCCAATCGCTGACCGCTGCCGAATCAGGTTTGCAGGCCGTGCAGAACGCGATCGGCGGTATGAACTCCATCCGCGACCAGATCCAGGAAACGTCCAAACGGATCAAACGGCTGGGTGAGTCCTCCCAGGAGATTGGCGAAATTACCGAACTGATCTCGGACATTACCGAGCAGACCAACGTGCTGGCGCTGAACGCTGCCATTCAGGCTGCCTCTGCCGGTGAGGCGGGACGCGGCTTCTCCGTGGTGGCGGAGGAGGTGCAGCGGCTGGCTGAACGTTCCGCCGATGCGACGCGCCAGATTTCCGCGCTGGTGAAGGCGATTCAGACCGACACGCAGGATGCCGTGGCCGCCATGGAGCGCTCCACGCAGGGTGTGGTCGAAGGTGCCAAGCTGTCAGACAGCGCAGGTACCGCGCTGACCGAGATTGACCAGGTGTCGCGCCGGCTGGCTGACCTGATTGAACAGATTTCCAACGCCGCATCCCGCGAAGCCGAATCGGCCAACGTGGTGGCCGGCAACATCCAGCACATTTTTGCTGTGACGGAGCAAACCGGCGAAGGTACACGTTCGACGGCCCAGCAGGTGCGTGACTTGTCGCGCATGGCGGAAGAACTGCGGCAGTCCGTTTCGCGATTCAAGATTGCCTGAGGCAGTCCTTCGCTGCCTTTGTCCGTGAACTCCGATTTATGAACCGGCCCGCCATTTATGCAACCGAACGACCCGAATTCAACAGCCGCTGAACTCGACCTGGCTGTCAGTGATCTGGGCCCGCTGGCTTGGGTACTGGACGAACTGCGTAAATCGCTGGATGGCGCTGCCAAGGCCTTGAAGCGTTTTGTGCGCGACGCTGAGCTGGCCAGGGGGTCTGACCTGGCGGCGCTCGATGCGAGCCAGCTGCGCATCGCCCGCCAGCAATTGCACCAGGCGGTGGGCGCGCTGGAGATGGTGGGCCTGGGTGCACCGGCGTTGGTGCTGCGGGCCATGGAGGCGGCGGTCCAGAAATTTATCCAGCGTCCGGAGCAATGCAGTCAGGATGCTGCGGCCAAGGTCGAGCTGGCCAGTTTTGCACTGACGGAATATCTTGAGGGGGTGCTGGCAGACAAGCCAGTCTCCGCCGTTTCACTTTTCCCCCAGTACCGCGATGTTCAGGGGCTGGTCGGCGCTGACCGCATTCATCCGGCGGACCTGTGGGTGTTTGAATGGCGCTGGATTGAACCGGTCACGGACCTCCCCGTGGAAGCCCGGGCTTACGATGACGCATCAAGGCAGCTGCTCGACCAGCTGGTACTGAAAATCATGCGAACGGGCGATGCGCAAGCGGCGCAAAGCTTCAAAGACGTGTGCCTGGGCTTCGCCAAGGCGCAGCCCGGTGGCGAGCCGCGCGTGTTCTGGAAAATCGCGGCGGCTTATTTCGAAGCCATTTCGCATGGGCTGATCAAGGTCGATCTCTACGCCAAGCGTGCTGCTTCGCGCATCCTGTTGCAATATGCCGCGTTCGCCAAGGGCGGCAGCAACGCCTCGGACCGGCTTGCCCAGGACTTGCTGTTCTTCTGTTCTCAAGCGGTAGCCCATCGCGCCAGTGACGCACCCGTCCTGTCCGCAGTTCGTGCGAGTTACGGGTTGGCGCGTTTCAAGCCGGTTGACTATGAAGCCGTACAGTTTGGCCGCTTTGACCCGGCTTTGCTGGCGCAAGCGCGCAAGCGAATCGTGTATGCCAAGGAAACCTGGTCCTCGCTGACTGCCGGTGATTTGAGCAAGTTCAAGACCCTGGCCGACCAGTTCAGTCTGGTCACGGATTCCCTGGTCAAGCTCTACCCTCCGAGCGAACCGCTGGCACAGGCCTTGTCGCGAGTCATCGACACCACGGTTCGCTCCGCGCAGGCACCCCCTATCGAGCTGGCGCTCGAAGTCGCGACAGCTGTCCTGTATCTGGAAGCTGCCTTTGACGATCTCGATCCCAGCGATCCGCAACTCACAATCCGGACGGCGCGCCTGGCAGAGCGGCTGGACGATGTCCGCAATGGCGGCGGAGCCCAGCCACTGGAAGCCTGGATGGAAGAGCTTTACCGGCATGTAAGCGATAAGCAGACCATGGGCAGCGTGGTGGGCGAGCTGCGTATTTCCCTCAGCGAGCTTGAAAAATCACTGGACCTGTTTTTCCGCGATCCACAGGACAAGGCTGTCCTGGTGGCGGTGCCGGGCCAGTTGTCGCAGATGCGTGGAGTGCTGTCAGTCCTGGGGCTGGACCAGGCTTCTCACGCGGTGCTGCGCATGCGCGACAGTGTCGAGCAGATGTTGGTCACGGAAGTTGACGAGCAACTGGCCCGTTCTGCCGGAACTTTTGACCAACTGGGCAACAACCTGGGGGCCTTGAGCTTTCTGATCGACATGCTCAACTACCAGCCTGCGCTGGCAAAGAAGCTGTTTGTTTATGACGAGGTCAAGGGCGAACTCAAGCCGCTGATGGGACGCAGCCTGGCGGCGCCGGACGCTGCTGCGGCAGTCAGGGTCCAGAGTGAACTTTCCCAGGAGGTTCTTTCGGTTGTGCAGGACGCCCAGGCGGGTGTTTCGGCCGAAAGCCTCAGTGTCAAGCTTGATGTCCTTGCCACGCGTGCGGCTCTGGCCGACCAGCCCGGGCTGGCGCAGACTGCCCGCAATGCTGCGGTGGCTGTGGCGGGGAACACCCAGACGAATACCGGTTCGCTCACCGATCTGGTTGCGGCCACGAGGCCAGACGCAGCGCCTCAAGCACCGGCCACCGCGCCCGAAGAGTTCGAAGAAGACGACTTGCGCGATATTTTCCTTGAGGAGGCGCGCGAGGTGGCTGGGCAGGCGCAAGCTGCCATCGCCGCGCTGGCGAATGAGCCTGGGGATATTGGCGAGCTGACGATACTTCGCCGCGCCTTTCACACACTCAAGGGCAGTTCGCGCATGGTGGGACTGAATGAGTTTGGCGAAGCCGCCTGGTCCATGGAGCAACTGCTCAATGGCTGGCTTGCCGAGCAAAAGCCGTCAAATGACATCTTTCGCGCGCTGTGCGTTCAGGCGATGGACGGGTTTGTTGCCTGGATTGGCGATATTTCTGCCAACTGCGATGCCTCGTGGAAGGCTGCGCCGTTTCGCAGCAGTGCCGACGCCATGCGAACAGAAGGGCGTTTCAGCGCGATTGGGTTGCCGCAGGCGGCGCAGCCGCTGCTCGAAGCTGCTCAGGTCGCGCCGCAGATGCCCGCCCCGCAGTCGGACACCGATTTCGACTTTGACTTTGCGCTGGATGCACCGCCCGCGGCCAAACCACTGGCCGTGGCGCCCGAGCAGCCGCCCGCCGAGATCCAGGGCATTGATTTTGAAAGTTTGTCGTCCTTGTCCGAGCTTGATGCCATTGCGCCAGCTGCGGTGCAGACTTCTCCTGACAGTGTGTTTGAGCTGGATATGGAGGAGCCGGCACCAGCGGCCCAGGCAGACTCCGTGGAACTGTCTGCCACCGATTTTGATGCGCATTTTTTCTCGTCAGCGGTGCTGGACACCGAGCCGGTCAGGGCTCCAGAAACCCAGCAGGAGCCAGTAAAAACATCGGACGATACAACGTTTGATTTTTCCTTCCCTGCTTCCGACAACGAGGTAGAAGACGCTAGCCCATCGGCGTCTGGTACTGAATTGCTTGCTGAGCCCGATGACGTGATGGAGCCCGCATCGCTGGAGACGGCGGGGGACGACCAGGTCAAGGTGATTGGTTCGTTGCGTATCGGTATTCCGCTTTACAACGTGTACCTGAACGAAGCCGACGAGTGGTCTCGCAGGCTGGTGACCGAGGTGACGGAGTGGACCATGGAGCGGGGCCAGCCCATCGGGGACTCGACCCTGGCGCTCACGCATTCACTGGCAGGCAGTTCTTCGACTGTTGGGTTTGACGCCCTCTCCGAGATGGCCCGGGCGCTGGAGCACGCCTTGCAGCAATCGCAGATCCAGCCTGGAGATGTCGGCAGCAGACACGGCCCGTTGTTCGTCAGTGCTGCCGAAGACATCCGGCGCCTGCTGCACCAGTTTGCAGCCGGTTTTCTTAAACAGCCGGATGCGAAAATTCTGCAGGCTTTGCGTAACATAGACTTTTCCGAGACCACCAGCGAAGAGCTTCCAGGCGCTGAAAGCACTGCAAAAGTGGGGGATGTCCCCATGGCTGCCCAGGAGCTGCCTGCTGCGCCCGCGAGCAAATTTGTCATCAGGGCGGTAATCAGCGCGCCGGTTTCGTTGAGCACACCTACCGTCACGGTCGCTGCGCCAGAGGCCCCCGTTCCATCGGCTCCCGTCGCTGTTCCTGCGCCTGCACCTGCTTTGGCGTCTGCCTCCTCGCCCGATCCCGTCGCGTTGCCTGCCAACCCGTCGTCGGCTACGGCCTCGGCCTTTAACGAAGACATCGACGACGAATTCGACGCGGTGGATGCGATTGATCCTGATCTGTTCGCGATTTTTGAGGAAGAAGGGGCTGAGCTGATGCCGCAGCTGGGTGCTGGCCTGCGGCAATGGGCGGCCCGTCCGGACAATATGGGCGCCCGTAATGAGGTGCTGCGTGCCCTGCATACCCTCAAAGGCAGTGCCAGGCTGGCGGGCGCGATGCGACTCGGTGAAATGGCGCACCGCATTGAGTCTGACATTGAACACATGGGCTCTGCTGCCGCCGCCTCGCAAAATTTTGATGCGCTGCTGGTGACCTTTGATGCCATGCAGATGAACTTCGAGACCTTGCGCCATCCGGGCGAATCCGGTGCGCTCGAAGCTCTTGAACCGCTGTCGGCGCCAGCGGAGAGGGCCGACCCGGCAAGCGCGGAGCCCGCCAATGCGCTCGCAGCTGCCGCGCCGGTGGGCGGCCGGAAGGTTGTGATGTCCATGGCACAGGCCACGGCTCTGCAACCTCTGCGTCCGGCCGCTTCCGGCTCGATCCGGGTGCGCTCGCAACTGCTGGACCGCATGGTCAACCAAGCCGGTGAAGTCATGATCACGCGCTCCAGGCTGGAGGCCGAGCTGAACCAGCTGCGCGGCTCTCTCAACGATTTGAGCGGCAACTTGAACCGCTTGCGCTCACAGTTGCGCGACGTAGAACTGCACTCCGAAACCCAGATGCAGTCGCGCTTGCAGCAGGCCAAGGAAGCTCAACTCGGGTTTGACCCCCTGGAGTTCGACCGTTTTACCCGCGTTCAGGAGCTCACCCGCATGATGGCGGAGTCTGTCAATGACGTTGCAACCGTTCAGCGCACCTTGCAGCGAACCGTTGAAGCCACCGAGGACGATCTGATTGCCCAGGCGCGCCAGACCCGCGAATTGCAGCGGGACCTGCTGCGTACCCGCATGGTGGAGTTTGAAGGCATTTCGGAACGTTTGTACCGCGTGGTGCGGCAGGCTTCGAAGGAAACCGGTAAACAGGTGCGCCTTGACTTGCAGGGCGGCACGATCGAGATGGACCGCGGCATGCTTGATCGCATGACGCCGGCGTTTGAGCATTTGCTGCGCAATTGTGTGGCCCATGGCATAGAAACCCCTGAGGCCCGGCTTGGCGCTGGCAAAGAGTCCAGCGGTCTGATCACTGTGAGCGTGCAGCAGTCCGGCAACGACGTGTCCGTCGGGTTTCGTGATGACGGTGCCGGTCTGAATCTGCAGCGGATCCGCGAGAAGGCCCTGTCATCGGGCCTGCTCGCGCAAGGACAACAGATCGGCGACGACGAAGCTGCCAACCTGATTTTCATGCCCGGCTTCTCTACCGCCTCCCACGTCACAGAACTCGCGGGTCGCGGCATCGGAATGGACATTGTTCGTTCCGAGGTCAATGCCCTCGGCGGCCGCATTGAAACCAGCACGGTGGCGGGTAAAGGTACCAACTTCAAACTGGTTTTGCCCCTGACCACTGCGGTGACGCAGGTGGTGATGCTGCGCGCGGGCGGATCCTCCGTGGGTGTGCCCGCCAACGTGGTGGAAACCGTGCGCCGGATTTCCGCCAAGGATTTGCAGCAGGCCTACAACACCGGGGTACTCGACGTCGCGGGTGAGTCCGTCCCCTTCTTCTGGTCCGGCGCCTTGCTGCAGGCTTCACGCCGCAGCAACGAGCCGCAGGGGAAAACCGCGCCGGTGATCATTTTCCGAAGCGCCGCCCAACGGCTGGCCCTTCACGTCGACGAAGTGCTCGGCAACCAGGAGGTCGTGGTCAAGAATCTGGGGCCGCAGCTGTCCCGTTTGCCAGGCTTGGCGGGCATGTCGGTGCTGGCCTCTGGTGCTGTGGTGCTGATCTACAACCCGGTGGCGCTGGCAACGGTGTATGGCCAGCAGGCGCGTGGCTGGAGTTCCGACAGTGCCGAGCCGCACATGCTGGAGCAGGCAGCGGCGGATGGTTCGAGCGGGGCGGGCTTGGCCGTGGCCTCGCAGATGCCGACGGCGCCCCAGATACCGCTGATTCTGGTGGTGGACGACTCGATCACGGTGCGGCGCGTCACGCAGCGGCTGCTGCAACGCGAAGGTTATCGCGTGTCCATGGCCGCTGACGGGCTGCAGGCGCTGGAGCGTCTACAGGAGGAGCGGCCCACGGTCGTGCTGTCAGACATCGAAATGCCGCGTATGGACGGTTTTGACCTTGCGCGCAACATTCGCGGTGACGTTCGTTTGAGCAGTTTGCCCATCATCATGATCACCTCGCGCATCGCTGAAAAGCATCGCGAACATGCCAAGGAACTTGGCGTCGACCATTACCTCGGCAAGCCTTATGCTGACGACGAGCTGCTCAGCCTGATTCGTCACTACTGCAGCGCAGAAGTTGCAGTTTGACGCGATAAAGGGCTTCAGCCCTTTATGCACAAGCGCAGGCAGCTATAAAAAATGTAGCGCATTTCGGTCATCCGGGCTTCTTGACCGGGGCATAACGCTGTAGTGTCCGGGCGCGCGCTTCCTCGTGTTTCACCAGGGGAAACGGATAGTTCCGTCCCAGCTCGACACCGGCGGCCGCCAGTTCGGCGGGGCTCGCCAGCCACGGACTGTGGATGGTCGTGCCAGGCAGGCGGGCCAGCTGCGGCAGGTACTTGCGGATGAACTTTCCGTCAGCATCAAACCTCTCGCTCTGGCTGACAGGGTTGAAAATCCGGAAATAGGGCTGCGCGTCACAGCCGCTGCTCGACGCCCACTGCCAGCCTCCATTGTTGGCCGACAAATCAAAGTCGTTCAGCTGCCGGGCAAAATACGCTTCGCCCCAGCGCCAGTCGATGCCCAGGTCCTTCACCAGAAAGCTGGCGGTGACCATGCGCAGCCGGTTGTGCATATAGCCGGTCTGGTTGATTTGCGCCATGGCGGCATCGACCAGCGGGTAGCCGGTGCGCCCGTCACACCAGGCCTGGAAAAGCGCTTGGGCGCCCGGTCCCTGTTCCCACTGGATGCTGTCGTAGTCAGGCTTGAAGGCGGCCGCGACCACGTGCGGGAAGTTGCTCAGGATCTGCGCATAAAAATCGCGCCAGATCAGTTCGCTGAGCCAGACAGCAGCCCCTTCGCTGCCGCGTTGCTGCAGCTTCAGGGCCGTGGTCGCGAGCGCCCGGATGGACACAGTGCCGAAGCGCAGATGCACGCCCAGATAACTCGGGCCCTTGATGGCAGGGAAATCACGCGTGGCATGGTACTGATCCATGCGCGGCACAAAATCGTCAAGCAAATGTTGGCCGCCGGTGCTGCCGGTTGGGATTTTCAGGTCGGCCAGATTGCTCGCAACAAACCCGAAGCCCGAAAGTTCGGGAGTTGCCGCGCGGTAGGCCTCAGGGCGCCCGGCCAGTGCAGCAGCGTGGCGCTGCACCGCGTAGGACTGCAGGTAAAAGTCATCGACCTTTTTGAGCCAGGCATTCTTGTAGGGGGTAAACACGCTGTAGGGTTTGCCGGTTTGGGTCAGCACTTCCTGGCGCTCAAAAATCACATGGTCCTTGAAGGTGTGAAAAGACCTGCCTGCTGTTGCCAGGGTTTCAGCCACCAGGATGTCTCTTGCCAGCGATCGGGGTTCGTCATCGTGGTTGGCGAAAACCGCATTGACCGACAGGGCATGGGCCAGCTCCGGCACCGTTATGCCTGCACTGCCATGCAGCACGATCAGCCCGCCATCAGCCCGCCGGTTGGCATCGGTCAGGCGCTTCAGCTGGCCGTCCAGATCCACCAGTGACTCCCGGATAAATTCGACCCGGCGATCAGCGCGTGGCAATACGCCGAGGATGTCGCGGTCCAGCACAAACACGCAAAATACCTGGCGGCAAGACTTCAGCGCGTGGTACAGCGCCGCGTTGTCGTCGCTGCGCAGGTCCCGCCTGAACCACATCAGGCCTTTGTCATATCGCTTGCTCAGGGTCACGGGGCTACCTTTTTGTGGCGAAGTTTGCCGTTGGGCTGGCTGCACGCGGGCAAGGCATGGCGGTGCTTTTTTCTGCCGGCCCCGCCTCGCTGCGCGTAAAATCACGCCATGGCCATGGATTCTGCACCGATCAATCTTACCCACCACTTCCTGATCGCCATGCCCGGTCTGGACGACGAGGCTTTCAAAAAAAGCGTGGTGTACATGTGTGAACACAGCAATCGGGGTGCGCTTGGGCTGGTCATCAACAAACCCAGTGATATCAATCTTAAAAACCTGTTCGACAAGGTCGCGCTGCCCTTGCGCCGCGAAGACCTGACCGAATCGCCGGTGTTTCAGGGCGGTCCGGTGCAGACCGAGCGCGGCTTCGTTTTGCATGAATGCATGCTGCCAGGCAGCGAATCGGTGTATGCCTCGACCATGACCATCCCTGGCGGGCTGGAGATGACCACGTCCAAGGATGTACTGGAAGCCCTGTCCACCGGGGCCGGGCCGCGCAAGGTGTTTATCTCGCTCGGGTATTCGGCCTGGGGCGAGGGACAGCTGGAGTCTGAAATTTCGGAAAACAGCTGGCTGACCGTCGAAGCTGACCTGTCGCTGATTTTCGATACCCCGGTCGAGCAGCGTTACGACAAGGCGCTGCTGCTGCTGGGCTTGCAGAGCTGGATGTTGTCGCCCGAGGCCGGCCACGCATGAGTGCATTGGCCCCGCCTGCCCTGGCCGCCAGTTATCAAACATTTCTCGCTTTCGATTTTGGCCTCAAGCGCACCGGGGTTGCCACCGGCAACCGGCTGACGCGCACCGCCACCCCTCAAGGCAGCATTACCGCCGAAGGCGACGCGCGTTTTGCAGCCATTGCCCTGAAGATCAGCGAGTGGCAGCCCGACGCCCTGGTGGTCGGCATTCCCTTCCACCCTGACGGTGCGAGCCATGAAAACACCGCGCGCGCGCTGAAGTTCGCCCGCCAGCTGCGCGGTCGTTTTGGCCTGCAGGTATTCGAGGTCGATGAGCGCTACAGCACCACCGAAGCCCTGTCCCGGGGGGCGGCAGATGCCGATGCCGCGTCTGCCTGCATAATCCTTGAGCAGTTTTTAAGGAGTCTTTCATGACCAGCCTCACCCTGGACGCCGAGGCCTTGTACCGCGAAGTCCTTCACGCCATGCAGCAGATACTGGCGGCCTACGAGCAGGCACCCCGCCTGGTGGGTGTGGCGTCTGGCGGCGTCTGGCTGGCCGAACGCCTGCGTACGGACCTGGCCTTGGCGGACGACGTCGGCAGCCTGTCCTCGGCGATGCACCGCGATGATTTTGCCCAGCGCGGCCTGTCTGCGAGTGGCCAGACGCTGCTGCCTTTTGATGTCAACGGTGCGAACCTGATCGTGCTCGATGACGTTCTCTACACAGGCCGCACCATACGCGCGGTACTCAATGAGTTGTTCGACTACGGGCGTCCGGCCAGCGTCAAGCTGGTGGTGCTGGTGGACCGGGGCGGACGCGAGTTGCCGATCGAGGCCAACTTTGCCGCTGCAAGGGTTGCCCTGCCCGCGTCGCAGTCGCTGGCCCTGGCGCGCAGCGATGAAGGCCATTTCAGTTTTCAAGTCCAAGGAGCAACGACATGAATTCCCACACTGGCGGCCTGGTGCCCCTGCGCAAGGCGTGACCGTGCTGTACCGGCGAAATCCCCAGCTCAACAAGAACGGCGAACTGATTCATTTGCTGTCAATTGAAGGCCTGCCGAAAGCCACGCTGACGCAAATCCTTGATACGGCCGCCAGCTTCGTCAGCGTCAGCGATCGCGAAGTGAAAAAAGTCCCGCTGCTGCGCGGCAAAAGCGTCTTCAACCTCTTTTTCGAAAATTCCACCCGTACCCGCACCACCTTCGAAATCGCGGCCACGCGGCTGTCGGCCGATGTGATCAACCTCGACATTGCACGGTCTTCCGCCTCCAAGGGCGAATCCCTGCTCGACACAATCTCCAACCTGAGTGCGATGGCCGCCGACCTGTTTGTGGTGCGCCACAGCGAGTCGGGTGCGCCTTACCTGATTGCACAACATGTGGCTCCGCACGTGCATGTGATCAACGCCGGCGACGGCCGGCATGCCCACCCCACGCAGGGCTTGCTGGACATGTACACCATCCGCCACTACAAGAAGGACTTCAGCAATCTGACCGTGGCCATCGTCGGTGATGTGCTGCACTCCCGTGTGGCCCGCTCCGACATCCACGCGCTGACGACGCTGGGCTGCCCTGAAGTGCGTGTTGTAGGCCCCAAGACCCTGGTGCCTGCCGACATGGCCCAGATGGGCGTGCGTGTTTGCCACACACTGGAAGAAGGTATCCAGGATGCCGACGTCATCATCATGCTCAGGCTGCAAAACGAACGCATGTCGGGTGCGTTGCTGCCCAGCAGCCAGGAGTTTTTCAAGAGTTTCGGACTGACCAACGACAAGCTCCGTTTGGCCAGACCGGACGCCATCGTGATGCACCCCGGTCCGATCAACCGCGGCGTCGAAATTGACTCGGCCGTGGTCGACGGCGCGCAAAGCGTGATCCTGCCGCAGGTCACTTTCGGCATCGCGGTGCGTATGGCGGTGATGAGCATTGTTGCCGGGAACGAGACATGAAGATACTGATCAAAAACGGCCGCGTGATTGATCCGGCCTCCGGGCTGGACGAGGTTGGCGACGTGGCGATTGCCGCCGGGCGCATCGTCTCGCTCCACGAAAAGGTCGCCGATTTTTCGCCCAACAAGACCATTGACGCGACCGGCTGCATTGTGGCGCCTGGTCTGATCGATCTGGCGGCCCGCCTGCGCGAGCCGGGCTATGAGCATGAAGGCATGCTTGAAAGCGAGCTTGCCGCCGCCGTCGCGGGCGGCGTCACCAGCCTGGTCTGCCCGCCCGACACCGACCCCGTGCTCGACGAGCCCGGATTGGTCGAAATGCTCAAGTTCCGCGCCGAAAAGCTGCACCAGTCGCGCGTGTTCCCGTTGGGTGCCCTGACGCGTGCGCTCAAGGGCGAGGCCCTGACCGAAATGGTAGAACTGACGGAGGCGGGCTGCGTTGGTTTCAGTCAGGCCGACGTGCCGCTGGCCAACACCCAGGTCTTGCTGCGCGCGCTGCAATATGCCGCCAGCTTCGGTTACACCGTCTGGCTGCGGGCGCAGGACAGCTGGCTGGGCGGCGGCGTGGCCGCCAGCGGGCCTCTCGCAACCCGACTGGGCCTGAGTGGTGTGCCGGTGGCGGCCGAAACCATTGCGCTGCACACTTTGTTTGAATTGATGCGCGCCACCGGCGCACGTGTGCACATTTGCCGCATCAGCAGCGCCGCTGGCGTGGGCTTGCTGGCCTGTGCCAAGGCCGAAGGTCTGCCCGTGACGGCCGACGTGAGCATTAACAGCCTGCACCTGACCGACACCGACATTGGTTATTTCGACAGCCGGATGCGGCTGAATCCGCCGCTGCGCCAGCAGCGTGACCGCGATGCCTTGCGACAGGCCCTGCTGGACGGCACCATCGATGCGCTGGTGTCCGACCACACGCCGGTGGAGGCCGATGCCAAGACCCTGCCTTTTGCCGAAGCCGAGCCGGGCGCAACCGGTCTGGAGCTGCTGCTGGGTCTGGCGTGCAAGTGGGGCCAGGACAGCGGCGCGGGTTTGCCCCGTGCGCTGGCGGTGCTGACCAGTGAGCCGGCACGTGTGCTTGGCAGCGTGCTGGGCACCTTGCACACCAGTGCGGGCCAACTGGTCAAGGGCGGTGTGGCCGACATCTGTGTGTTCGACCCCCAATCGGAATGGACGGTCCAGCCCGGCGCGCTGCGCAGTCAGGGAAAACATACGCCGTTTTCCGGCTACCAGTTGCCGGTGCAGGTACGCTGGACACTGGTCGGCGGGCAGCTGGCTTACGAGGCCTGATCGGCATGCGTCAAGCCAGGGCCGTCTGGCGGCTGCTTTGGGCCCTGGCGCACATTGTCGGCGGCCTGTGGACCATCCTGACCCGTTTTCCCCAGCTGACACAGCACGACAGGGAAGCGCGGGTTCATGCCTGGGCCCAGGCCATGCTGCGCGGCGTGGGCATCACGTTGGCCGTCCGGGGTATGCCGGTGGCCGCTGGCCCGGCGTTGCTGGTGGCCAATCACCTGTCCTGGCTGGATATCGTGGTTTTACATGCCTCGCGGTATTGCCGTTTTGTTTCCAAATCGGATATCGAACACTGGCCGCTGGTGGGCACTTTGGCCGGTGGCGCCGGCACCCTGTACATCGCGCGCGAATCCCGGCGCGACGCTCATCGCCTGGTTCACCAGATGGTCGAGCGCCTGCAACTCGGCGAAGTGCTGGCGGTTTTCCCTGAAGGCACCACCGGCGACGGAATCTCCATGAAACCGTTTCATGCCAATTTGTTGCAGGCTGCCATCTCGGCTGACGCCCCTGTGCAGCCCATCGCCCTTCGCTTTGTTGACGCGGACACCGGGCAGACCAGTTTCGCGCCGCGCTACATCGATGATGACTCGATTTTTGTGTCGATCTGGGAAACCTTGTGCGTCAGGCAGCTTCGCGCCGAAGTGATTTTCGGCGAACCTGAGCGCTGCAATGGCCGCGACCGCAGAAGCTGGGCCGCCGACCTGCAAAGGGAAGTTGCCCGCCTGCTCAGCGAGCCCGCCTAACCGTTTCGGCGCCGGGCAAGGCGCACACGCCCCCTCTGGCGGCAGCGCAGTACACGCAGTGACAAGCGTGGGGGCCTAACTTTCTGGCTGGAACGTCACCACGTGATCAACTTCGGCGCGAATGCCGATCCACTCGCCCAGCGCATGGTCGTGGTGCGACGGCACATGCGCCATCACCGTCTCACCGCTGCGGAGCTTCAGGGTGTACAAAAACTCCGAGCCGCGAAACGCCTTGCGCACAATTTGCGCCTTTACCGGCGCCGCATCATCGTGCACGATGTCGTCGGCGCGCAGCAGCACGTCGCACACGCCATCGGCATAGGCGCCAGGCAAGGGGCATTCCAGCACGTCGCTCAGCTCACCCAGAACGGTACTCACCACCACGTTGTCGCCGCGCTGGATGATCTGTGCGCGGGTGAACACGCCGTGGCCAATGAAGTCGGCCACAAAACGCGTCGCTGGCCGGTGGTAAAGCTCATAGGCCTCGTCCCACTGGTGCAACTGGCCGTCGCTCATCACGCCGATGCGGTCACCGATGGCAAAGGCTTCGAGCTGGTCGTGGGTGACCATCAATGCCGTGGCGCCCGCCAGTTTCAGGATGCCGCGCACCTCATGCGCCAGCCGTTCGCGGAGATCCACATCCAGGTTGGAAAAAGGCTCGTCCAGCAACAGCAGGCGCGGCCTCGGCGCCAGCGCGCGCGCCAGCGCCACGCGCTGCTGCTGGCCACCCGACAGCTCATGCGGGTAGCGCCGTTGTGCGCTGCCCAGGCCGACCATCTCCAGCACCTCGGTGATGCGTTGCTGACGCTCGGCCGGGCGCAGGTGCGCCAGCCCGAAAGCCACGTTGTGGGCTACGTCCAGGTGCGGAAACAGGGCGTAGTCCTGGAACACCATGCCGATGCGACGCTTTTCAGCCGGCATGTGCAGCATGCCGCTGCTGACCGTTTCCTGCGCCAGCGAGATACTGCCCGTCTGCGCCCGTTCCAGGCCTGCGACAGCCCGCAGCAAGGTGGTTTTGCCGCAGCCCGATGGCCCGATCATCACGCCGATCTCGCCGACCGCCAGGCCCAGCGAGACCCCATTGACCGCGGGCCGGGGCTGGCCCGCGTAGTGCACCACCAGGTGGGAAAGGTCTAAAAACATGGATTGAATTGTAGATGCTTACAATTCTCATTCACACTTGCAGAACCCAAAGCCCCGGAGCGGCCACAGGCATGGGCCGGCGGACGCAACAACACTCTCTATCTTTTCTGGACCGCATGCCCCGTCGCCTTATTCTTTCTGCGCTGCTGCTGCTGCTGATGGCCGTTCTCACCCTGCCGGTGCTGGCGGTGATCCTGTCGTGGCTGGAACTCGATGGCGATTCCCTGCCCATCCTGCAGCAAATGCTGCAAACCGTTTTACCCGACTACGCATGGACCTCACTGCTGCTGTGCCTGGCGGTGGCGCTGGGCGTGGCCGTGATCGGCATGGCGACCGCAAGTGCGGTCACCCTTTTTGATTTTCCGGGGAGACGCTTTTTCTCCTGGGCGCTGCTGCTGCCGCTGGCGATGCCGGCTTACGTGGTGGCCTACGCCTACACCGACTTCTTGCAATACGCCGGGCCGCTGCAAAGTGCACTGCGCGAAAGCTTCGGCCTGCAGGGGCGGCTGCTGCCCGAGATACGCAGCCTGGGCGGGGCTGTGCTGGTCTTTACCGTCTCTCTGTACCCCTATGTCTATTTGCTGGCCCGAACCGCCTTGTCCGAGCGGGCCGCGCATTTGATGGAGGCGGCGCGGCTGCTGGGCGCGCCGCTGCATCGCCGCATCCGCGAGGTTGCGCTGCCACTGGCCCGACCTGCCGTGGCCGCCGGCGTGGCGCTGGCGCTGATGGAGACGCTGGCCGACTTTGGTGTGTCCAGCTACTTCGGCATCCAGACCTTTACCGCCGGTATCTACAAGGCCTGGTTGGCCATGGACAACCGCCTTGCAGCTGCCCAGCTGGCCACGGTGTTGTTGCTGGTTGTGGCTGTGCTGTTGCGCATCGAACACCACGCGCAACGCCGCATGCGTTTTGCTACCAGCCGGGGAGACCGCGCCGGGACCGCCGAAACCGTGCCCACAGTACTGCGCGGCATGAAAGCCGGCATGGCCTGGCTGGTCTGTGTATTGCCCATCACCCTGGGGTTTGTGTTGCCTGTCCTGTTCATGCTGCGCCCCTTGATGGGCAGCTGGGGCGATTTGCCCTGGACGCAGTTTGTGGGCTGGTCTCTCAACAGCCTGGGCCTGGCCGGGCTCAGCGCAGCGTTGGCCACGGCGCTCGCCCTGGGTTTGGCTTTTGCGCTGCGGCGCGAGCCCGACTGGTTGACGCGTGCCGCTGTGCAACTGGCCAGTCTCGGTTATGCCGTCCCGGGCGCGGTGATTGTGGTGGGCTTGTTGCTACCGGTGGGATGGTTGCAGGCGACGGCCCCGCAAACCGCGGCGGGCTATTGGGTCACCGGGACGGTGCTTGGCATCGTGTGGGCCTACCTGGTGCGCTTCACGGCTGTGGCGCTGCAGTCGGTGCAAAGCGGCTACTCACGCATCCCCTCAAGTTTTGACGACAGTGCCCGCATGCTGGGCAGCACAGGCGCCGCCTTGCTGCTCAAGGTGCACTGGCCCCTGCTCAGGCGCTCCGTGGGCGCAGCCGCCCTGCTGGTGTTTGTGGACGTGATGAAGGAGTTGCCCGCCACGCTGGTGCTGCGCCCCTTCAACAGCGACACGCTGGCGGTGGTGACCTACCAGCTGGCGCGCGATGAGCGCCTCGGCGAGGCAGCCTTGCCAGCCCTGGCCCTGGTGTTGGTGGGCTTGTTGCCGGTGCTGCTGCTCGGCCGCACCTTGCGCGCGAAATAGCCGGCCGCCGCATTTTCCAGGCGCAGGCAGCACATGCCTGGCTGTAGGTAGCCGCCTACGCCCATCTCTAGCGCCAGCCTACCGGAGTGCCGAATGGCGATCCCTAAGGTAAGAGTCCTCTGTCGCGAA
Organism: Polaromonas sp.; assembly: GCF_041689105.1. Classification (GTDB taxonomy): domain Bacteria; phylum Pseudomonadota; class Gammaproteobacteria; order Burkholderiales; family Burkholderiaceae_C; genus Polaromonas. The sequence continues at coordinate 53,201 of NZ_JBDNGU010000089.1, read as the reverse complement.
GCCCAAGCGCGCGCGATTTCGTCAATACACCTCAGGAGGTCCACATGAACGACGATCGAATTGAAGGGAACTGGATGCAGTTCAAGGGCAAGGTCAAGGAACAGTGGGGGCACCTCACCGACGATGACCTCGACATCATCGCGGGCAAGCGCGACCAGTTGCTCGGACGTATCCAGGCGCGCCACGGCCTGGCCAAAGACGAGGCCGAGAAACAGCTTGCGTCTTTCCAGGAGCACAACCCCACCGGATTTTTTGAGCGCTACTAACTTGAGCCTGCGTTGTCAGCAACGCACTGATCGATGCATGGACCGATAGGAGTGATCAAAACGTCATCAATCTTCGCACGAAAAATCCGCCATAAATTCATCCAGAGGAATCCAATGAAAACCCGACTCGCCATGTTTACCCTCGCTGTCTCCTGTGCTTTTGCCGGCAACGCCATGGCGTTGACCAAGGAAGACTACAAAGCGCAAAAAAACCGCGTCCAAGCCGAGTACAAGGCCGGCAAGGAAAAATGCGACATCCTGAGCGCCAATGCCAAGGACATCTGTCAGGCAGAGGCCGAGGGCGCTGAAAAAGTCGCCAAGGCCGAACTGGAAGCCCAGTACAAGCCCAGCCCCAGGCATGACAAACAGGTGCGTGACGCCAAGGCAGACGCGGCGTATGACCTGGCCAAGGAAAAGTGTGACGATTTCGCCGGCAATGCAAAGGATGTTTGCATGAAGGACGCCAAGGCTGCTCGCATAAGCGCCAAGGCCGATGCCAAGGTCAGCAAGGCTGGCGCCGAGGCCAACAACGACAAGGCTAAAAGTGTCGCCCAAGCCCGCAAGGACGCCAACGCCGACAAAAACGAAGCGATGTACAAGGCTGCCAAGGAGCGCTGCGACAGCATGTCTGGTGCAGCCAAAGACGGCTGCCAGAACGATGCCAAAGTCAAATTCGGCATGAAATAAGCCGCCGCGCGTCAGGGCGCCGCCAGTCCGATCCCGGGTTTGCCCAGCAAGCCCGGGATTTTGTCTTTCACACTAAATATCCCTCAGCCCATACCCTGTGAGTTTAAGCAGCTATATATTTGATAGCGGACTCGCCCTCTGCGGTCGGCTGACCGGTCGGGGCAGATGCTCTGCTGGCGTGGCGTTTGCCGTCGGCCGGTGGGTGCCTGAGGCCGCTCGGCGACGGCCAGGCCTTGAGAAACGGACGTCGGCTTGTCGATTTGCTTAAAATAGCGGCAATCAAGGACACACGATGCACATTGACAAAGAACTCGACACACGCGGCCTGAATTGCCCCCTGCCCATCCTGAAAGCAAAAAAGGCGCTTGCTGAAATGAGCAGCGGCCAGTTGCTTCGCGTGGTGTCCACCGATTCTGGCTCCACGCGGGACTTCATGGCGTTTGCCAAGCAAACAGGCAATGAGCTGGTGGATCAGCAAACCGAAGGCGGCGACTTCATCCACGTGCTCAAGCGCCGCTGACCGTCCCCGGATTCCGGCGGGAAGGCTGGAGACTGCCCGGTGCGCGGTCAGGCTACCTGAAGATTCTTCAGGTAGTTGCGAAAATGCTCGCCAACTTCAGGGTGCGCCAGGGCGAGTTCCACCGTGGCCTCCAGAAAACCTTCTTTGCTGCCGCAGTCATAACGCTTGCCGCTGTACTGGAAGGCATACACGCTTTCCTCGTTCATCAGGCCGGCAATGCCGTCGGTCAGCTGAATTTCACCGCCCACCCCAGTGGACTGGTTGCGGATATGCCTGAAAACGGCGGGTGTCAGGACGTAGCGGCCCGCCACCCCCATGCGGGAGGGTGCTACTTCCGGGGCCGGTTTTTCCACCATCGTCCCGACCTTGATGAGCTTGTCGTTGACGGTTTCGCCCGCCACGATGCCATAGCGGCGGGTTTGTTCGGCTGGCACTTCCTGCACAGCCAGCACTGATTGATGCAACTGCGCGAACTGCTCGGCCATCTGGGCCAGCACGGGCGGGGAGCCGACCATCAGGTCGTCAGCCAGCAGCACGGCAAAAGGCTCATTGCCGACCAGATGCTCGGCGCAGAGAACCGCGTGGCCCAGACCGAGAGAGCGTGGTTGACGAACATACGAAAAGTCCATGTCACCGGGGTTCATGGAGCGGACCAGTTCAAGCAGTTTGTGCTTGCCTGCAGCTTCCAGCTCGGTTTCCAGCTCATAAGCGGTGTCGAAGTGGTCTTCGATGGCCCGTTTATTGCGTCCGGTGACGAAAATCATGTGGCGGATGCCTGCCGCGTAGGCCTCTTCGACCGCGTACTGGATCAAGGGCTTGTCCACGACGGGCAGCATTTCCTTGGGTTGCGCCTTGGTGGCGGGCAGAAACCGCGTTCCCAAGCCTGCGACCGGGAATACGGCCTTTTTGAGTGTGACTTTTTGCATCGACTTTTAAAGGTTAAAGGGCTAGAGTGTGGCGTGATTCATACACGGCTAGTGTCGGACGGCAGCCCGAATCTGTGTGGGAAGCGCACAAACTGCGCGATGAAAAAAAAGGATAACCGGGTGGACATCTTACTTCTTGATGCATTGGTGCCTGAGGCCATGACCTGGCTGGAGTCGCGGCACAGCGTGGAATACCGTCCCGAGCTGGCGGATGATCTTGTGCTCCTGCGCAAGACGGCCTACAAGACGCGCGGCATTGTTTTCCCGCGCCAAACGGTGGTGACCCGCGACTTTCTCGACTTTCTGCCCAAACTCAAGGCCGTCGGCCGCCTGCATGTGGGCACTGACAACACCGACCTGGAAGCCTGCAAGGAGCGCGGTATCAAGGTGGTTCATGCGAGCAGTGCCAACGTGCGTTCCAACGCCGAATACCTGCTGAGCAGCCTGCTGCTGCTGTACCGGCGCGGCGTGGTTTCGGCGCTGATGGGCAAGCGCCATCCCTCCACTCAGATGGGCCGCGAGCTGCACGGCAGCACCGTGGGTATCCTGGGGCTGGCACCCACCGCGCACACGCTGGCCGGCATGTTGACCAGCCTGGGCGTGCGCCTGATCGGGTATGACCCGGCCGTACACCATACCGCCCCGATCTGGGAGCGTTTGCGCATCCAGCCTGTCACTCTGACCGAACTGGTCAGCCAGTCCGATGCGGTGTCGGTGCAGATGCTGTATGCCAACAGGTTTCGCGGTTTCGTCAATGAAAAGCTGCTGGTCGCCTGCAAGCGCGGGCAATTGTGGGTGGGCATCAGTCGCAGCGCGCTTTTTGACGAAACTGCCTTGGCTGCGGCCCTGTGTGATGGACGCCTTGAGGCCTGCATTCTCGATGGTGCCGAAGACAATTTCGCCGGTGAAAACTCGCCCGTCAACGGCTTGAAAAACCTGTTCATCACGCCGCGTCTGGGTTCGCACACCCGGGAGGCACGCCTGCGTTCGAGCTGGTATGTGGCGCATCGCATGCATGAGGCCATTGCAGCCGGACAGCCGCGCAGCGCTGACTATGTGCCGAGCGCGCCTATGGAGATGGAATTGCCCGGTGCGGTGTCGCCATCGCAGTGGGGCGAGCCCGAATTCGGCATGCGCTAGAAATGGCCCCCACGGTCATTCACTTCGTGTAAATCCCTGCCCCCCGAGGGGGCCGCTGCGCCTGCGGCCCGGCAAAGCCGGTTCCGCGGCCCCTGCTTGAAGGGGAGTCGCCTCCAAACGAGGTCTGGAAGTTAGTTCAACCGCGCTAGCTGGGTGCGAATTTTCTCCAGCGTCGCCGTGAACTCCACCAGCCGCTTGCGCTCCTGATCCAGCACCGCAGGCGGCACCTTGGCCACAAAAGCCTCGTTGGCCAGCTTGGCCTGAACCTTGACCAGCTCGCCTTCCAGCCGCGTGGCTTCCTTGCCCAGGCGGGCTTTTTCGGCCACGAGGTCCACCTCCATGTGCAGGCAGACCTTGGCCTCCCCCACCACGGCGACAGGTGCGGTCTCGGCCGCCTTGGCCCACTCGGCCTCGCTTTCAAACACCTTGACTTCGCTGAGCTTGGCCAGCGCCTTGATGGCAGGCGCGGACTGGGTCATGAAGGCCTGGTCGCCGACCACAAACAGCGGCAGCCGTGTGGCAGGTGAGACCTTCATCTCGCCCCGCAGGTTGCGGCAGGCGTCCACCAGTGTCTTGAGTTTGGCGACGTGCGCCTCGGCCAACGCATCGATCTTGGCCGGCTGGCTTTGCGGGTAGGCGGCCTGGCCGATGTAGTCGCCTTTTTTCAGGCCTGCCACCGGCGCGACTTTCTGCCACAGCTCCTCGGTGATGAAAGGAATCACCGGGTGCGCCAGGCGCAGGATCGCTTCGAGCGTGCGGATCAGCGTGCGGCGCGTGGCGCGCTGCTCGGCTGGTGTACCGTTCTGGATCTGCACCTTGGCAATTTCCAGGTACCAGTCGCAAAACTCGTCCCAGACAAACTGGTAGATGCTGCCAGCCACGTTGTCGAGTCGGTAGTCGGCAAAACCTTTGGCGACATCGGCCTCGACACGTTGCAGGGTGGAGGCAACCCAGCGGTCCGCCTGCGAGAAGCTCAGGTAGTTGTGGAATTCGGCACCGGGCGCGCATTGCTCTTTGGTGTGTTCCGCCAAGCCGCAGTCCTGGCCTTCGCAGTTCATCAGTGTGAAACGTGTGGCGTTCCAGAGTTTGTTGCAGAAATTTCGGTACCCCTCGCAGCGCTTGCTGTCGAAATTGATGCTGCGGCCCAGGCTGGCCAGCGAAGCAAAGGTAAAACGCAGTGCGTCCGCGCCATAGGCCGGGATGCCGGCGGGGAATTCCTTCTCGGTGTTCTTGCGCACCTGTGGGGCGGTCTCGGGCTTGCGCAGGCCCTGCGAGCGTTTGTCGAGCAGCGGCGCCAGTTCTATGCCGTCGATCAGGTCCACCGGGTCCAGCACATTGCCCTCGGACTTGCTCATCTTCTTGCCCTGGGCATCCTTCACCAGACCGTGGATGTAGACGTGGTGAAAGGGCACCTGGCCGGTGAAATGGGTGGTCATCATGATCATCCGGGCGACCCAGAAGAAAATGATGTCGTAGCCGGTGACCAGCACGCTGGACGGCAAAAAGAGATCGAGTTCTTTGGTTTTTTCGGGCCAACCGAGGGAGGAGAAGGGCACGAGGGCCGACGAATACCAGGTGTCGAGAACGTCTTCATCCCTAGACAGCCCGTCGCCGCGAATGCGTTCAAGACGAGCAACATTACTAAGAGCGGCGTCCTTATGGCGCGGGTCAATGTTGTTGACCGCTGATTGAGCGGACAGAATTGCTTTGTCTATTGCAACGTAAAACTTAACCAACGCCTCTTGCTCTGTTCGGGCTACATAGGGTTCCGGATCAAACTTGGAATACCACGCCGGGATCTGATGGCCCCACCAAAGTTGGCGTGAGATGCACCAATCCTGGATACTCCCCATCCATTGGTTGTAAGTGTTCACCCATTGCTCGGGCACAAATTTAACTTCACCACTCGCCACCGCATCGCGTGCTTTTTGAGCGATGGATTTTCCTGTGCCGTCCTTCGGGCTCACCTTGTTGACTGCGACAAACCACTGATCGGTAAGCATAGGCTCAATGATTTGACCAGTGCGCGCGCAACGCGGGACCATCAATTTATGCTTTTTTGTTTCAACGAGAAAACCAGCTTGGTCTAACTCAAACACGATTTTTTTACGTGCATCAAAGCGATCCAACCCTTGTAGATGTTCAGGAATAATTCGAGAAATGGCGTCTTGCTTGCCGAGGTCGTTCAAACCCACTAAAAAGTTATACAGGACAGAGTGATAAGGCCGCTCTTCATCACTTTGGGCGCCATAGTTCCAGACCAAGTCCCAGTGGCTTTTTACCGACTCGAATGACAAGAGTTTTGCGTCCAAGCCCAGCACACCAATGGCGACCAAACTGTTGCGCTGACCAACGGCATAGTCGTTTGCATCATGTGCAGGTGTGACCTTCACAACACCCGTGCCAAATTCCCTGTCCACGTAGTCGTCGGCAATGACCGGAATGCGACGGTTGCACAACGGCAACACAACTTCTTTGCCGATCAGGTGCTGGTAACGCTCGTCCTCGGGATGCACCATGAGCGCCACGTCGCCCAGCATGGTCTCGGGCCGGGTCGTCGCGACGGTCAGCGAACCCGAGCCGTCGGTCAACGGGTAAGAGATGTGCCAGAGAAAACCGTCTTCCTCTTCGCTCTCGACTTCCAGGTCGCTGACGGCGGATTTCAGGATTGGGTCCCAGTTGACGAGGCGCTTGCCGCGGTAGATCAGGCCCTGCTCGTAGAGCTGCACAAAGGTCGAGGTCACGACTTTGGACATCTTCGGGTCCATCGTGAAGTACTCGTGTTTCCAGGCCACCGAGTCGCCCATGCGGCGCATCTGGCGCGTGATGGTTGTGCCGGACTCCTCTTTCCATTCCCAGACTTTTTCGGCGAACTTCTCGCGGCCCAGGTCGTGGCGGCTCTTGCCTTCGCCCTGCAGCTTGCGCTCGACCACGATTTGTGTGGCGATACCAGCATGGTCGGTGCCGGGCACCCACAGCGTGTTGTCGCCCTTCATGCGGTGATAACGCGTTAGCGAGTCCATGATGGTCTGGTTGAAGGCGTGGCCCATGTGCAGCGTGCCGGTCACATTGGGCGGCGGCAGCTGGATCGAGAACGACGGTTTGCTAGAGTCCAGCGTGGGTTCGTACATGCCGCTGGCTTCCCAGAGCGGACCCCACTGGCTTTCAATCGCGGCCGGCTCGAAAGACTTGGCCAGGCTGTCCAGCCCCGGCGTGGGCACGCTTACCCGCTCAGGCGGGCTGCCGGCGGTGGGTGGGGTGGGCAGGGGCTTGGCAGGGTCGGTCATGGGCAGCAATGAAAAACGGCATCTGGTGAGATGCCGTCGGGGTGGATCAGGTTGTGCCGATTTTATTCGACTGGCGCGGTCTCAGGCGGGCGCGCTGGCCCGGGCTGCGTCGATACAGGCCTGGAGCACGACCGTGTCGCCCAGCTGGTTGGCCAGGATCAGGATCAGCCGGGCGTTCAGCAACTCGGACTCCTCACGGCTCAGACCCTGGTGGGCGTCCAGCAGGCCTTCGTAAAAGGTATCGGCGTCCTGGAAGTTGAGGCTGCTTTTCACGCGTTTTCCTCCTGCAGGCCGATGGCGACGCTGACGGCGCGTACCAGGCCGGAATCCAGCCGCTGCCCGGTGGCGGCCACATAACTGTCGGGCCGCAACAGCGCCCAGCCGCCTGCGGTCGCAGCTGCCACGCAGCAGGTGGCGCGCAGGTGCCCCCGCCGGTCGATCACATGTTCTCTCGCTTGCGGCTGCTCGCCGGGCGCCAGCACCTGCACGCAGCGCAAGCCGCTTTGCCCTGCGAGTTCCCGCAGGCGGCTGGCTGCGGACGCCGGCAACGCGCCGAACACCAGCAACAGCAACTGCCCGCCGGCCCAGCTGAGCAGGTCCACCAGCTCGCCGGGCTGGCCGTTGGCCCACGAAAAACTGACATTTTGTGTCGCCATGCCGCCAGTTTTGTCACAAACCGCGCTGCGCGAGTAGGTATTGGGCACCGACATCCGGCCGGTGTTGACCAGTTGTCGCGCGAACAGGTGCTGCCGCGCCAGGCCCAGCGCCGCGGTGCGGAACAGGCGCTCGGCGCCGTCGGCCGGGCGCAGGAAGCGGGCTGTGCGGTTGGTGACCAGCACGTTTTGTTGTGCCGCCTCATGGCGCTCGGCGCTGTAGCTATCCAGCAGGCTGGGGCTGGCCCGGCCCTGCAGCACGGCAGCGAGTTTCCAGGCCAGGTTGTCGGCGTCCTGCACGCCGGAGTTGCCACCGCGTGCGCCGAAGGGGCTGACGACGTGGGCCGCGTCACCGACAAAAAACACCCGGCCGTGGCGCAGGCCGTCCAGGCATTCGCTGCGGTAGGCATAGGGGCCGACCCAGACGATATGGCATTCGTCCTCGCCGAGCTCACGCTTGAACTGGGCGTTGAGCCGGGCCCGAACCACGTCCTCGCGGCTGACCTGCTCGGGGTCGCAGTTGGGGGCCATCTGGTAGTCGATGCGCCATACGCCGTCGGCCATCAGGTGTTGCCAGACGGCGCGGTTGTCGTTGAAGGGCGCCTCGATCCAGGTGTGGCGCTCGACCGGCGGTGCGTCCTTGAAGCGCACATCAGCGATACACCAGCGGTCGTCGCCTTTTTTGGCGGTGATCGAGGCGCCGCACCAGGCGCGAAATGGGCTGCGCGAGCCTGTGCAGTCGATCACATGGTCGGCCTGCAGCGTGTAGTCACCGGCCGGCGTGGTGATGGACAGCGTGGCGAAGGCGTTGTTCTGCTCAAACGCGGTGATGCGGTTGTTCCAGCGGATGTCGATGCAGGGCTGGCTGCGACAAAGCGTGTGGATTTGCTCGACCAGAAAACCCTCGATGTAGAACTGCTGGATGTTGATGAAAGGCGGCTCCGCGCTGAGTGAATGGGTCTGCTGCTGGCGCAGGTCGAAGGAATACACCTCGTCCTCGCCGGCAAAGGTGCGGCCCACGCTCCACTGAATGCCCTTGCGCGCGATGCGCTCGTAGACGCCCAGGCGCTTGAAAATCTCCAGCGTTTTCTGGGCATAACAAATGCCGCGCGACGATGCGCCCTTGACGCCCACGGTGTTGTCCTCGTCCAGCAGCAGCGCCTCGACCCCCAGGTGGGCCAGCGCGCAGGCCAGGCTCAGCCCGCTGATGCCGCCGCCGACGATGACCAGGGGGCAGCGCCGGACCTCGCTCGTCGCCAACTCTGGCGGCGCAACAAAGGGGTACTCGGGCAGGGTGTAACCCGTGCCCTGGGTGAACTCATAGCCGTTGCTGAAAGCGGTGTCGGCATAAGCGGCTTGTGTCTCCAGCATGGCGGGTCACCCTCGGACGATGGTTTTATAAGAGATTTCTGGCTCCAGCCCTTGTCGGACGGGCGCACGCTGCTATTAAATCAGTAGTGAAATAGATCAAGCGGCGGGTTTGCTGGCAACTTCCGGCCGGTCGTTCTGCTGCGGCTTGAGCGGCGCGACTGCCTTGCCCGCAGTTTTTTCCTCGCGCCACTGCTGCTTGCGTGCCGTCCATTCGGCCAGCCGCGCGTGCGCGGTTTTGCTTTCCTGCAGCATCTCGAATTCATCTGCCAGCTGCGCCGTCAGCTCCAGACGCACGCCGTTGGGGTCGAAGAAGTAAATGCTCTTGAAAATATGGTGGTCGGTTACGCCCAGCACCTCGGTGCCGTCGGCCTGCAGGCGCGCCTTCATGGCTTCCAGGTCGGCGACCGTGTTGACGCGAAACGAGATGTGGTTGACCCACAGCGGCGTGTTGGGCGAGGGTAGCGCGGCCTCGTCGTTGCCCAGGTCGAAAAACGCGATGAAGGAGCCATCCTGCAGGCGAAAGAAGAAGTGGGTGTAGGGGCAGTACTCGCCGGTGCTGGGGACGTAGTCGCTCTGGATGATGTGGTAAAGCGGCAGCCCGAGGATGTCTTCGTAAAAATGCCGGGTCTCCTCGGCATCCCTGGCGCGGTAGGCGTAGTGGTGCAGTTGCTGCACGGGCGCTGGCGGCGGCAGCGACGACAGCGCAGAGAGCGGAAGCGGGTTTTTCATCAAGGCAGCCATGGAGTTCTCCAGATTGAACAGCGGGTTGTTTTAGCTGGGGGTGGTCACCCGTTTAAATTTACCTATTCATAATGAATTTACTATATCGTAACTCCATGGCTCTGCCAAGCAGGGCGGCATGGCGTGTTTTCTTGGCTGCCTGATTTATTGAGAATGGGTATCAATTGCACTTGAGTGATAGCTTTTGTATTTGTCCGGTATTGAGCCAAGCAATTAGACGCAGCGCCCGAATCGGTCTAAGGTGTGCGAGTTCCCCGGCAGACGCTTTGGGGTTCGCACAACTTTCACAACCACGAAGGAGATTTCCATGGCTGCTCTCAAAGGCTCCAGGACGGAAGAAAACCTGAAGGCCGCATTTGCCGGCGAATCACAGGCCAACCGCCGTTATCCGTATTTCGCAAACAAGGCCGACGTTGAAGGCCAGCCTGATGTTGCGGCGCTGTTCCGCTCCACCGCAGAAGGCGAAACCGGCCACGCGCACGGCCACCTAGAGTGGCTGGAGCAGTGCGGCGACCCGGCCACCGGCATGCCTTTCGGTGCCACCCGTGACAACCTCGCATCTGCCGTGGCCGGCGAGACCCACGAGTACACCGACATGTACCCCGGCATGGCCAAGACCGCGCGTGACGAAGGCCACGACGAAGTGGCCGACTGGTTTGAAACGCTGGCCAAGGCCGAGCGCTCGCATGCGAATCGATACACCAAGGCACTCGCTGAACTGGTGGACTGATTCTGCATGTTCCCTCTCCCTCCGGGAGAGGGCTAGGGTGAGGGTGGGCGCATTGAGCCTTGCCTTCACCTTAGCCGAGACCCCTCACCCCAACCCTCTCCCCACGGGGGCGAGGGAGAAACAACAAGAGACGAGCCATGGCCACAGAAGGCAATCTGCAAGCGCCCACGCGCCACGCTATCGACTGGAAAAACCCGGACTACTACAACGAGGCCGCAACCTTTCACGAGATGGAGCGCATTTTCGACATCTGTCACGGCTGCCGGCGCTGTGTCAGTTTGTGCGGCGCCTTCCCCACCCTGTTTGACCTGGTCGACGAAAGCAAGACCGGCGAAGTTGATGGCGTGGACAAAAAAGACTACATGAAGGTGGTCGACCAGTGTTACATGTGCGACCTCTGCTACATGACCAAGTGCCCCTATGTGCCGCCGCACGAGTTCAACCTCGACTTTCCGCACACCATGCTGCGCGCCAAGGCCATCAAGTTCAGGAAAGGCGAAGTGGGCACCGGCGAAAAGTTTTTGTCTTCCACCGACGTGCATGGCCAGTTCGCCGGCATCCCCATCGTGGTCCAGGTTGTCAATGCGGTGAACAAGACCAAACCGGCGCGCGCCGTGATGGAGAAAGTACTGGGCGTGGACAAAAACGCCTGGCTGCCTGAGCTGGCCACAAAGAAGTTCCGCTCCAGCGCACCCGAGTCGCCGCCGCACCCGGTGAAAGACGGCGTCAAGACGCCCGGCAAGGTGGTGATTTATTCCACCTGCTACATCAATTACAACGAGCCGGGCATCGGCCACGACCTGCTCAAGGTGCTGGACCACAACGAAGTGCCCTACGTGCTGGTCGAGAAGGAAAAGTGCTGCGGCATGCCCAAGCTGGAGCTGGGCGACCTCGATTCGGTCAACGAGAGCAAGGAGGCCAACATTCCAGTGCTGGCCCGTTATGCGCGGGACGGCTTTGCCATCCTGAGTGCCGTGCCCAGTTGCACCCTGATGTTCAAGCAGGAAATCCCTCTGATGTACCCGGAGGACGCCGATGTGCAACTCGTCAAGGAGCACATGTGGGATCCGTTTGAATACCTGATGGCGCGCAAGCGCGACGGTTTGATCAAGACGGAGTTTCCCGTACCACTTGGCAAGATCAGCTACCAGATCCCGTGCCACGGCCGCGTACAGAACATCGGCAAGAAAACCGAGGAGATGCTCAAGATGGTGCCGGGCACCAGCGTGCAAACGCACGAGCGCTGTTCGGGTCACGCCGGCACCTTCGGCGTCAAAGTTCCCTATCACCAGCAGGCCATGAAAATCGGCAAGCCGCTGTTCAAGGCCATGGCCAGCCACAAGGACGGAGGCTTGCCCGACGTGATCAGCAGCGACTGCCCGCTGGGCGGCCACCACATCGCCCAGGGCTTTGAAGTCAACCAGCTTGGTGCGCCGCCGCAAAAACACCCGTTGACGTTGATACGGACGGCCTACGGATTGAAATAATGTTTTGACTTTGTCATCGCGGGCTTGACCCGCCATCCATGGTGGTATGCCGACATGGATGCAGGATCGGAGTCCGGCATGACGCCATTTGGAGTTCAAAGTATGCAAATCACCGGAAAAATAACGCGCGAGAGCCTGATGACGCTGGAGGCGTACACGAAATACCGCAAGGAATTCAAGGCGCAAATCATGGCCCACCGCCAGTTGCGCAGCGTTCACCTGGGGGAGCACATCAACGTGCAGTTCGAGAGCGAAACCAGCATTCGGTACCAGATCCAGGAAATGCTGCGCCTCGAAAAAATCTTTGAAGAAGACGGCATCACCCAGGAAATTGAAGCCTACGCGCCGCTGATGCCCGACGGCAGCAACTGGAAGGCGACCATGCTGATCGAGTACCCCGACGTCAACGAGCGCAAGCGCGAACTGGCGCGCCTGATCGGTGTTGAAGACCGGCTGTTTGTCGAGGTCGAAGGCCATGCGCGGGTGTACGCGATTGCCGACGAGGATATGGACCGGGAGAACGACGAGAAGACCTCGGCTGTGCATTTTTTGCGCTTTGAGCTGAGCCCGCCCATGTGCGCGGCGGTCAAGGCCGGCGCCGGTGTCAAGCTCGGTTGCGATCACACCCACTACCCGGCGCATAGGACGATTCCGGCAGAAGCGCTGGCGTCGCTGGTCAGCGACCTGCACTGAGCCGGGCCTCCCCGACGCCGGCCACCGGGCGGCGCCGCGCTGTCGTAAAGTCAGGGGTTGCCTCACTTGATTGCCCGCTCCCTATGCTGTTTTTACTTTCGCCCGCGAAATCGCTGGATTTTGAGACCCAGCCTCACGTCGCCAGCCACACCCAGCCCCTGTTCGTCAGGCAGTCCAGCCAGTTGATCAAGGTGCTCAGGGAGAAGTCGCCGCAGCAGATCGCTGAACTGATGTCCCTGTCTGACACGCTGTCCGGGCTGAACGTGGCGCGGTATCAAGCCTGGTCCACCCGCTTCACTGCAAAGAACGCGAAGCAGGCGGCGCTGGCTTTTGATGGCGACGTCTATGGTGGCCTGGATGCAAGAAGTCTCAAACCTGCGCAGCTCGACTGGGCGCAGGCGCATCTGTGTATTTTGAGCGGACTGTACGGCGTGTTGCGGCCGCTGGACCTGATGCAGCCTTACCGCCTGGAGATGGGCACACGCCTGGCTACCGACAAAGGCAGCAACCTGTACCAGTTCTGGGGTAGCATGATTTCTGTCTACCTCAATGAGCGCGCAGCCGCAGACACATCTCCGGTGATCGTCAATCTTGCGAGCGAGGAATACTTCAAGGCGGTGGACCTGAAGGCCCTGAAGCCGCGCGTGGTCAGCTGCGTCTTCGAGGAGTTCAAGAGCGGCAAGTACAAAATCATCAGCTTCAATGCCAAGCGCGCGCGCGGACTGATGGTGCGTTATGCCGTCGAGAAAAAGATCGCCACGGTCAAAAAGCTGGAAGGCTTTGACGCCGAGGGTTACCAGTTCGAAGCTGCCGCATCGCAGCCTGACCGCCTGGTGTTCAGGCGCAAACAGGCAGCCTGACATTTCATTGAAGGGAGCAGTCGTGACATCACCCGTGAGCACAGTGCAAGGTCAGACCATCACGCGAGAGCTGCGCAACTGGATGGCCGCCCAGGCCGCCGAAGGCCATGGGCGCGAAGTCGTGCTACAGGCCATGCTTGCTGCAGGCTGGAGCCACCAGGTGGCGAGCGAGGCACTCAGTGAAACGCCGCCACCAGCGCTGCCTGTGCCCTGGCCTGCCAGTGCTGAATCGAGCCTGCGACTCGATGCTGGCGACCGGCGCGTGGACATCAGCACGGTGATGCGCGGGCCCGATCTGCTGGTGCTTGAGAATCTGCTGGACGAGCAAGAATGTCTGGCGCTGATCGATGCGGCCAAGCCCCGGCTACAGCGTTCGCTGACGGTGGCGCTGGAAACCGGCGGTGAGGAGCTGCATGATGACCGCACCAGCGACGGTATGTTTTTCACGCGGGGTGAAAATACCGTGGTCGCGCGCATAGAGGCGCGCATTGCCCGGCTGCTCGGGTGGCCGCTTGAAAACGGCGAAGGCCTGCAGGTGCTGCGTTATGGGCCAGGCACCGAGTACAAGCCGCACTACGATTATTTTGACCCGTTCGAGCCCGGTACCCCCAGCATTTTGGCGCGCGGCGGCCAACGTGTGGCCACGGTCATCATGTATCTGCAAGAGCCAGCCGAGGGCGGCGCGACGGTGTTTCCCGATTTGCGGCTGCAAGTGGTGCCGCGGCGCGGCAGCGCAGTGTTTTTCAGCTACGGCATGGCCCACCCCAGCAGCCAGACGCTGCATGGCGGCATGCCGGTGCTGGCCGGTGAAAAATGGATCGCCACCAAATGGCTGCGTGAACGGGAGTTTGTTTAACACCCCTGTTGAGGCTCACTGCAGGGTTCTGGGCACACCCCTGTCGGACGCTCACTGCGTGTAGCGCCTTCTCCCCTTGCAGGGAACGGCGCCTGCAGCCTGGCAAAGCCAGTTCCGCGGCCCCTGCTGAGGCAGTCCGGGTACCCCGCTCCGACAGAGATGGACATAATCACCAGATGAAAATACGAGCCAACAACATCGACATCGAAATTGAAGACACCCACCCGGGCGACGCGAGCGGCCGGCCTGTCGTGCTGCTGATCATGGGCCTGGGCATGCAGCTGGTGGCGTGGCCGCCGGCGCTGGTGCAGGCCCTGATGGACGCCGGTTACCGCGTGGTTCGGCTGGACAACCGCGACATCGGCCTGTCGCAGAAGTTTGACCACCTGGGCCAGCCCAACCTGGTCTGGGCAAGCCTCAAGTACAAGCTGGGCCTACCCGTAAAGTCACTCTATTCGCTGCACGACATGGCGGCTGATGCGCTGGCGGTGCTTGACGTGCTGCAGATCGACAAGGCGCATGTGGTCGGTGTCAGCATGGGTGGCATGATTGCGCAACGCGTGGCCCTGGCCGCGCCGGCGCGTGTGCTGAGCCTGACCAGCATCATGAGCTCCAGCGGTGCGCGCGGCCTGCCGCAGGCTGAACCGCATGTCATGCGGGTGCTGCTGAGCCGGCCGGCCGGCAAGGACCTGTCCTCCATCATGGACCATTACGTCAAACTCTTCAAGGCCATCGGCAGCCCGGGTTTTCCGGTGGACGACGCGGAACTGCGCTTGCGTATTCTGGCCGCCTCCGAACGCAGCTTCCACCCCGCCGGCGTGACGCGCCAGATGATGGCCATCGTTGCCGACGGCCGCCGTGCCGCAGAACTGGCGGCCCTGCGTTTGCCGGCCCTGGTGGTGCACGGCAAGGCCGACCCGCTGGTGCCTTTTGCCTGCGGCGAAGACACGGCGCGGCGCATTCCGGGCGCCCGGCTGATAGGTATTGAAGGCATGGGCCACGACCTGCCGGCCGGTGTGGTCGAGCGTGTGCTGCAGCCCCTGATCCCTCATCTCAATGCAGCAGGTACCGCGCGATGAACCAGCCTGAAGAGTCGCAGCTGGGCAGAAGCTCGGCCTATATCGACCAGTACGACGCCTCCTTGCTGTTCCCGATTCCGCGTGTCGTCAAGCGCGCAGAAATCGGCCTTGGCGAAACCTTGCCCTTCATGGGCGCCGACATGTGGACCGTGTTCGAGCTGAGCTGGCTCAACCTGCGCGGCAAGCCACAGGTGGCGCTGGCGCACATCACCGTGCCCTGCGAATCGCCCAACATCGTCGAGAGCAAGTCCTTCAAGCTTTATCTCAACAGTTTCAACAACACGCGCTTCGCAGATGCGCGCGAGGTGCGGGAGCGTATTCGCGCCGACCTCAACGCGGCGGTGGGTGCCGGTGTCGGTGTCAAGACGCTGGGGCCGGAGCTGTTCGATCAGGAGCCCGTGCACGAACTTGACGGCATGAACCTGGACCGCCTCGATGTCGAATGCCAACATTACACGCCGACGCCGGAGCTGCTGTTTGCCGACCATGAGGAGCCGCCGGTCAGCGAAACCCTGGTGTCCAACCTGCTCAAAAGCAACTGTCTCGTGACCGGCCAGCCCGACTGGGGCAGCGTGCAAATTGCTTATTCAGGTGCGCCCATCGACCAGGAAGGCCTGCTGCAGTACCTCGTGAGTTTTCGCAACCACAACGAGTTTCATGAACAGTGTGTCGAGCGCATCTTCATGGACATCTGGACCCGCTGCAGCCCGGCGCGGCTGTCGGTGTATGCGCGTTACACCCGGCGCGGCGGCCTGGACATCAACCCGTTTCGCACCAGTCATCCGCAGGCGCTGCCGCCGAATGTGCGCACGGCGCGGCAATAAGCGCCGTGTCTGTCATTGCGGGCTTGACCCGCAATCCATGCCGCGCTGGCTCGTCACGTCGCGTCATGCCCACATGGATCCCGGATCGAGTCCGGGATGACGGTGACCCTTGTGGGTGCTACTGAATCAATAGCTGCATACGCCCGTCCAACAAGGGCTAGAGCCCGATTTCATTGAAATATTTGAGCGGTGACAGCCCGGGAAAGTCCCCCGCGCGTTTTTCCTTCATCGCTGTCACCGACTCGCGCACATGCTGATTGCTCCAGATCGCGCCTTGCAGCCAGCCCATCTGTTTGAGCGCGTCGTCCACCGAATGGTCGCGGGTGTAATGGATAGCCTGCTTGGTGCCCCAGATCGCGACGGGTGGCTTGCTGGCAATTTCCTTCGCGCACTGCAATGCGGCGGCGAGCATGGCTTCTTCTGATTCAAAAACTTCGTTGACCAGGCCGTAACCCAGTGCTTTTTGCGCGGGGAGCCGCCGACCGGTGTAGGCCAGCTCCTTGACCACGGCCAGCGGCACCAGCTTGGGCAGGCGTTGCAGGGTGCCGACGTCGGCGACCATGCCGATGTTGATTTCCTGGATGCAGAAAAACGCATCGGCGGTGGCGTAACGAATGCAGCAGGCCGTCACCATGTCCACCGCGCCGCCTATGCAGCCGCCCTGGATGGCCGCAATCACCGGTATGCGCAGGGTCTCCAGCTTGGTAAAGGTTGCCTGCATGCCGGCCAGCAGGTCGAACATGGCGGCACGGCCTTCGGGGCTCTGGTCGTCCATGCTGATCGCGCCGCCAAAAGTCTCCAGCGCCATGCCGGCGCTGAAATGTTTGCCGGTGCTGGAGATCACCAGCACGCGCGCCTCGCCGGCCTTGTTGAGGTGGGAGAGCACCTCATCGAGCTCACGCCAGAAGGTCGGGTGCATGGTGTTCATCGCTTCGGGGCGATTGAGCACCAGATGGGCGATGTGGTCGCTGGTGGAAAGGGAAAAGCAAGTCAGTGGGTTCATGCCTGCCAATGTAAAGCAGCGCGCTGTTTTCGGCCAGTCGCGCCTGAGACGTTCGCTGGCGCGGCACCACGCTCGGGGAGGTGGAGAGCACCCAGCGCCTATTTGGCTGCTGCAATCGCCTTGGCCAGGTCGGTGGTTTCTTCACAGCTGCTGCAGATCGCCTGCAGCTTGACCAGCTGGGCTTCGGCCTGGGCTTTCTGGCCGGTCTTCAGGTAGGCGATGCCAGAGTATTCCAGTGCACCCCTGTGTTTCGGATCCAGCGTCAGCGCCTTGTTGTAGGCGGCAAA
Organism: Polaromonas sp.; assembly: GCF_041689105.1. Lineage (GTDB taxonomy): Bacteria > Pseudomonadota > Gammaproteobacteria > Burkholderiales > Burkholderiaceae_C > Polaromonas. The sequence goes on along the minus strand of NZ_JBDNGU010000089.1, from coordinate 35,791 downwards.
GGCTTCGTCGTATTTGCCCAGCCAGCGGCTGGAATACCCGAGGTAGTTGTAGGCGTCGGCATTTTTCGGATTTTGCGCGACGACCTTGTTGAAGCTGCTGACGGCCTCGGCCCATTTTTTGGCCTCCATGGCTTTTTTGCCGGTGGCAAAGTCGTCCAGACGGGCGTTTTCAACAGGCGTGGACTGGAAGTCGGCGGCCAGTGCAGCGCCAGCCAGGGCCAGGCCCAGGATGGGCAGGGCGATGAAGTGGCGAAGGGTCTTGGTGGTCATGAAAGGCTCCTGTTCAGATGTCGGTGGATGGATGCGCTGTGGTGCAGCACCCTGGACAAACGGGCGAAGCCGCAAAACGGATGCAGGATATCCTGCTATTTGTGGCCTGCCGCGCCGCTTCACCACAACTTGGCGCAATTACCGCTGAACACGACGGTCGCGCCGGGCGCTGCCGGGCTGGCATCCGTTTCCAGCGTGACCACCAGTTTGCTGACCTTGGACAGCAGTTTTTCCGAGGTGTCCGGCAACACAGACACGGCGGAGCCGCTGGTGGGCACGGTCCCCAGTACAAACGCCGCACCGGTGGCGGGCACAGCCCACAGCACCAGCCTGCCGCTGGCGGGCGGCGTGATTGGGCCTATCACCTTGATCGTCATGGTTTTGCCGTGGCGCAGTGAACTGACCAGCAACTTGCCGTTGCCCTGCGCGTCGGTCAGCAGACCGACATAACTTTGCGGCAGTCTTTCGCCACTGCGCATGGCGATCTGGTCGCTGGACACAAAGATGCCCGGTGCCGTGACAAACAGAACGCTGGCTGCAAAAACGCCGGCCGCCAGACCGCCCAAGCTGAATCCGGCCGGTTTGAGCCAGCCCAACCAGCCGGATGCTGAAGGCTCTGCGGTCCTTGGCGCCGGTCGGGTGCGTGCGGAAATCGCTTTCCAGAGTTGTTCTGACGGCTGCTGCAGCGGCACCGAGACAGCCAGCTGGCCCAGGCGGGTTTCCCATTGCGCAACCAGCCCACGCACATCCGCACGATCGCGCTGCAAGCGCTCAAAACGGCGGCGCGCGCCACCGGTCAGCGTGCCCAGCACATAGGCCGATGCCAGGTGTTCCAGGACTTCAGGGCCGGTATATCTCATGACGCCACCACCCCTTGCGCTGCCAGGCAGCCCTTGAGCTTTTCCAGGCCGCGCCGTATCCAGGCCTTGACCGAGCCCAGCGGCGCGCCCATTTGTGCGGCCACTTCGCTGTGGCTCAAGCCCTGGTAATACGCCAGCGCCAGGCTTTGGCGATAGCTGCCATCGAGGGTGTTCATGCAGCCGTCAATGTGCAGGGCTTCGGTCGCCTGTTCAAGCAACTGCAGCGCGCTGGGCGCCGGGTTGCCTGTCGACGGCACATCGTCGGCATGGAGATCGCCGTCGTCGGGCAGCGCGTTTTCCTTGCGGCGCGCGCGGGCGCGGTAGGCGTCCAGCGCCTTGTTGCGAACAATGGCAATCAGCCATGTCATCGCCTGTATCGTTTGCCCGCCCACCTCGCTGCGGTAGCTGCCGGCGTTTTTCCAGATGCTCACATACGCCTCTTGCAGCACGTCTTCGGCCGCTTGTCCTTGCCCCAATATACGAACAGCCACACCAAACAGATGCGTGTGGGTGCGTTCATAAACCCGGGCAAAGCAGGCGTGGTCGCCCTGTGCTGCGGCGGCGATCAGTGTCTCCAGGCTGCGGGTGTCCAGGGCGGCGTCGGGTTTCATGCGGCCCGAGTATATGGACTTCTGCCGCCCCGGCCAATGGCGTTTGGAGCGGGCGCCTAGATCCTGCGGCGGCGCGGCACCACGTTCAATTGCAGGGTGGCTTTGCCTGGGGCTGCGCTGACGGTGGTCTGCTGGGGGGCGATGTCAATCAGTTGGTCGGCATGCCAGACCTTGATCTGGGCCGCGCCATCAGGGATCTGCTCCAGATTGGCAATGCCGTCGGCGCCTGTCAGCAACGCCCAGGGCGACTCGCTGACGTAGACATGGCCGCGCATGGAACCGTGGATGTGGCAGCCCAGCAGCACGGCACCGGCTTTTTCAAACACCGCCTCCGCCGTCTTGCCTGGTTTTCCCTCGGGCTTGCCGTCCAGCCGCAGCTCGAAGCTGCCGCTGCCAGCATTGTTGAACTGCGCAAAACCCGCGGCGGATGCCCGCACATGGTGCTCCCAGGGGTCGTTGTTGACAAACTGTGCCCGGGCGCCCACTCCCACCACGCTGACAGCCGGGATGAAGCGCATTTTTTCCTGGCTGATCGTGACCTGCGTTGGCAGGGGTGCCTTGGGCGCGCCCTTGTTGGCCGGCATCACCACCACCACCGCGTCCTGCACGGCTTGTCCAGCACCAGCACTTGCAGATTGCCGGCGATGGCCCAGCTGGTCAGGGCGGCCAACAAGGGCGATGATGGTTTTTTTCATGAGTGAGAGACCTCTTGTCGGTGGATGGGATCAGCGGACCGTGATGGTGTCACGATGCATGGGGCCAGCAAGGCCAGCATCTGGTTTTGTGTGCGGAAAGCAATGCCTTTGGCGTCCATGCTTTGCTGCAGCACCTCGACCAGCGCATGGAAGTCCGACTTCTTGATGTCCAGGTTGGCATGCGCGCTTTTCATGTCGGCGCCCTTGTAGACGCAGGGGCCGTCGGACAGCGAGCACAGCTGGTCCACCAGCTGCTCCTTGACCCGCTGCTGGTTGGACGGTTGGAAATGCGGTCCGGCGCGCGGGTCAGCCAGCAGGCGGACCATGAAGTCGTCCATCAGCGTCACCAGGCCGGCTTTTTCGCCAAAGACCTTGTAGAGCTGGTCGTTCTGGGGCGCCGTCTGGGCGAAGGATGCGCTCGCCAGCAGCAGACTGGATGCGGCGAGAACGAGGGAGATCAGATTTTTCTTCATGTCAGTTCCTTGAATGTGTGGAGGGTGGGGGTCTGGGTGCTTGCCGGCGGGGTCAGAAGGCGACCTGGGCCGACAGGCAATAACCGGTCTGCTTGCGGCTGGCGGTGGTGGCCGGCACGATCACGCCCAGGTCCACGTAAGCCAGCGTGACCGAGACGTTTTTGTTCGGTGCCCAGGCAATAAAGACGTCTTTCCAGTCTTCAGAGCGCAGGCCATTGCCCAGTCCTGCGGCGCGGCCAGCGGTCTCGAGCTTGTTGCGCATGAAGCGGTATTCGGCGCCTACGGCGACGTTTTTGCTGATCAGGTAAGCGACCGAAAACTCCGGCTGCAGGCTGTAGCTGTTGTTGCTGCCGCCGCCCAGGGTGGCGCCGTAACCCAGCAGGCCGTTCTGGTTGGCCTTGGTGGCGCGCAGTGTGCCGTTGACCAGCAGGCTCTGACCCAGAAAGAGTTTGGTGGCGCTGACATACACATCCACGCCCTCACGTTTGGCACCCAGCGCACGCAGTGTGCCGTCCAGCCCGGTTGAGCCCAGTGTTTTGTATTCCACACCCACGGCCACCTGCGGCATGAGGGTATCGGCGTCCAGCACAGCGTCACCTGCCACACGTATCTTGGCGCCCAGAATCGTCTGCTTCAGGTGCAGGCCTGGCAGGCCCAGCCCGGTGCCGGTGACGCCAGTTTTCAGGTCCTGCTGGGCAATGGACAGCTCGTAGCGGTCGTTGATGCCGACCGAGGCGCCCACAATGTTCAGCCCGTAGTCTTTGGTGCGTGCGGTGGTGACAAAGGCCGTGCCACCTGTCTCGCCTTCGGTGGCATTGCTGCCGATCACGGCCCAGGGGGTCAGTCCACCGCCGGCTGCGCCGTCGATGCTGCTGACGCCGCCGGTCAGCAGCAGTTTGCCAGTCTCGGCATGGGCAGAAAATCCGGCGCCAGCGCAGAGTGTGGCGATGCAAGCGGCAACGAGGCGAGGGGCAAATGGAGTTGTCATGGGGTTCTCATTGGTAAAAGGAGATGGTTTGGGGCAAACGTAGATCGGATGTACCGGTTTGAACGACGCAGGCGTGGGACTGGATTCGAGCGACACGCATTTATTTATTTGCAGCCTGTGCACCCTGTGGGTGATTCAGTTGAATCTGTACTCTCGGCAATTGCGTATCTGCCCCATGACCCACAACCAACCAGCGCGTTGAGGAGCCTCCGCATATGCCATGCACGCCTGCCCTCGCGCTTCGCCCCCCGTTTTTTTTGCGCGCAGTCGTACTCGCTGCAGCGGTGCTGCTGATGGCTGGGCCGGGCCTGGCCCAAGGAAGTGGCGCGCGGGAATGGCGCACACCGCCGCCCGGGGACATACAACGCGGCGCGGCCCTGTACCAAACGCGCTGCACCGCGTGTCACGCGGTGGACAGCAACAAAATTGGTCCCGCTCACCGCGGGGTGATGGGCCGCCGGGTAGGCGGCCTCAAGGGCTACACCTACTCCGCCGAACTCGCGCAGTCGCGCCTGCGCTGGACGCCGCAGACACTTAACGCCTGGCTCGAAGACCCGGAAGAGCTGGTGGCCGGCCAGCGCATGGGTTTCCAGGTGGAAGACGCCCAGGAGCGCGCTGACCTGATTGCTTACCTGGCCACATTGAAATAAACCAATAGTTAGAAGAGCTGGCCAGTTGCTATAAATTCAGTAGCTGCTTGCGCCCGTCCGTCAGGGGCTGGAGGTGTTTTCGGTTCTTGAACTGGCTCTTCCCCGGCTTTCGCCAAGGTAGCTGCCCGGACCCCGAGCAGGCGCAGCCGCTGGCTCAAAGGCACCCGCTTGAGGCAGAGTCCGGCTATTTTGCGAATCGTTTGCGCGTCCGAGGTGTAGGACTCAGCCGTTTGATCACGCGTCGCGATTTTGAAATCGTCGTAGCGCAGTTTGATGCCAATGGTTTTGGCGACGTAGCCCTTGCGCTGCAAATCGTCGGCCAGACGCGTGCACAGGTCGGTGAAGATCGCGCCCAGCGCGGCCTTGTCGCGCACCGCATGCAGGTCGCGCTCGAAGGTGGTCTCGCGGCTCATGCTGACCGGCTCGCTTTCGGTCACGACCGGGCTGTCGTCTCGCCCCCAGGCCACGGCGTGCATCCATGCACCGGTGGCCTTGCCGAAGTTGTCGACCAGCCAGGCCGGGTCCTGCGTGGCCAGCTCGCCGATGGTATGGACCTGCAGCTTTGCGAGTTTCTCGCCGGCCTTGGGGCCGATGCCGTTGATCTTGCGCACGTTCAGCGGCCAGATTTTTTCCTGCAGGTCAGCCTCATGAACAATCGAGATGCCGTTGGGCTTGTTGAACTCGCTGGCCATCTTGGCCAGCAGGCGGTTGGGCGCGACGCCGATCGAGCAGGTCAGTCCGGTGGCCTGGAAGATGGCTTTCTGGATCAGCCGCGCCAGCACGCGCCCGCCCTCGCGCTGACCGCCGGGCACATCGGTGAAATCGATGTAAACCTCGTCCACGCCGCGATCCTGCATGACCGGCGCAATGTCCATGATGGTGCTTTTGAAGAGACGCGAGTATTTACGCACTTCGTCGAAGTCCACCGGCAGCACGATGGCCTGCGGACAGAGTTTGGCGGCCTTCATCATGCCCATGGCCGAACCCACGCCGAACTGCCGCGCGGCATAGGTCGCGGTGGTGATGACACCCCGGCCCGCGTAGTCCTTGAGCAGGGGAAACTCCGCGACCGGGATGAAGCGCAGCGCGCGTTCGGGGTTGACGCGTATGGCCTCATCCACCTTGCGCCGCCCGCCGCCTATCACCACCGGCAGGCCTTTGAGCTGCGGGTAACGCAGCAACTCGATGGACGCAAAAAAGGCGTCCATGTCAAGGTGGGCAATGCGGCGCAGGCGGTGCGCAGAAGAAGGGGGAGTGTCGCTCACCCGGCAAGCATAGCGGCGAACCGAAGGCCGCGTTGAGCCAGTGCGGGTGGCCTGGCGATGACCAGTTACCCACGATGCTGGCCGTAGCGCCCTGTCACCCGGCGCTGTCGGCGGAAGGTCCGGCCGCCGCATATACCAGTGCTGCGCGCAACACCTGAAGCGCCTGCGGCCCCGACAACAGGGAGTCCGGCCTGAACAGCAGGGCCACCAGCCGTCTGCCGGCGTGGGCCAGCGCCACGGGCTGCCCCTGGTCATCACGTACCCACACTTGCCAACCGGCGGGCAGCTCGCCCGCCAGCAAAGCCAGGCTGGCGTAACGCGCAGTGACAAACAGGTCCGGGTCCGCCCACGGCGCGTCTGCAGTGGCGCGACAAGCGATGAGCCGCCCGTGTTCGGGGCGGATCGCCTGCACGGCAAACCCCGATTGGCCCAGCAGGTGCAGGGCTGCATCACCGACGGCCACCCGTTGCTGCTGCGATGCGTCCGGCATCCCGCTCAAGCCGACCTGAACGGAAATGGCCGCCGCTTCGTCAAGGTGAAGGCCCAGTCCCTCCAGGCAATCGCGCATGGCCGAGCCGAAAGGGTCTGTGGCATTGATCAGGCGAACGGAGCCGGGCAGGGCCGCTTGTTCCGTCGCGCTGCCGCCAGTCGCCGTCGCTTCCAGACCGAAGGCCCGCCACAACGAGGCTGTCTTGAGCCGCGACTCCTGCTCTTCGCGCTCTGGCGAGGAGTCGGCCATCAGATCCCCCCCGGTGCGCACCTCGGCCACGCCGTTTCGGACGGACGCGGCGCGCAGGATGGTGCCCACCAGCGCATCGCCGTTGGATGCCACCTGCACCACCAGGCCGCCGTACCAGCCGCGCGGGCTGGCCTCGAGCTGGTCGATGGACTGCAGCGCTTGCTTGCGCGGTGTGCCGGTCACCATCACCGGCGCGGCTGTGGCCGCGATGGCATCCCAGGCATCGGCGCCGGCACGCAGGCGTCCCTCGAGCCGATCTACGGCATGGACCACGGTGGCCAGCGACATAGGGTGGCGCCGGTTCAGCAGCCGCAGCGAGCCCGGTTCGCACAGTGGCGCCAGATCGTTGCGCAGCGCGTCCGTGCACACCGCCAGCGAGGCGGCGTCCACCTCTTCATTGAGCAGCTCGCGCAGCGACTCGGCCTCGCCGGTGGCGCCGGGCCGGCGTGCGACGGTGCCGCACACCGGCAGACTCTGGATGGCTCCGGACCGGATGACCAGCTGCAGGTCGGGTGAGGCGCCGAACAGCCGCAGCCCGCTGCCGTCGTGGACAAAAAAACTGGCCGGCGCCGGATTGGCCGCGCGCAGCCGCTCAAAGGCCTGTATCGCCGGCATCTGCACCCTGCGGCGGTAGCTCTGGCTCAGGGTCAGGGAAACCAGCGCGCTGGCCTGCAGACTGGCCAGTGCCCGACGCACCATGTCGGCGTAGCCTCCGGGCGGGTGGTCGTCCCCAGGCTCGGCCAGCGCAGGTTCCGGCGTGGCCGCAGGCGCGTGCAGGGGGGTGGTGCGGAGCAAGGGCGGAACAGCATCCTGTGTCTGTGGAGGCATGGCGGCGTCGTCAAAGCTCAGGCGCAGTGCCTGCCACGCCCCGGCTGCGTCCCGCCGCAGCAATTGCTCGCCAAAAAAAAGCACGCCGAGCGGGTCCGCCTGCCTGGCACCCGTCGCCAGCTGGTGGGCGGCAAAGGGCAGGGCGCCCAACAGCAGGACATCGGGCGAGGGTGCGAAGCAGGCCAGAAAACCGCGCACGGCGGCAAGGGTGCTTGAGCCGCTCCCGCGTAGCGGACCGGCGTACCAGCTTGCCAGCGCGGGAAGAGCCAGCAGTTGGCGGCCGAAGCCATTGAGTACTTCGACCTCCAGGCCGTCACCGAAAAGATGCAGGGCCAGTGCGGGTTCGGTCAGCAGCGTGGCCTGCAGCGGGTGCAGGCCATGGATGCCGGCGTCCACGCCGAAATAAACGCCCGCCTGGTGCTCAAGCCGGGCCAGAGCCTGTCCGGCCTGTGCCGGCGTGGCCGCACTGCGCGCAACGCGCAGCGCGATCATGGGACGTTCACTCGACGGAGATGCCAGTGCGCTTGATGACGGGCGTCATCACACGCAGCTCCTGTTGCATGAAACGCTGCAGGTCCTGCTCCGACCCGCCAATAGGTTCCATGTACTGGGCGTGCAGCTTTTCCTTGACGTCCGGCATGGCCAGCACGGCGTTGATCTCCTGGTTCATGCGTTGCACGATGTCGTTGGGCGTCGTGGCCGGCGCCATGATGGCCATCCAGGCGAGGTTCTCAATTTCAGGCAGGCCGGCTTCCTTCATGGTCGGAATGTCCGGCATGAGCTGGCTGCGTTTGGCTGTGGACACGGCCAGTGTGCGCATCTTGCCCGCCTTGACCTGGGGCATCACCGCCACGGCCGGCACGCAGGCAAACTGCACGTCGCCCTGCAGGATGGCCAGGATGGCCAGCGGCGAGGAGGCGTAGGGAATGTGCACCGCAAACGTATCGGTTTTGACCTTGAGCAGCTCCACACCCAACTGCGACAGGCTGCCCACGCCGGTGGACGAGAAGTTGAACTTGCCGGGGTTCTTTTTCATGGCATCGACCAGCTCCTTGAGCGTGGTGATACCCGAATCGGCGCGCACCGCACACACATTGGCCTGGCCGCCAGCCAGCACCACAGGGCGCAGCTCGGTGAACGGGTCATAAGGCAGCTTCTTGTAGAGCACGGTGTTGTACACCAGCGGGCCATTGGTGCTGATCAGAAAGGTGTAACCGTCGCCAGGCGACTTGGCAACCGCGCCGGTGCCGTTGTTGCCGCCGCCACCCGCGCGGTTTTCGATGATGACAGGCTGGCCCAGGCGCGGCGAGAGTTTGTCGGCGACGAGGCGCGCGATCACGTCAGGTGACGAGCCCGCGCCGTAAGGCACAACGATGCGCACCGGCTTGTTGGGCCAGGCCTGCTGGGCCATGGCGCCGACAGTGGCCAGCGCGACAGCCGTCGCTACAGCGCAGCGGGCGAGCAGGCGATTCAGGGGAAAGCGGGTGGGGGTGAGGATGTTCATGGTGCGATCAGTTCGGTCTCGTTAAAAAAAGTCCCCTCGCCGGCGATGTAGCCGGCAACCAGGGTGCGGTAGGTGGATTCGACAATATGGGACAACCCGGGAAAGCCCGCCTCGTGCGTAGCGGCCAAGGCGCGCACACGGGCGAACACCTGGGCTTGGCGCGCCGGTGCGGACACCTGGAAACTGTCGCGCTTGAAGCGGGTGGCATCGCGCACACACAATGCGCGTTGTGCCAGCAGGGCGACGATCTGCTCATCCAGCGCATCAATACGCTGGCGCAGCCCGGCGAGGGTGGCCGCCACCTCGACATAGCCGGGGTCCTTGAAGCGCCGCACAGGGGGGGTGTCGACCGGGGGTTCTTGGGAAGGGTTCATGCGTTCGTGCAAACACGCCTGGAGGCGTGGCCGCAATTCAACCATTGATAAGCAAGCTTATTTGTTTTTTCGCAGGCCGTCATCGGGGCAATCCCTTGGCCTGCGGGGGGGGGGGAGTCGGCTCAGGTCGGGAAGCTGCCGGGCAGCAAAATGCCCTTGTCCACCGTGGCGATGTCGGTGTGGCCGCAAAACGCCATCGTGATGTCGAGTTCCTTGTGGATGATCTGCAGGGCCTTGGTCACGCCAGCCTCGCCCATGGCGCCCAAGCCGTACACCATGGCACGGCCGATCATGGTGCCGCGTGCGCCCAGTGCCCAGGCCTTGAGGACGTCCTGGCCGGAGCGTATGCCGCCGTCCATCCAGACTTCGATGCTGCTGCCCACGGCTTCAACAATCGGAGGCAGGGCCGCGATGCTGGACTGCGCGCCGTCGAGCTGTCGGCCGCCATGGTTGCTGACGATGATCACGTTGGCCCCGCTTTGTGCGGCCAGCCTGGCGTCTTCTACATCCTGAATGCCCTTGAGCACCAGCTGGCCGTCCCAGCGTTCACGCACCCAGGCCACATCGGCCCAGGACAGGCGCGGATCGAACTGCTCGTTGGTCCAGGCGGCGAGCGAGCTCATGTCGCTCACGCCCTTCACGTGGCCGACCAGGTTGCCGAAGCTGCGGCGGCGGGTTGCCGCCATGCCCAGGCACCAGCGCGGCTTGGTCATGAGGTTGATGATGTTGGCCAGTGTCGGCCGTGGGGGGGCGGTCAGCCCGTTTTTGAGATCCTTGTGGCGCTGGCCGATGACCTGCAGGTCCAGCGTCAGCACCAGTGCGCTGCAGCCGGCCTTGCGGGCGCGCGCAATCATGGCTTCCATTGCATCGCGGTCGCGCATCATGTAGAGCTGGTACCAGAAGGGGACCTGTGTCGCTGCCGCGATGTCTTCCATGGAGCAGATGCTCATGGTTGACAGCGTGAAGGGAATGCCGAATTTCTCAGCCGCCCGGGCCGCATGGATTTCACCGTCGGCATGCTGCATGCCGGTCAGACCGACAGGCGCAATGGCCACTGGCATTTTCACCTTCACGCCCGCCATGGTGGTGGCGGTGCTGCGGTTTTCCATGTTGACCGCCACGCGCTGGCGCAGCTTGATTTTCTGGAAGTCCTCCGAGTTGGCGCGGTAGGTGCCCTCGGTCCAGGAGCCGGAGTCGGCGTAGTCGTAAAACATGCGCGGCACGCGCTTTTGAGCAAGGACGCGCAGGTCTTCGATGGTGGTGATGACGGGCATAGGGGTCTCCTGGGAAGGCTACATGCTAGCGGCTTTGGCCGCGTGCCGGTTTGAAGAAATTTGGTGGGTTCCGGTCAATGGCGAAATTTTTTCATGCCAGCGGGGGCGTTTTCTCCCGCTTATTCATGGCCCTCAATGCATCACCAGCGGTTGATGCCGTATTCTTCAAGACTTTTAGGCCTCCAGCCCCTTGCGGACGGGCGCCATCCGCTCCTGAATCCATAGCAAATACAGTCTGGCAGGTGCTCCGGATAAACCATTTTCTGCGGTTGAGGACCAGCGTGTCGGACGGATGGAATTCGCGTTTTACTTCATAAAATGTGGCTGCAGCTCAGGTGGGTCGGGCGCAAGAAGCTAGCAAAACGATAGCAATGGAGAATTGACCGATGGCGTTGTATGGGTGCATATCAGGCCACTTCCCGGTGCTGCAGATACCGGTCCCACAGCGCTTGTGCGACCTCAGCCTGCAGTTTGTCCTTGGGCCGCTTGAGCGGGTCGCGCTGCGGGTCTGACGCCAGGGCGGTTTTGATGCGGATGAAATCCAGCGGATGCAGGGTTTGCATATGCGCCATGTGGCCGGAAACTGCAACCACCAGTTGCTGGAACTTGTGGCCGGCCACCATTTTTTCGCCCGAGCCGACCTGAACCGCGCACAGGTCGTCTTCGCTTGCGCTCATGCGAAGCGGATGGGGATCGCCGTCTTTCGCGGTGCGGCGGATGATGTCAATCTCGTAGCCGTCGTCGTTCACCGCCGTCTGACGCTGGTCGCGCAACACGCGAAAGCTTGAATCTGCCTTGCGCAGCACGGCAAGCAGTGAGCTGTCCAGTCGTCGCAGTGTGCTGACGAAAGCCGTGCGCTGGCGTGTGTCAAAGAGCAAGTCCATATCGCGCGTGGCCATGGCCTCGTTTCCGACGCGCACGCCGCAGGCGCTTTCGTACGCGTACATCGCGTTGGTGCCGACGGTTAAAAACTGGGAAGCTATGCCGGCTTTTCGCAAGGCTTCCAGAACTTTGACGATGACATTGGGTGCCCGGCCTACGCCATAGAGGCGGTTGAGCTTGCGTTGCTCTTCCAGCCGCGCGGCCAGCGATTTGACGCGCGTCGTGGCCGCCTCCTTGCGCTCCATGAATCGGGTGTAAATGACCTGCGTGTCCGCGCTTTCAGGGCCGATCGTCTTCTGGGCGCTGGCAGTGCTGGTGCGTATCAGGTAGCGCACGCCGCGCAACTCGCGCCAGATCATGGAGCCGCGTACCTGTGCTGCATCTTCCAGAGCCTCGGCCTGCGCCCGCATCAAGGCTTGCGCGTCGATGTACTGCCGCGACTGGTTTTCAGTAAGCTCCAGAAAATCTGGCATGGTTGTTCAATAGAATTATCAAAAAATATATATTACAGTGAACTTTGTTATATATCAACAACTTAAGTATAATAATTAGCGTTAAAAAGCCGGCTGGTTGCAATGCTTTTCAGTTAAACCTGGAACCGTTCGGGCTGAGCTTGTCGAAGCCTGGCTCTAATGCTGGCAACCCTTCGGCTAGCCCAAGGCGAACGGCCTTAAACGAACCGTATGGCGACCAGCCTGCGCCCGTCTTTTCTCGCCGCTGGTGGCGGTCTGCGAACCGCGGCCCAGGATGGTCGCGCCGCAAGGAGGACAGCGATTGCCTTTTTCAATGGATGAAGCCGCGTTACCCTCTGTGAGGCGTGAAAGCGTAGCCTTCTTGCATACAACAAGAACCACGATACGGCGTAAAAAAAAGCGGGCCGCAGCCCGCTTTTGTGAATCTCGGCAGAGTCGGCGTCAGCCGAGGTTCAGCGGCACAAAAATCCTGCTGTCCCCGCGCTGGATCAGCAGCGCTACCGACTTGCCTGATTTGGCGACCATGGCGCGCACCTGCTCGATGTCGCGCACCGGCGTGCCGTTGATGGACACCAGCACGTCCCCTGCCTGCACGCCAGCCAGCGCGGCCGGGCCGCTGGCCTGTTGCACCAGCAGGCCGCTGTCCACACCGGCTTCCGCCCGCTCAGATGGCTGCAGCGGCCGCAGCGCCAGGCCGAGCTTGCCTTGGGCTACGCCTTCTTCTGGTCCCGCCGCCTCGGCCGTCTTCTGGTCGGCGTTGCCCAGGCGGGCCGTGAGTTCTTTGGACGCGCCCTGGCGCCAGACTTCCAGCTTGAACATATCGCCCGGCGACGCCTGGCCAATCACCGCCGGCAGGTCGCCGGAGGACACGATGGGCTGGCCGTTGGCCTTGCGGATCACGTCGCCTGACTGCAAGCCCGCCTTGTCAGCCGGACCGCCTTTTTCCACGCTCGATACCAGCGCGCCCTCGGGTTTGTCGAGCTTGAAGGAGTCGGCAAAAGCCTGGTTGACCTCCTGCACCATCACGCCCAGACGGGCATGTTCGACCTTGCCGGTGGCCACGATCTGGTTTTTGATGCGGCTGGCCACGTCGATGGGAATCGCAAACGACACGCCCTGGTAGCCGCCGCTGCGGCTGTAGATCTGCGAGTTGATGCCCACCACCTCGCCGCGCGAATTGAACAGCGGGCCGCCAGAGTTGCCCGGGTTGATGGCCACGTCGGTCTGGATAAAAGGCACCGCGCTGTCGTCGGGCAGCGAGCGGCCCTTGGCACTGACCACGCCGGCTGTCACGGTGTTTTCAAAGCCAAACGGCGAGCCGATGGCCAGCACCCACTCACCGACCTTGAGATCGCTGGTTTTGCCCAGCGCCACCACCGGCAGGTTGTCGGCCTCGATTTTCAGCACCGCCACATCGGTTTTGGGGTCGGCGCCCAGCACTTTGGCGCGGAACTCGCGGCGGTCGGTCAGCTTGACGGTCACTACCTTCGCATCACGCACCACGTGGGCGTTGGTCAGGATGATGCCGTCCGCGCTGACGATGAAGCCCGAGCCCTGGCCGCGTGTCGGCATGTCCTGCTGGGGACCGCCGCGCCCTGCACCGGGTCCGCCTTGGCCTTGCTGAAAGCGTTTGAAAAATTCAGAAAACGGATCGCCGGACGCACCATCATCGTCTCCATCTCCCCGGGCAAAGGGTGAGTCGTTGCTGACCTTGGTGGTGCCGGTGACGCTGACGTTGACGACGGCCGGGCCGTAACGCTCGGTGATCTGCGAAAAGTCCGGCGGTGCGATGAACGAGCCGGGCGCCGCAGAAACCAGGGCGGGGGGTGACGCCGCAATGGCTGACGGATGCACGGTGTTGAAGGCGCTGACACCGGCGCCTCCGATGGCGCCTGCGGCCAGCAGTGCAACGACGAGACGGGTGTTTTTCAGTGCTGCATAGGTCATGGCGGGTTTCCTTGGTTTTCCTGGAATGAGGCACACGGTGGTGCCGGTACAGGCAATGATGGTGACCCAGGCTTAGGCGGGGCTTAAATTGCCCCCACGGTGTGGTTGAGGCCCCCACGGTCGTTCACTTCGTGTAACTCCCTGCCCCCCGAGGGGGCCGCTGCGCCTTCGGGCCGGCAAAGCCGGACCCGCGGCTCCTGCTTGTAAAGAGGGGAGCGGCTCGCGAGACGTTCGCTTTAGGTGGTCGATGGTCAGGGCTATGAATAAAATCGGGCTCTGGCCCTTATGGGGCGGGCGCAAGCAGCTACTAAATAGATAGCGTCAAGCTGGGAAGCCGCTAGATGGATGAAGGAGCTGCTGGAAAAAACACGTTGACCTGCAGGCCGCCCAGACGGTCGGAGCGGTCCAGTTGCAGGGTCGCCCCATGGGCAGCGGCGATCACCCGGACGATGGCTAGACCCAGGCCGCTGCCAGTCTCAAGTGCTGCGCCGTTGCTGCGGTAGAAGCGGTCAAAGACGCGCTCGCGGTCTTGCGCTGCAATGCCCGGTCCGCTGTCTTCCACCCTCAGCACCGGCCGGTCTTGCGCCATTTCCAGCGACACATCGACGCGGCCCCCGACCGGTGTGTACTTCACCGCGTTGTCCAGCAGGTTACGCAGTAACACACGCAGCGCTTCGGGCTGGCCGTTCACGAGCGCCGGGCCGGGCACTGGCGACTCCAGCACCCCGAGGTCGACCTGCTTGAGTCGGGCATGCGGCAACACGTCGGCCACCGCCAGTCTTACTACATCCTGCAGCTCGACGCATGCGACCGTCTGCGACGGCTGGCCCGAACCGGCTTCCTCGCGCGCCAGCACCATCAACTGCTCGACCAAGCGGATCGCGCGGTCTATGCCCTGGTTCAGGCGGGTGATGGCGGCCTCGCGTTCGGCCGGTGTTTCATCCAGGCGGCCCTGCGGACGCAGCGCCTGTGCCTGCAACTTGAGCGCCGTCAGCGGCGAGCGCAGTTCATGCGCTGCATCGGCGACAAAATTCTGCTGCGCCTCGAAAGCGCCTCGCACCCGCCCAAACAGCAGGTTGAGCTCGTCCACGAGCGGGCGCACCTCGTCGGGGAGGCCGGTGTCGGCCAGCGGCGAAAAATCGTCAGCGGCACGGCTCGCGACTTCACGGCGCGCGCGTTCGACCGGCGCCAGCGAGCGGGTGATGACCCACCAGACCGCCAGCATCAGCAGCGGGGTCAGCAGGCCGAAGGGCAGGATCGCCTGAATTGCGAGCGAGCGCGCGCGTGCCGTTCGGGCGCCCAGATCCTGCGCAATCTGTACGGTTTGCAGGGCGGTCTGCAGGGTGTAGACGCGGTAGAGGTTGCCGTCGGCCTCGACATCGGAAAACCCGAGCACCGCGCGCGGCGGCAGCACCGAACGCGTGGATCGAAACAGTTGCTTGCCGTCTGGCCCCCAGATCTGGATGTAGAGGTCGAAGCCCGGTGCCTCGCTGTCTTGCAGCAAGGGGGAGTCCAGCGGGATGCCGCTGCGCAGCGAGCGGGCGACTTGCTGCAGATGGTCGTCAAACATGGCATCGGCCTGGCGCAGCGCGCCGCGGTACGCAGTAAAGGCCTGCAGCACGGCGACCAGCACGATGGCCACCATCACAAACCACAGCAGCCGGGCTTTGAGAGAATGGCCTCCCACACTTTTTACATTGGGGACCTGTGGCGCTGCATTGCCGGTTGTCATTCCCGGGGCACCAGGTAACCCAGGCCGCGCACGGTCTGGATCAGGTCGGCGCCGAGCTTTTTACGCACGCCGTGGATATAGACCTCGACCGCGTTGCTGCTCACGTCGTCTTTCCAGCTGAAGAGTTTTTCCTCCAGCTGCGCCCTGGACAACACCGCGCCAGGGCGCGCCAGCAGCGGCTCCAGCACGGCCCATTCGCGGGCCGACAGCGACACCGGCTGGCCGTGCAGGCTGGCTTCGCGGGTCGCAGGGTTCAGGCTCACGCCCTTGTGTTCAAAAGCCGGTTCTGCCCGGCCCGCGCTGCGGCGTATCAGCGCGCGTATGCGCGCCAGCAGCTCGTCGGTGTCATAGGGTTTGACCACATAATCATCGGCGCCGGCATCCAGCCCGGCGATGCGGTCGCCCACCGCGTCGCGCGCCGTGGCCACCAGCACGGGCGTGGTGTTGCGGCGGGCGCGCAGCGCCCGCAATACTTCGAGTCCGTCGCGCTGGGGCAGGCCCAGATCCAGCAGCACCAGGTCGTAGTCTTCGCTGCGCAGGGCCGCGTCGGCCAGCTTGCCGTCGCGCACCCAGTCCACCGCATAGTGGGCGCCGCGCAGTGCATCAAGCACGGCCTCACCGATCATGGTGTCGTCTTCGACGAGCAGTAGTCGCATCTTTCGTTCCTTGTGGGACGATGATACGGCGCGTACCGGCTGGTTTCTTAAGCCGGGCTGAAAGGTCGGGTGGCGCGGTTCAGCGCGCAAGCGCAAAACCCAGGTGCCGGCGTGCAGGGTCTGTTTGGACCGAAAATCACGCAAAGGAAGAATAACTTGCCGTCAACCGATTCAACGCCGCAGACCGGCGTGCGCCTGGTACCGCGCCGTATCCTTCCGGTGATTGTGCTCTCGCAATTTGCGGGCACCTCGCTGTGGTTTGCGGTCAATGCCGTCATGCCCGATCTCCAGGCCGCCTGGGGTCTACCGGCTGGCGCCGTGGGCTCGCTGACTTCAGCGGTGCAACTCGGTTTTGTTGCGGGCACGCTGGTGTTTGCGCTGTTGCTCGTAGCCGACCGGTTCTCACCGTCTCGCGTCTTCATGGTGTGCGCAGTGCTGGGCGCACTGGCCAACGCGGCCGTGGTGTTGCTGAGCGGCCAATATGCGCTGCTGCTGGGGCTGCGCTTTTGCGTGGGCTTTCTGCTGGCGGGGGTGTACCCGGTGGGCATGAAAATCGCGGCCAGCTGGTACCGGGAGCGGCTGGACGCGGTGATGGGCGTGCTGATAGGCGCGCTGGTGCTGGGTACGGCGTTACCGCATGGGCTGCGCGCGCTCGGCGTGGATGCCTCTGGCCTGGGCGCGGGTGGCCTGGCGCCGTGGCAGGTGGTGATTCTCATGGTGTCTGTGCTGGCCGCGCTGGGGGGCCTGGCCACGGCGTTCTGGGTGCCCGACAGCCCGGACCTGCCGCGGGGCACACCCATCACGCCGCGTGCCTTGTCCGTGATCTGGTCGGACCGGCGGGTGCGCGCCTCGGTGTTTGGCTACTTTGGCCACATGTGGGAGCTCTATACCTTCTTCGTGCTGCTGCCGCTGGTGCTGGCGACGCGGCTGGCCGGCGCCCAAGTCAGCGCGGCCGCGTTTGTGGTGATTGCTGCGGGCTTTGTGGGCTGCGCCGGCGGCGGCTTGTGGGCGCGGCGTATCGGCAGCGCGCGGGTGGCGGGCATTCAGCTCGGTGCCAGCGGCCTGTGCTGCCTGCTGGCGCCACTGATGTTGGCAGCGCCGCTGCCGGTGTTTTTGCTGTGGCTGCTGGTCTGGGGCGTGACGGTGTCCGGCGACTCGCCCCAGTTCTCCACCCTGACCGCCCACAACGCGCCCCGAGAAATCGCAGGCAGCGTGCTGACCTTTGCCAACTGCATGGGGTTCATCATCTCGGTGGTCAGCATCGAGCTGTTTGTGCGGGCGTCGCATACCCACTCATTCGGTTCTGTGCTGCCGTGGCTGGCGCTTGGGCCAGCGCTGGGGTTGTGGCTGTTCCGGCCATTGATGCGGAGAGTCTGATTCGCGTGTCCTGTTAGCGTGTTTGTGCCGCGCTTCTGCCCAGGCCGACCCAGCGGCGCTACAACTGCCCGCTCTGCACCCGCAAGCCATCGAGTCCGCGAAGGACTTCATGGCACGGGTGGTGCAGATCGATGCGCTGCTGTGTCCGTGCTGCCAGGTGGGCAGACTGCACGTGGTGCAGGTGCTGGCGGTACACAAGCGCGTGATTTTGCCCAACTCCCTCGCCCTCTGGGAGAGGGCTGGGGTGAGGGCTGACTCCGCTGTGAACTATTTTCCAATTCGGCCCGCAACTCGAGATGGTTGTAATGAAGGCCATCACAAAACGCCCATTGCTTGCAGTCATGGGCAGCAGAAATTCAGGTTCGGAAGAACATCAGGTTGGGCCATAATTTGAGTCAACAGGTTCGGGGCCGTAAAGCATTTCCTTCTGCTAGCAGACATTCCGGTGGTTGCTTCAGTCCAACGAGGAATACCTTCCGCGTATGCATATCGCTTTCGTTTCAAACATCGCCGCGCGGCAGATAAACGCTATTCGTTGGGCATCATCATCACAACTGTGGCTTTAGACCGCGTCACACGGGGGAGCCCTTCGCATAAACAAGTTCGCCATGTCTAGTCCGCTGCGGTCATGGAAGAAGGGAGAACTCCCTGTCTCGCCATTTGTATGCCTCTCCTTAGGCGCGCATGTTGAATCAGACGGACAGTTACTCCTGACCCGGCAGCTAATGGCGGACTCCGATATCGATCATGAGGTCGACGGTCTTATCAGGGAAATAGAGAGATTCCGAAAGACGGCAAAGAAAGAGCTGCGCACGCTTCAAACAACAATGCTCAGAAAATAATCATCTCAACAGAAAATTACAGGCGGTGGCAAATGCCTAGAGTCAAAGGCCTAATCTTTCTCTTTGTTGTTCTTCAGTTGGCGGCTTGCAGTTCTCGCGTCAGTTCAATCGATTCCTGCTCGTTTGAAGTCCAGAAACTTCTTCTTCCTTGGTTTCGGCCCGATGGAACACTTCCTAACGCAATCGCCTACAAACACCGCTCCGCAGAGCTGATTCAGGACTGCATGGCGAGCAAAGGGTGGGTTTTCAACAATGCAAGAGCTGAAGCCGAATTTCAGACTGGTCGGTCACCGGGTTTTTTTGAGCGGTACAAAGATCCTGCGAATTGGTCATTTACCTGGTTTGGACTTCTGTCAGATGCAAAGAGCGACGTTAAGCCGCTTCCTGTGTCGAAGCCATGACGCCCAATGAACCAGTACTGTCCTAAAAGACAAGTATTTTCGACCTCCCGGGTGTGTACATTTTCTTTCCTGGGCGAGCCCAGGGTTCGGCTATTGGCCTGTATGTCCGGCAAAAATGGCCTCGCTGGGACCGCTTTTCGCTTTCGACGCCCAAAATCCGACAGGCTGCTAGAAACCGGCGACATCTGCGCTCTCAGAGTTTCAAATCGTTTTTCCATGAGTCAGGGTTGCGCTGTTCAAACGCAGCATCAATGTCATGGGATGCACCGACGATGCTTGAAATCCGTAATGCTCATAGAACTGTTTGGCGCGGGCATGAAGAGCGTGTACCAGCAGTGCTCTGACGCCCGCATTTTGGGAAACAGCGACAGCCCGATTGACGGCGTCCTGCAACAAGGCGGCACCCAGCTTGATCCCATGGGCGCGCTGATCGACAGCAAGCCGCGCCAGCACCATCACCGGAACGGGGTCAGGCATATTGCGGCGCACTGAACTCGTTGCCATCTGGTGCGCGACTGCGCCGGCAGCCATGGCGTAGTAAGCGTAGATGCGCTTGTCCTGATCGGCCAAGACAAACGTGCGGCTGGCTCCGCTCAATTGGTTGGTCATGGCGCGACGCTTGAGCCACTCGTCAAGCACCGCTTCGCCGCACGCGAACTCATCGGGAAAATGGTCGGTCAATAGCGGTTGCGGCGCGCTCAGTTGCAAACCCGGTTGCAAACTCATGCTTTCCAAGGCGCCTTGACGGCCATGAGGCGTTCAAGCCCCAGGTTGTGGGTAGGTGGTGCATCGAGTAATTGGGTGAACTGTTTGAATTTGTCGGCATCCAGACTGAAAAAGACCTGGTCAAGCACGACGGACTGCGCTTTGTCGCAGGCGGCCTCGAGCATGAAGTCCGACCGATTCTTGCCCAATAAATTTGCGGCTTGATCAATCAGATCCCGCTGCGCGGGGAGTGCCCGCAGGTTGATGGCGGCGTCACGCATAAGCGTCTCCATTTTCGTATACACAATAGATATACGCATCATAGTGTCGTGTGTAGCCGTTGTCAATACGCCCGTATCGAAAAGGAAAAGCGTGGGTCAAAAAGGACGCGCCAGAGTTTGGGGTGAGTTGATCCTCGGCAGTTTGCAGCAGCGGGCCGCCGTGCTGCATTGACTGCGCCGTTCCTCTGATCCAGCGTGAATCAGAAAGAAATGACCGTTAGCCCAGCCGCGCCCGGTGCCGCGCAATTTGCGCCCGCACCTGGCTTGGCGCGGTGCCGCCCAGGGTGTTGCGCGCGTTGAGTGATCCGCGCAGGCTCAGCACGTCGTACACGTCTTTTTCGATCTTGGGGTTGAACTCCTGCAGCACCGCCAGCGGCAACTCGGACAGATCCACCGCGTGCGACATCGCTGCCTTGACGGCGTGGGCCACGGCTTCGTGCGCGTCGCGAAAGGGCAGGCCCTTCTTGACCATGTAGTCGGCCAGGTCGGTCGCGGGGGCGTAACCCTTGAGCGCGGCGCGCTCCATGGCTTCGGGTTTGACAGTGATGCCACCCACCATCTCGGCAAAGATGCGCAAGGTGTCTTTCAGCGTATCGACGGTGTCGAACAGTGGCTCCTTGTCTTCCTGGTTGTCCTTGTTGTAGGCCAGCGGCTGGCCCTTCATCAGGGTGATCAGGCCCATCAGGTGGCCGACCACGCGGCCGGTCTTGCCACGCGCGAGTTCGGGCACGTCGGGGTTTTTCTTCTGCGGCATGATGGACGAGCCGGTGCAGAAGCGGTCGGCGATGTCGATGAAGCCGAAGCTCTGGCTCATCCACAGCACCAGCTCCTCGCTGAGCCGGCTGATGTGAATCATGGCCAGTGCGGCGGCGGCGGTGAACTCAATCGCAAAGTCGCGGTCGCTGACGGCGTCCAGGCTGTTCTGGCAGACCTGCGGCTGGCCTGACTCGTCAACCATGCCCAGGGTCCGGGCGACACGTTCGCGGTCCAGCGGGTAGCTGGTTCCAGCCAGCGCAGCGGCGCCCAGCGGCAGGCGGTTGACGCGCTTGCGCACGTCCTGCAGGCGCTCGGCGTCGCGCGCAAACATTTCCACATAAGCCAGCATGTGGTGGCCAAAACTCACGGGCTGGGCCACCTGCAGATGCGTGAAGCCGGGCAGGATGACTTCGACGTTTTTCTCGGCAATATCGACCAGCGCTTTTTGCAGATCGGCCAGCAGCGCGGCGATCAGGTCGATTTCGCCGCGCAGCCACAGGCGCACGTCGGTGGCCACCTGGTCATTGCGGCTGCGGCCGGTGTGCAGGCGCTTGCCGGCGTCACCGACCAGTTGCGTCAGGCGTGCCTCGATGTTCAGGTGCACGTCTTCGAGGTCCAGCTGCCATTCAAAAGCGCCGGATTCGATGTCTTGGCTGATTTTTGCCAGGCCGTTCCGGATGGCCGTATGGTCGGCGGCGCCCAGGATTTTCTGCGCCGCCAGCATGTCGGCGTGCGCCAGCGAGCCGGTGATGTCAGCCTGCCACAGGCGCTTGTCGAAAAACACACTGGCGGTGTAGCGTTTGACCAGGTCGCTCATGGGCTCGGAGAACAGGGCGGACCAGGCTTGGGATTTTTTGTCGAGTTGACTCACGTCGGGCTTTCTTTGGGCTGCCCTTTGGGGCGACATCGGAGTGCGCGCGGCCGGGAGAGGCGCCGGGGACATTGGTTTTCAGGAAAAGTACGGGTTTGGCACTGGTTTCAAGGCTGCCGCAGGTGCAATACTAATGACCTTGATTTTATCTGTGTGCCCGCCGGCCCGGAAACCCTGCCTTCGGCCCGCAGAAATGACCCCCACCGACCTGAGCAAGGACCACCGGACGCCCCTGTCATGAGCCCCAAGCCCCATCTGTCCTCCTTTGGAGAATCCACCATGCTGGGCGGCGTCAGCCAGCCTGGGGACGAGCTTGTGCGGCTGCCTGCCCGTGTCAATGTTTTCGATGCCTGCAATGTCGGCGTGGTGCTCCGTGCCGTGCTGTTTGTCGAGGCGGTGGTGGGTGTGGGCAGCATGTTCGGCGCGGCCCGGTTTGTGGACTGGCTACTGCGTTTTTCGCTGCTGACTGGCGGTGTGTTGCCGGCCACGCTGGCCTGGCTGATCGTCGCTTGTGTGCTCAAGGCTTACCTGGCGCGGCTGGGGACACCCGCCCAGTGGCTTGCCGGCATGGCTCTGGGCGCACTGGCCGGGCTGTATGGTTGCGGCCTGCTCGCCATGATGGGCCTGCTGGAGCCAGCGCCGTGGTGGGCCAGCGGGGCGGCAGGCGTATTGCTGTCGTCGGTGCTGGTCGCGGGGCTGGCGTGGCGCGCCAAGGCGCGCACACCCGCGGCCACGGCGGCGCGGCTGGCGGAGCTGCAGTCGCGCATCCGCCCGCATTTCCTGTTCAACACCCTGAACAGCGCCATTGCACTGGTGCGGGCCGAGCCAGCCAAGGCCGAGGCGGTGCTGGAAGACCTCAGCGAGCTGTTTCGCCATGCTCTGGCCGATGCCACCGAGTCGGTCACGCTGGGCCAGGAGATCGCGCTGGCGCAGCGTTACCTGGCCATCGAGCAGATCCGTTTCGGCGAGCGCCTGCAGGTGCAGTGGAGCCTGGACCCCGACGCCAATGCCGCCAAGCTGCCGCCGCTGCTGCTGCAGCCACTGGTAGAGAACGCCGTGCGCCACGGCGTGGAGCCCAGCGCAGTGGGCGCGCAGGTCAAAATATCGACAGTGCGCCGCGGCAGCATGGTGGTGCTCAAGGTGACCAATTCGACGCCGGCGGGCGTGGGCGAACGCGGCCACGGGCTGGCGCTGGCCAACGTGCGCGAACGTCTGGCGCTGCTGCACGATGTGCAGGCGCAGTTCAAGACGGTGTTCCGGGACGGCATGTTTCAGGTGAGACTGGAGATACCTTTATGACGGCAACGCTCAGGGCACTGATCGTGGACGACGAAGCACTGGCGCGCGCGCGCCTGCGCACCTTGCTGGGCGATTGCACGGCGCCTGCCGCCTGCGTGGCGGCCGAGGCTGCCCACGCGGTGCAGGCCATGGAGGCGCTGCGCCGCGAAATGTTTGACGTGGTGCTGCTGGACGTTCATATGCCCGGCGCCGACGGCATCACGCTGGCCCAAACCATCGCGCAGCTGCCCCAGCCGCCCGCAGTGGTGTTTGTGACGGCTCACTCGGAGCATGCGGTGCAGGCCTTTGAGCTCGAAGCCGTGGACTACCTGACCAAGCCGGTGCGGCTCGAACGCCTCCAGCAGGCGCTACAAAAAGTAGAGCGTCTTATGCAGGCGGGTAAAGGGCCACAGCCTGATTTTGATGAAGGATGCCTGATCATCCAGGACCGTGGCCGGACCGAACGTGTGCCTCTGGCAGAGGTGCTGTATTTGAAGGCCGAACTCAAGTACATCACTGTGCGGACTGCCGGCAAGAGCTACATTCTCGACGGCAGCCTGAACGAGCTGGAAGACCGCTATCCCCGCTTCATGCGCATCCATCGCAACGCGCTGGTGGCGCGGCGTGCCGTGCGTGCGCTTGAAAAACACTTTGATCCGGAAGAGGGGGAAGGCTGGGCGGTCCGGCTCAACGGCATCGACGAACTGCTCGCGGTGTCCCGGCGCCAGCTCAGTGCGGTGCGTGAGGCCATCGCCGGTTAAGGCGCGGCCCGCGCAGTCGGGCCGGCAGCCGGTAGCCTGCCGCGCAGGCGTCCTACACCGGCGCCGCTCGACCTCTGATGAAATAGGTATACAACGATGGACGCCTGGTGACTGCGGCTGTTTTTGCGGCGACCCAAGAGGAGAACACATTGAACGACGACCATTCGCCTGACGCGACGCCCGCCGCGGCCGAGGTGACGACCTTTCCGGAACCCCCGCGCCTGCTGCTGCAGATGCCGGTGGACATTCGCAACATGTCGCTCATGGTACTGGCCGGCCTGGCGAGCCTCTTTGTGCTGAGCTGGGCCAAGGCCGTGCTCATTCCGGTGATGCTCAGCGTTCTTTTCAGCTATGCGTTTTCTCCGGTGGTCAACTGGATGGAGCTCAAGCGCATCCCGCGCTGGTTGGGTTCAGCGTTGTTGTTGTTCGCGATTCTGGGCGCTATCGGGGGCACGGCCTATTCCCTGCGGGACGAGGCAGTCGCCATGGTGGACTCCTTGCCCGTGGCGGCGCAGAAATTCCGCAATGCCCTCAAAAAGAGCAGCGGAAAGTCCGCCAGCGCCCTGGACACGGTGCAAAAGGCGGCGACACAGATCGAGAGGGCGGCCGAGGAGAGCGGGGCGCCCGGTGGCAACCGCGGCGTGATGCGCGTGGTGGTCGAGAAGTCCAGTTTCAACGTCAAGGACTACCTGTGGCCCGGCACCGTCGGCTTGATCGCGTTGATTGGCCAGACCATCGTGGTGATTTTTCTGACCTACTTTCTCATGCTCTCTGGCGATACCTTTCGCCGCAAGATGCTCAAGCTGGCCGGGCCCAACCTGAGCAGCAAAAAAGTAACGCTGCAGGCTCTGCATGAAATCACCGGGCAGATCCAGCGCTACCTGCAGGTGCAGTTGCTGACCAGCGCGCTGGTGGGCGTGATGACCTGGCTGGCATTGCTGGCCATCGGACTGGAGAATTCTGCGGTCTGGGGCATTGCCGCTGCGGGGCTCAACCTCGTGCCTTATGTCGGCTCGCTGATCACAGCGGCGGCCACGGCGCTGGTCGGCTTTCTGCAGTTTGGCTCGCTCAACATGGCCATGCTGGTTGGCGGCGCGTCGCTGCTAATCCATACCCTGGTGGGCAACCTGATCACGCCGTGGCTGACCAGCCGTGCCAGCCGCCTGAGCCCGGTGGCGGTGTTTGTCGGGCTGTTGGCCTGGGGTTGGCTCTGGGGTGTCTGGGGCTTGCTGCTGGGCATCCCCATCATGATGATGGTGAAGTCCGTCTGCGACCGGGTCGATGACCTCAAACCGGTGGGCGAGTTTTTGGGGTCCTGAAGGGCAAACACCCGGGTCGGGCTGCAGCAGAAATTCCCAAGAAAAAAGCCTGCAGGCCCTTGTCCCGCGGGCGCAAGCAGCTATCTATTTGATAGTGACGCATGCTGGTGGTGTTCAATCCTCAAGACCCGTTCAGGCTCTGCCTGCGCTGCGCCGACGCATCGACGCATCGACTCTTCGACAGGCTCAGGACAGGCTGACCCGCTGCGAACAGCGCTGCGTGTGTGACCGCAAAGCCGTATCACCGTGTCAAACGGCTCGCGCGTCGGCAAACACCACGCGGTAGCACTGGGTGAAGCCCGCAGGCGCAGCCGCCTGCTCAAACCTTGCGCCGTGAATGGCGGCAATTTTCTCCACCACGCGGTGACCAGCGCCCAGGCCTAGCGAATGGTGGCGCTGGACGCCAGAGGGTGCGGGGTCTGGCGGCGCGGTGCTTCGGGCGGCTGTGTCGCTGACCTGCAGCCAGCGTGCCTGCGGGTCCAGCTGCACTTCTACGCTGGTGCCGGCCGGCGTGTGGCTCAAGGCGTTTTCAATCAGGTTGCGCAGCACCAGGCCCAGCAGCACCGGGTGGCCCTGCATCAAAAAAGGCCCGGGGCTGAGCAGCCCCAGCTCGTGCCCGCTGTCGAGCGCGGCCTGGCCGAACTCCGCGACTTCGGCACGCGCGATGGCATCGAGGTCCAGTTGCTGCATGGCTTCAGCCAGCTCCGTGCGGCTGGCACGCGCCAGCGCGAGAAGGTTGGACAACACCTCGCCCGCCCGTAGCGCGTCGCGCTCCAGTTGCACCAGCAGTTGCTCGTGCGCCTCACCTGGTGCGGCCTGGCGCAGCGCGTGTGCCTGCAGGGTCAGCGAGGCCAGCGGCGTGCGCAGCTCATGCGCCAGTTCGCTGGCCAGCTCGCGCTCGCGCGACACTGCGGCCTGGTAACGTGCTGCCAGCGTGTTGATGGAGTTCACCACCGCACGAAACTCCTGCTGCGGGTATGGGGCGTGCAGCGGCGAGGGCTGGTGGATGTCCAGCGCGTCCACGTCGCGCGCCAGCGCGTACAGCGGACGCAGCCCGCGGTGTATCGCCAGGCCCAGGGCCAGGACCGCAGCCGGCAGCAGCCAGAAGCCGGGCTCGGCCAACTGCTCGGCAATGTCGCGGGCCAGGTCATCGCGTTCGCTGATGCCCAGCAGCACCGTCACCTTTTTTTCGCGCGCCGGTCCATCCCACTGGGAAAACGCGCGCCAGGCCACCGGCGGCGCGCCCAGCAGCAAGGTTTCAAAGCCTTCCCCCTGGCTGAAGGGCACGGCCGGCGCTTCGCCGGTGCGCAACAACTCAGCGCCAGCGGCATTCCAGACCACCACGCTCATGGACTGCCGGTAGTCGTGGCTTTCCAGGCTGGACAGGCCGGGCAGGCTGGCCACGCCGCCGCGCACAGCTGAGGGGCTGGGGTTCTGCGCCAGCTGCAGCAGCGCCACGCTGGCCAGGTGGCCGTCGGTCAGCTCGTCGGCTTCGTGAACCCCAGTCTGGTAGCCCAGCACCAAGAAGCCGCCCCAGACGCTCAGCAGCGCGCCAAATGCCCACGCCATCAGGCTCAGCGTGACGGATCGTTGCAGCTTCATGGCTTGTCCTCCGGAACAAAATAACCCACGCCGCGCAGCGTGCGAATGACAGCTTCACCGAGTTTTTTGCGCAGATGGTGCACGTGTACCTCCACCGCGTTACTGTCCAGCGCGTTGTCCCAGCTGTACAGCTGCGCCTCGATCTGCGGGCGCGACAAGACGCGGGGCCGCACCTCGATCAGCGCCAGCAGCACGCCAAACTCGCGTGCCGACAGCTCCACTGGTTGGCCGTCCTGCAGGACCGTGCGGTTGGCTGGGTCCACTTCCAGCGCGCCGGCCGTGATCAGCGGCTGCGCCCGCCCCAGGGAGCGGCGGCGCAGCGCGCGCATGCGTGCGGAGAGTTCGTCGGGATCAAACGGTTTGGTCACATAGTCGTCGGCGCCCATGTCCAGGCATTCGATGCGCGCGGCGACCTGGTCGCGCGCTGTCATTACGAGGACGGGCGTGGCGGCGTCAGGCAGCCGCGCGGGCGGCACCTGGCGCAGGCGCCGCAACACCTCGGCGCCGTCACCGCCGCGCAGACCCAGGTCCAGCAGTACCAGGTCAAACGGCTCCACACGCAGCGCCGTCCACGCTGTATCCACGCTGTCCGTGATGTCCACGGCCCAGCCGAGCTGACGCAGGTGGGCCTCCAGCCCGGTGGCAATACCCTCGTCATCCTCCACAACCAGTACACGCATGCCTGCATTGTGCTTGAGGAGTTCTTAAGCGGCTCTTAAGGAAGACTTAAGACAGGACGCCGAAGCTGCGGCCCATGCAAAGTTTTTCAAACCGGCAACTGACCGCATTCACGGCTGCAGCGGCGCTGGGGCTGCTGGCCTGGGACGTATCCGGCCTCGATCTCGTCATGGCGCACTGGTTCGGTGGACCCGGGGGGTTTCCGCTGCGCGAGCACTGGGTGCTGACCAGCGTGCTACACGACGGCGTGAAATGGCTGGCCTGGGCGCTGGCGCTGGGATTGTGCCTGGGGGTCTGGTGGCCGATAGGCGTGTTGGCCCGCCTGCCCTTCAAACGCCGCTTGCAGCTGGCGAGCACGACCCTGGTGGCCGCGCTGGTGATCAGCTCGCTCAAGACACTCAGCACCGCCAGTTGCCCGTGGAGCCTGTCAGACTTCGGCGGCGTAGGGCGTTACATCCCCCACTGGTTGCACCTGTTGACATCGGACGGCGGAAGCGGCGGCTGTTTTCCGGCCGGTCACGCGTCGTCCGGCTTTGCTTTTCTGGGCGGCTACTTTGCTTTTCGCCACACCGCGCCTAGAGTGGCACGTTACTGGCTGGGCGCTTCGATGACGGCCGGCCTGGTGCTGGGGCTGGCGCAGCAGATGCGCGGCGCGCACTTCAGCAGCCACACCTTGTGGACCGCCTGGATTTGCTGGTGCGTGGCCTGGGCCATGGACGCTGTGTGCACCCATTTGAATTGCAAGCCGCTGGACGCGGGCATGAAGAGAGCCTGATGACCTACGCTGCCCCGCAACCTGTTTCGGCCACAACGGCCCCAGCGGCCCCAGCGGCCATTGCTCGCGCGCATCCGGCGCGCGCCTTCACGCACCCGCTGTGGCTGATTCTCGTGGCCAGCCTGTGGATGGGCAGCGCAGCCAACCTGCCGCTGTGGCTGGCGCTGGAGCGCCTGTCGGTGTTTGACCGTGCCGGCGGCTGGCTGTTTGCGGCGGCGCTGTCGCTGATCATCAGTGCCACGCTGGCTGCCTTGCTGAGCCTGCTGGCCTGGCGTTGGACGCTCAAGCCGGTGCTGGCTATGCTGCTGCTGGCGGCGGCGGCCGGCGCGCACTTCATGCTGGCCTACCACGTGGTGATCGACACCACCATGCTCGCCAACGCGCTGCAGACCGATGCGCATGAGGTGCGCGACCTGCTGGGTGTCAAGCTGGCCGCCTCGCTGCTTGTGCTGGGGGTGTTGCCCTGCCTGGCATTGTGGCGCTGGCGGGTGGACTACGGCGGCTGGCCGCGCCGCGCCGCGCACAACCTGCTGCAGGCGGCGCTGGCGCTGGTGACGGTGGCGGCGCTCACGCTGGCCAGCTTCAGCCCGCTGGCATCCACCATGCGCAACCACAAGGAGTTGCGCTACATGCTCAACCCGCTCAACACCCTCTACGCGCTGGGCAACCTCGGCGTCGCACCGTTGCGGCGCGATGACACCGTTCTGCTGCCGCTGGGGCTGGATGCCCATGCCGCCTTGCCGCCAGCCGGCGCGCGCCCGCCGCTGCTGGTGCTGGTGCTCGGAGAAACCGCGCGCAGCGGCAACTTCGGTATCAACGGCTACGGCCGCGACACCACGCCCGGGCTGACACGCCAGGACGTGACCAGTTTTCGCAACGCCTGGTCCTGCGGAACCAGCACGGCGGCGTCGGTGCCCTGCATGTTTTCCGGCTTGGGCCGCGAGGGGTTTGAAGCACGCAGGCAGCGCAGCGAGGGCCTGCTCGACGTGATTCAGCGTGCTGGCATGGCGGTGTTGTGGTTAGACAACCAGTCCGGCTGCAAGGGCGCCTGCGACCGCGTGCCCAGTGTCAACACCGCCAACCTGACGCACCCGCAGCTGTGCCCCGGAGGCGAGTGTTACGACGGCATCATGCTCGAAGGCCTGGACGCGCGCATTGCGGCCCTGCCGGCAGAGCGCCGCGCACGCGGCGTGGTGGTGGTGCTGCACCAGATGGGCAGTCACGGCCCGGCCTATCACCTGCGCTCGCCGCCGGCCTTCAAGCGTTTTGCCCCCGAGTGCACTGACAACGACCTGCAGGGCTGCAGCAGCGCTGCGCTGGTCAATGCCTACGACAACTCGATCGCCTACACCGACCACTTCCTGTCGTCCACCATCATCTGGCTCAAGCAGCAGCAGGCGACCTACGAGGCCGCTATGGTTTACGTGGCCGACCACGGCGAGTCGCTCGGCGAGAACAACCTTTACCTGCATGGCATGCCTTACCTGATCGCGCCAGCCGTGCAGAAACATGTGCCCTGGATCACCTGGACCTCCAGCGGCTTTGCCCAGCGCAGCGCCCTGAGCAGCGCCTGCCTGCGCCAGCAGGCTGACCGGCCTGTCTCCCACGACAACTACTTTCACTCGGTGCTCGGCTTGCTGGGCGTGCAGGCCAGCGTTTACCAGCGCGCGCTGGATGTCTATGCCCCCTGCGCCGTGGCGCTCACCGATGAGGTGGCTGGCAAACGGCCGCCTGCAGCCGTCGTCGGGCTGGCAGACACGGTTGCAACCGGGGTTCGTTAACAAAAATTACCTGTAGCCCTTGTGTGACGGGCGTCAAAAGCTATCTATTTAATAGCAAGTGATGGCGCGCTAAAACCACATCGCAGGTGATCTTCAATCGCCCAGATCGATCAGTCCCGCCAGGCGCACTCCGCTGGGCGCCACGTGGTCGGCCACCACCCAGGCGCGCTCGGGCTGGCTGGAGGCGTCTTCCAGCAGATCCATCACAAAGCCGATGGATGCCTTGTCGAGCGCGGCAAACGGCATGTCCAGCAAGGTCACGGCTGCGCCCGAGGCAAAAGCCGCCGCCAGAAAGACCTTGCGTTTGGAACCGGTGGACAGCATGAAAAACTGCTTGAGCATCTGCGTCTCCAGCGCAAGTCCGTCCAGTACCTCGCCCAGCAGCTTTTCGTCAAACTTCGGGCAGCGGCGGCGTTGCGCCTGCAGCCAGGCCAGCGGCGTCAGGGAGTCAAAAGCATCGGTGCGCGGGTCGGTCCAGAACAGCTGCCCGCAATAGGCATCGCGCTGCTCATGCAGCGAGATGCCCCTGATCTGCAAGTGGCCGCCGTCCAGCGGCAACTCGCCCGCGAGCAGGCGCATCAGCGTGGTCTTGCCGCGCCCGTCGCCGCCGCGCACCAGCGTGACGCCGGGGTGCATGGCCGCCGACCAGTCGGTAAACAGCGTGTGATTCGGGTACGCAAAACACAGGCGTTCCGCCTGTAGCACCGGCACGGTCTGGCTGCCAGCGTTCATCGATAAAACGCTTCGACCTTGCCCGTGAGCTTGATCAGCAGCGGCTGTCCCTTGCGGTCCAGCGTCTTGCCTGCGGGCACCTTGGCCCAGCGTTCGCCGATGCAGTTTTCCCCCACATCGTGGCACTCCGTGCCGTTGACGCGAATGCCGATGTCGTGGTCAAACACGGCAGCGATGTGATGTGGTCTGCGTGGGTCTGCGCACAGGGGGTCGGGCAGGGCAGGATGGAGGGGGGTGTCAGTCACGGGTCTTTTTTATTGATTGAATATCGCGTGATTTTCCATGAGATTGCCGGTTTCCGCCAACCCGCAGCGCCAGATGGGCTTCGCACGCGATCCGGCGCGGCTGGGGACTTTGTGTAAAAAACCGTCTCTGGCCCCAATCCCTGTACGCAGACAGCTACTGAATCAATAGCAAACCAGCGCGGACATCAGTTCGTGGCTTGCACCAGAAGGCGCACCTGCGCCTTCAACTCGGCCAGCACGACAGCCTCGCCTTCGGCCACCACGTGGTCGGGCGTGAAACCGTAGTCACCGGCCATGCCGGCGCGCTGCCAGCGCAGCCTCACCTCACGCCCTTCAGGCAGCCGCAGCGTGAGCTCGAACGAAGGCCAGTGCGCGGGCAAACGCGGCGAAAGCGACAACACGCCCTGGCGTACCGACAGACCCAGCAGGGTCTCGATCGCCGCCCGGTGCAGCCAGGCGGCTGACCCGGTGTACCAGCTCCAGCCGCCCCGGCCTACATAGGGTGGCGAGCCGTAAACGTCGCCGGCCATCACATAGGGCTCCAGCTCGTACACCGGACCGCGCGTGGGGTGTTCGCTGCGATGCGCAGGGCTCAGCGCCTTGAAGCTTTCCCAAGCGGCTTCGGTGTCGCCGCTTTGGGCCTGCGCCATCATGGCCCATACGCCGGCATGGGCGTACTGGCCGCCGTTTTCGCGCACGCCGGGCGGGTAGGCCTGGATGTAGCCCGGGTTGTTGGCGGAGTTCTGCAGCGGCGGCGTGAGCAGGCGCAGCAGGCCGTCTTCACGGTCCACGAGTTGGTCGTTCATGGCCCGCATGGCGGGCACCGTGAACGCGTCGGACGATGCGCCGGAAAGCACCGACCAGGCCTGGGCAATCAGGTCGATGCGGCACTCGTCATTTTGCGAGGAACCCAGCGGCGCGCCGTTGTCAAAAAAGGCGCGTCGGAACCAGGCACCGTCCCAGCCATCGCGGTGCAGCGCAGCTATCCAGCCCGCGCGTGCGTCCAGCCACTTCTGCGCGCGGGCGGTCTCGCCGCGGGCCTGGGCCAGCGGTGCGAAGTCCTGCACCACGGCGCACAGAAACCACGCCAGCCAGACCGACTCGCCTTTGCCCTCGTGGCCGACGCGGTTCATGCCGTCGTTCCAGTCGCCGGTGCCCATCAATGGCAGGCCATGCGCGCCAGTGGGCAGACTGCGGTCGATGGCGCGCGCACCATGCTCGAACACCGAGGCAGTCTGGTCGCTGACCTGCGGCGTGTAATAGGCGTCTTCCGCGCCTTCGGGAATCGCCGGGCCCTCGATGAAAGCCACCTCTTCATCCAGCAAGCCGGCGTCGCCGGTGACGGCCACGTAGCGCGCGCTGGCAAAAGGCAACCACAGCAGGTCGTCTGAAAAATGTGTGCGAACCCCTTCGCCGCCAGGCGCATGCCACCAGTGCTGCACGTCGCCCTCGGGGAACTGGCGCGAGGCGTTGAGCACAATCTGGTCGCGCAGGCGGCGTGGCTCGACCATGGCAAAAGCCATCGCATCCTGCAACTGGTCGCGAAAACCAAAGGCGCCACCGGCCTGGTAAAAACCGGCCTTGGACCACAAGCGCGAGCTCAGCGTCTGGTACAGCAGCCAGCGGTTGACCAGCGCATCAAACAGCGGATCGGGGGTGAGGACCTCGACCTTGCCGAGCAGGCCGGTCCAGTACTGTTTGACATCCTGCAGCGCCTCACCCATATCCCGTCCCTGCCAGTCGCGCGCAAGCTGCTCGGCCTGCTCCGCATCGGGCGCATGGCCGAGCAGGAAGGCCAGCGTCGTGGACTGCCCGGCCTCCAGCGTGAACGTGCCTGACAGCGCGGCGCAGGGATCGGCCGCCGTGCCGGCCTGCTGGCTCAGTACCTCGGGCAGGACCAGACGGCCGGCCACGTCAAAAAATTCACTGCGGTCGCAGGTCCACTGCAGCGGGTCGGCCACGCCGACCAGCGACAAAAAGGCGGTACTCCCGCCGAAGCCGGCGCGGCTTTCGCGCTGTTGCGCGAGCACGGCCGGCTGGTTGGGCATCTTCCAGCCGTGCACGGTGCGGCGGTCATGGCGCGAGCCTCCCATTTGCCACTCCAGCATCGCCAGCGCACGCAGCCTGCGCGGCTCGTTGCCCTGGTTGTGCAGCGTCAGGTGCACCACCTTGATCGCCTCCTTACGGTCCACAAAGAACGTGGTCTGAGCGGCCAGCGTGCCGTGCCGGCATTCAAACACTGTGTAACCCTGACCATGGCGCACGCGGTAAGGCAATTGCGAACCGCTTTCGGTGGACGGGCTCAGCGCCAGCATTTTCTGCGTGTCCAGGTCCTGCAGCAGGTAGTGCTCGCCAGCCGGGTCCTGCAGCGGGTCGTTGGACCAGGGGGTGAGCTGGTGCAGGCGGCTGTTGGTGGCCCAGGTGTAGCCGGCGCCGGCCTCGGACACCTGGCAGCCGAAGGAGGCGTTGGCGATCACATTGACCCAGGGACGCGGCGGCCGGTGGCGGCTGTCTACCTCGAACTGGAACTCGCCGCTGGCTGCATCGAACCGGCCCACCGGGTGCGCCCCGGCGGCTGGTGGGACCGCTGCCGGGTCAGCCAGCGCGGCCGTGGGCACGGGTGCCGTGGCGGGTACAGCACGGCGGCGCAGGCCGGTGGCGCCCTGCAGCGCTGCCAGTTGCTGCTCCAGCGGACGGCCGTCAGCGGTGAAGATAAAACGCGCCAGGCCGGTCAGCGCGGCTTTTTCAGCCGGCGAGATTTCATACTCGCGCAGCAGGAAAAAGCCGCCAGCGTCATTGACCGGGAAGCTGTTTTCCACTTGTTGGCGCGTGTGATCGTGCATCGCCAGAATGCCTTGCTGCAGCGGCATCAGGTAGGAGTTGACTTCGCTGTTGAGGATCACCACGTCGACCACGATCCCGCCAAAACTCCACAGCGGCTGTGCGCGCAGCAGTGCATGCACCAGCGCCAGCCCGGTGTTGGAGTGAATGCGCACCAGCACGATGGGTTTGTCGCCGGACAGGCCGAAGCGCCAGAGCAGACGCTGGTCCAGCAGGCCCCGGTCGGTCAGCGGCCGCGTGGCGGTGTACAGCAGCGCAGTGGTCAGGTCCTGCAAGGCGGCATTGCGCTCCGGCGCAACGCTCAGGTCGCGCAGTCGCACCCGGGCCAGCGTTGAGGCCATGCGGGTGGCGCGTTCGACGTGCATGGGTTGCATGTATTTGTCGATGCGGGCGAAGAGATCCGTGCTGTTTTCCCCCGCTGCGGTCGCAAAGCTCAGGCGTGCCATGCCGCCTGAGGCAATGCGCACCCTGATGCGAAGGCCGGCCACCGGGTCCAGCCCGTTGTCCTGCGCCACATCAGGGGCGGTGTCAAGGGTGGTGTCGTGCCACGTCCCCCCAGTCAGCAGCGCGGGCTGTGCGGGCAGGCGGTTGCGCCCCAGAAAAGAGCGCCGGTCAGCAATGGAATCAACGGACAGCACATTAGCGTCTGCCGCCGCCAGGAAATGCGCCACCGCCATGGCCGGGTCACCTTGCAGCCGGGCCTTGCGCGTGAGCAGCAGGGCGTGCCAGGGCGCATGCCAGCGGGTTTCCACAAACAGGTTGGAAAAAGCCGGATGAGCTTCGTCCGCACGCGGGTCGGCCAGTACCGCTTCGAAACAAGATACAAGATCCAGCGTGAGTTCCTGCGCGGAGAGGTTGAGCAGGGTGACGGTACGGATTTCGGTGTCGTCTTCCGGGCTGACCAGCACGGTGACCGTGGCCTCCAGCTCCTGAGACTTGGCCTCAAACTCGACGCGGTCGGCCAGGAAGGTGGCCTTGTACACCCAGTCGGGGTGGGGCGCCGGATGGAAGGTCAGCGACGCCCCCTGTGGCTGGTCGGCCGTGCGCACATAGAAAAAAGTACCGTAGGCGTCGCGCAGCAGGTCGTCGCGCCAGCGCGTGATGTTCTTGCCGCGCCACCGGCTGGCACCGGCACCGTTGGCACGCAGCGTCACGCTGTACTGACCGTTGGACAGCAGCTGCGTGGGCTGCCAGCCGGAGGCCGCCGGGTCCAGCTCGCGAGAATGGTAGAGCGATTCCGCGCTGGGCGCCTCCGGCTCGGGCAGGGTGCGCGGGTCGACGCTTTCAATGATCTGGCGCGGCGTTTTTTCGTGCAGCAGCGTTGTGTGGGCCTGAATCAGCGGCGCCGAGCAGAACCAGCGGCGCGGCGCTTCGCGGCACAGCACATTGCACAGCGCTACCAGCGACATGCCCTGGTGGTGCGCCATGAAGGTGTTGACCACGCTGAAGGCCTGCGCGCCGGGTTGCCTGGCGATGGTGAAGTCAATCGCATCGACAAAACCATAGATGCCGCGGGCGCCGGCCATCTCGAGCTGGCGCAGGTTCTTCACAGCATCGGTCGGTCTGAACATGCAGGCCAGCACGCTGGCATAGGGCGCCACCACGCGGTCCCCCGGCGGAGTGCGGCGCAGTGCCAGCCGCGGCACGCCAAACGGCGCGTATTGGTAGGCCAGCGTGTGGTCCTGCCCAAAATACGCGGACTCGGAAACGCCCCACGGCAGATGCTGGGCGTGGCCGAAAGCCTGCTGTTCCATCACCGCCGCCAGCCCGGAAATATGCAGCAGGCCCTGCTCGGGCTCGCCCATGACCAGCGAGGGCATCAGGTACTCGAACATGGAACCCGACCAGGACTTCAGGCCGGGTGTGATGCCCACCGTCAGGAAGCTGCGGCCCAACGCCTGCCAGTGGCGCCGCGGCACGTCGCCCTTGGCAATCGCCAGAAAGCTTGTGAGCCGGGACTCGGAAGCCATCAGGTCGTAATAGCTGGCATCAAGCGCCTGCTCGTGCACGCGCAGGCCGATGTGAAAGAGGTGGCGCTTGGCGTTGTACAGGCCGCTGAAGTCCATACCCATGCACAGCTGCTCGCAGCGCTCCGCGATGGCGTGCAAAAGGGCGGCGTGTTCGGTGGCCAGATCGGCAGGTGGGAGCGCCACCGAACGCAGCGAAGGGCCGCCCCGAGCAATGTCAGCCCCCTCGGGGGGCAGCGAAGTACGCGAAGCGACGAGCGTGGGGGCCGAATTTTCCGCTGGGCCGCCCCAAGGAAAATCAGCCCCCTCGGGGGGCAGCGAAGTACGCGAAGCGACGAGCGTGGGGGCCGAATTTTCC
>NZ_JBDNGU010000088.1:0-55515 GCF_041689105.1 Polaromonas sp. | reverse complement strand
CGCTAACCCGACCTACAGGATTCGGGGAGCTTCGTGGCGCAGGCCGGCAAGCAGTCTTGTAGGTCGGGTTAGCCGAAGGCGTAACCCGACATCGGCGTTCTTGGCGCTGTCGGCGTCCGTGGCGAAGGATGTCTGTCGGCGTCCGTGGCGGAACATGTCGGGTTACGCTGCGCTAACCCGACCTACAGGATTCGGGGAGCTTCGTGGCGCAGGCCGGCAAGCAGTCTTGTAGGTCGGGTTAGCCGAAGGCGTAACCCGACATCGACGTTCTTGGCTTGGTCGGCGTCCGTGGCGGAGGATGTCGGGTTACGCTGCGCTAACCCGACCTACAGGATTCGGGGAGGTTCGTGGCGCAGACCGGCAGGCAGCAGAGGATGTCGGGTTACGCTGCGCTAACCCGACCTGCGTCGTGTGAGTTTTCTTTGTGATCCGGATCACAACTTGGCGAAGTGGCCTTAAAAATTCATATAGGAAGCCGTACAATCCGCTTCCTATATGAATTTTATGTTGCGCATTCCCCTGAATGGTTCGTCAGAGCAGCTGACCAGCCTGCGCGCACTGCAGCAAGCGTTTGCGCAGGTGTGCAACGCATTGGCGCCCTTGGTGCAGGAGTCGCGCTGCTGGAACCGCGTGACGCTTCATCACCTGGCCTACAAATTACTGCGAGAAAAGTTTCCGGCCATGGGATCCCAAATGGTGTGTAACGCGATTTACTCGGTTTCGCGGACCAGCCGCCTTGTCTACCAGCACCCCGCCAGCCCGTTCAACCTGACCCGGCTGGGTGACAAGCCGCTGCCGCTGCTGCGCTTTACCGATACCTGCCCGGTTTACTTCGACCGCCACACGCTCAGTGTCAAGGCGGGGCAGCTGTCCATGTATACCCTGGATGGGCGTATCCGGTTTCATCTGGCGCTGCAGCCGGGCGACGAGGCGAGCTTTCATGAAAAAAAGTTGCGGGAGATCGTGTTGTCCCGTACGGCTGCCGACGGCTTTGAGCTGTCTTTCCTGTTTTTAATGCCCGGCGAAGGCGAAGAAGTTCCCCTTGCTGCGGAGCAAGACCTGGGCGAAATCCCTGAATACGTGATGGTTGAGGAGGCCACATGATCTCTCAAAAAACACCTTCTGAATTGCGCCGCGCCATGACGACGCTTCGGCCTTACTTTGTCCGGGCCACCTGGTTCAGCCTGTGCGCCTCCCTGCTGATCCTCGCCCCCAGCGGCTACATGCTGGAGGTTTATGACCGGGTCATCAACAGCCGCAGCCACATGACACTGGCGATGCTGACCGTGCTGGTGCTGGGGGCGTACGTGCTGATGGAAATTCTGGAATGGGCACGCGCCGAGATTTTGTACGAGGGGAGCGTGCAGCTGGACCACAAGATGCGCAATCGGGTTTTTGACGCGATCTTCGAGGCCAATCTCAAACGCATGCCCGGCGGCAGTGTGCAACCGATCAACGACTTTCGAGTGGTCCGGGAATTCCTGTATTCGCCCCCGCTGCTGGCGCTGATGGAAGCCCCCGTGTCACTGGTCTTTTTGGGTTTGATGTTTGCCATCAGTCCGGTGCTGGGCTGGTCGGCGGTGGTGGGCTCGCTGGTACAGGTTTTTGTGGGCTGGCTGAATGAAAAGAACACGCAGCCGCCTTTGGTGGCCGCCAATCGCAGCGCGATTGCAGCGCAGCAATATGCCGACAGTTCGCTGCGCAATGCGCAAGTGATCGAGTCCATGGGCATGCTGCGCGATATTCACCGCCGCTGGATGGGCAAGCAGCGGGAGTTTCTGGGCTTGCAGGCGATCGCCTCAGACCGGGCGGGAGGTTACCAGGCGGCCACCAAGTTCCTGCAAGTCACCATGGGCTCGCTGTTGCTGGGGCTGGGCGCCTGGCTGCTGCTGCACAACCAGCTCAACGGCGGCGCCGGCATGATGATCGTCGGTTCGATCCTGGGCGGCCGGGTGCTGGCACCATTGGTCCAGATCGTGACCCAGTGGCGCACGGTGGTCAACGTCCGTGATGCCTGGCAACGTCTGGAGGGTCTGCTGGCGACCGTCCCGCGCCGGCCGGTCGCGATGACACTGCCAGCCCCGCACGGCCTGCTGCAAGTGGAAAGCCTGATGGCGGGTGCGCCCAGTGGCGGACCGGCCATCATCAAGAATGTGGCCTTCAGTCTGTCCCCGGGTGAAGTCCTGGCAGTGGTCGGTCCCTCCGCGTCGGGCAAGACCACCCTGGCGCGGCTGCTGGTGGGTCTTTGGCCGGCAGCGGGCGGCAAGGTACGGCTTGACGGCGCAGATATCTTTACCTGGGACAAAAGCGAGCTGGGTCCGCACATCGGCTATCTGCCGCAAGGGGTGGAGCTTCTCGAAGGCACCCTGGCAGAAAATATCGCCCGCTTCGGCGACATCGAGAACGCCAAGATCAAGGCCGCCGCCCGTGCCGTCGGCCTGCACGATTTCATCATGAGCCTGCCAGAGGGTTACGACAGTCCGGTCGGCCGGGAGGGCGCCATGTTGTCTGGCGGTCAACGCCAGCGGGTGGCTCTGGCGCGTGCCATTTATGGTGACCCGGTGCTGGTGATCCTGGATGAGCCCAATTCCAGCCTGGACGAGGCTGGCGACGCGGCCCTTGCCTCTGCGATCCTGGAACTCAAGGCGCGGGGCACGACCTTTGTCGTCATGACGCACCGCACCAGTGTGTTGGCGGTAGCGGACAAAATGCTGGTCTTGCGCGACGGCATCATGCAGGCCTTCGGCCCCCGGGATGAAGTGTTGGCCGCCTTGAAACAGGCCAATGAACAGGCTGCGGCGCAGTCCCGCCCGGGCAGCGGCGGTGCCCTCGCCAGCATGGCCTGACGCACGGATGCGAAAACAGAACCTACTCATGAAAACACCCGAATTCTTCAATCGCAGTGAATTAACTGCCACGCTGTGGGCTTTCCGCGAGGAATTCCTGCTCGTCGGGCTACTGAGCTTTTTGACAAATCTGCTGATGCTGGCGCCGACCCTCTACATGCTGCAGATATTTGACCGCGTCCTGACCAGTCAAAGCGAACTCACACTGCTTGCGGTTTCGGTCATTACGTTGTT
The DNA here is from genome assembly GCF_041689105.1 of Polaromonas sp. Classification (GTDB taxonomy): domain Bacteria; phylum Pseudomonadota; class Gammaproteobacteria; order Burkholderiales; family Burkholderiaceae_C; genus Polaromonas. The sequence continues at coordinate 52,435 of NZ_JBDNGU010000088.1, read as the reverse complement.
CCTGTTCGGCGTGATGGCGTGTTCAGAGTGGCTGCGCTCGCGGGTGCTGGTCCGGGCTGGCATGCGCTTTGACGAGCAGCTCAGCACCCGGGTTTTCAATGCCAGTTTCGAGGACTACCTGAGCCAGTCATCGAAGAGTCCGTCGCGGGCTTTCGGCGACCTGATCCAGATTCGCCAGTTCATGACGGGCAGCGGCATCTTCGCGCTGTTTGATGCGCCGTGGGCGCCCATCTATATTGCGGTCACCTTTTTTCTGCATCCCTGGCTGGGCATTTTATCGCTGCTGTTCGCCGTGATCCAGGCTGCGCTGGCCTGGTTTGGACACCGGCACACCGTCGCCCCTTCCGAAGAAGCGGCCAAAGTCAGCAGTGAAACCAACAGCTACCTGCAAAGTAAATTAAGAAACGCGGAAGTGCTGGAGTCCATGGGCATGATCGGCAATCTGCAAAGGCGCTGGAATGACAAATATGCGGTCTGGATGGACAAAAGCGCCTCCGCGCAAGGCCTGACCCATCGCGTGACCGCCTGGAGCAAGTTCATTCGGTACAGCCAGCAGTCGCTGTCGCTGGGGGCCGGCGCCTTGCTGGTGATTGACGGGCAAATATCGCCTGGCGCCATGATTGCAGCGAACGTGCTGATGGCGCGCGCGCTCGCGCCGATTGACCAGTTGGTGAGCACCTGGCGCGGTTTTGTGTCGAGTAAAAACGCCTTTGCCCGGCTCGAAAAGCTGCTGGCGGACTACCCGGAACGCGACCCGGCGCTGACGCGGGTCGGGCCCACGGGCGAGATCACGCTGCACCAGGTGTTTGCCAGTGCCGCAGGACGCACGACACCGATTTTGAAAAATGTGTCGTTCGCGGTTCCAGCGGGGACCGTGGTGGCCGTGCTGGGGCCGTCCGGGTCGGGCAAGTCCACGCTGGCCAGGGTCATGGTCGGAATCTGGCCGGACGTGATCGGAGAAACGCTGCTCGACGGTTTGCCGATCCAGGCCTGGAATCGCATCGAACTCGGGCCCCATCTGGGCTATCTGCCGCAGGATGTGGAGCTGTTCGAGGGCTCGATTGCGGAGAATATTGCGCGCCTTGGTGAGGTCGATTCCGACAAGGTGATCGCGGCGGCGCGCTGCGCCGGAATGCACGAGATGATCCTGCGCTTTCCCAAAGGTTACGACACGTCTATCGGCGAGGCCGGTAACCTGCTGTCTGGCGGACAACGGCAACGCATTGGCCTGGCGCGCGCGATCTACGGTGAGCCGTCCCTGATCGTGCTGGACGAGCCGAATGCGAATCTGGACGACGCCGGCGAAGCCGCCTTGCTGCGCACGGTGCGCGAGCTGAAAGCCAAAGGAAAAACTGTCTTTCTGATCACGCATCGACCCGGCGCCATTGCCGTGGCGGACCGACTCATGGTTCTTCGGGATGGCGAGATTTTTGCCGATGGGCCGAAGGAGGCCGTGCTGGCCGCCTTGCGCTCCCCCGCTGCCGCGCCCTCTTCCGCACCACCGGTGCCGCCGATGTCACCCCAGCTCGCCTGATTCCATGTCCAGATCAATACGATATGTTGTTGCTTCGCCTTGCCGTGCTACAGCACTGTCTGCGGCTTCGCGCCTAATCTCCTATCGATCTGAAAATGGAATGAGTCGGCTACAGCGCCCCTTTTTCATTACTTTTCACCAGAGTCCGCCATGGCCAAACCAGATTTCTTGAAACGCCTGACCCGCCCCGCTGACGCGCCCACCGTGGGAGAGCCGATCTGGGGCGATGCCCCCCAATCCGACCTGGGCCGGGGCGGGCGCATCGGCCTGTGGGCGCTGGGCATCGGCTTTGGCGGCTTTCTGCTGTGGGCGGCCTTGGCCCCGCTGGATGAAGGCATTCCCAGTCAGGGGCACGTCGCGATAGATACCAAACGCAAGACGGTCCAGCATTTGAGCGGCGGCATCATCAAGGAAGTGCTGGTCGGCGAAGGGGATCAGGTCAAGGAAGGGCAGTTGTTGATCCGACTTGATGATGCGACCGCCCAGGCAAACTTCGGGTCCGTTCGGCAGCGCTACCTGGGACTGCGTGCCACCCAGGCGCGCCTGCTGGCCGAACAGGGCGGCCAAAACACCATCACCTTTCACCCGGACTTGCAGGCTGCCGCAGGAGATCCGCTGATCCGCCAGCAAATGATGAACCAGGAGCAGTTGTTTCAGTCGCGCAAAGCCGCTTTGCGTGCAGACCTGCAGGGCATCGAGGAAAGCGTCCAGGGCCAACAGGGACTCTCGCAGGCTTATGAGGGCATGATGGGCAACCGGCGCAACCAGCTCGCATTGCTGAACGAAGAGCTCACCAACACGCGCGGCCTGGTCAAGGAAGGTTACGTGCCGCGTAATCGCCAGCTGGAACTGGAGCGGCAGGTTTCTGAATCGAGCACTGCGATTGCTGAACTCCAGGGAAATACGATACGGGCCAAACGCGCCATGGCTGAACTGCGCCAGCGCTCCATTTCCCGGCAGCAGGAATACCGCAAGGAAGTGGAGTCGCAACTGGCCGAAGTAACGCGGGAGGTGCTCAGCGATTCAGGGAAGTTCATCGCGCTGCAGGATGAACTGGCACGCACCGAGATCCGCTCGCCGGCGGCGGGCCAGGTGGTTGCACTGGCCACGCAGACCGTTGGCGGCGTGATTGCCCCGGGTCAGAAATTGCTGGATGTGGTACCTGCCAATGAATCGCTGCTGCTGGAAACGCGGGTGCTGCCGCACCTGATTGACAGCGTGCATGCCGGCATGCCGGTGGATGTGCGCTTTTCATCTTTTGCGCATTCTCCGCAATTGGTGGTGCAGGGCAAGCTGGTTTCGGTGTCAGCCGATCTGCTGACCGACCCGCAAAACGGCATGGCCTATTATCTGGCGCGGGTAACCGTGACGCCAGAGGGGCTGAAGAAGCTGGGCAAGCGTCAGATGCAGCCTGGCATGCCGGTTGAGGTGGTTCTAAGAACCGGCGAGCGCTCGATGCTGACTTATCTGCTGCATCCGCTGACCAAGCGCATTGCCGCGTCCATGAATGAGGAGTAGTCTGTTGAATACCCTGTCCCGTCCCGCATCGCGTCGACGCCCGGCCCGCCGGCTCCTGGCGCTTGTCGCTGCACTGTCCTTTAGCGCCGCTTGCATGCCGGCCTGGTCGCTTGACCTGCAGCAGGCCTACGAGGCGGCCCTGGCCGAGGACGCATCCATACGCGCGACGCGGGCGGCAACCGACGCGCGCCGCGAGCGTGTGCCCCAGGCGCGCGCGCAACTTCTGCCGAATCTGTCAGCCAGCGTTTCGCGCAACCGCAACAACCTCGAAAGCACCACGCCCAACTTTCAGGGCAACCCGGTTACCACCAACATCCGTTACGGCAGCGGCAGCGACGCGCTGACCCTGCGCCAACCGATCTTTCGCATGGTCCAGGTGGCGGACTACCGTCAGGCGCAAGCGCAGGTCGACGATGCCAACGCCATTCTGGAGCGCGAGCTGCAAAACGTTGCAGTGCGTGTCAGCGGTGCCTACTTTGAGGCCTTGCTGACTGCAGAACAGCTGGCGCTGGTTCAGGCGCAAAAAACCGCCTACACCACCCAGCTCGATGCGGCACGCAAACGTCTGGCGGCCGGCGCCGGGACCCGAACCGATATTGACGAGGCGCGGGCAGCCCTGGATCTCAACGTGGCACAGGAACTCGAGGCCCGCCAGAACGTGGACTTCACACGCCGGCAACTCCAGACCCTGATCAATCGCCCGATCGATCACCTGGCCGTGCTGGATGCGCAGAAGATGCAATTGGTTGCGCCGACTCCAAACCGCGTGGAGGACTGGATAGAGCGTGCCGAGGCCACCAGCCCGGAAATCCAGTCACTGAAAGCCCAACTTGAGGCAGCGCGGTATGAAGTGGAAAAAGCACAAGCGGGCCACTTCCCGACACTGGACGTCGTCGCGCAATGGTCTCGCAATGACAGTGATACCGTCACCAGCGTCAACAACCGCTACACCAACAAGTCGATCGGACTGCAACTCAATGTCCCGATCTTTGCGGGCGGTTATGTGAATTCCCAGGTGCGACAGGCGCTGGCTGAGCAGGAGCGCGTCGGGCAGGCGCTGGAGGCCTTGCGCCGCGACCTGGGCGTGCGACTGCACCGCGAATTTCGCGGCGTTACAGAAGGTGTGCTGAAGGTTCGGGCACTCGAACAGGCCGTGCGCTCAACGGAGCAGGTCGTTCTGTCCAACCGCCGCTCGTTCGAAGCGGGTAGCCGCACCTTGGTGGATACGCTCAACGCCGAGCAGCAAAAGGTCTCGGCCCAGCGCGATCTGGCGCAGGCGCGTTTCGTTTACCTGATTTCACGCGTGCGGCTGCAAGCGCTGGCGGGCGGGCCAAAAACAGAAGTGATCGATCAGGTCAACGGCTGGCTGAAGCCTTGAAACAGGTCCCTCAATGGCTGGGAAATGCTCGGCTTGAGGGAGCCTCGCGAAAGGTTGGCATAGGTAGAATGCGCTGATGCTGGCACCTCAAGACTTTTCCCGCGCACGCAAGCGACTGCTGCAGATGCACTTCGACAGCGGCGTGGGTCACATAGGCGGCAATTTATCGGCGCTGGATGCCATGCTCGTCGTCTTCCACGAGTTCCTGAAGGGCAATGACCAATTCATTTTGTCCAAAGGACATTCCGCAGGCGCTCTGTACACCGCGCTGTGGAGCACCGGACGCTTGAGCGATGCGGACCTGACGACCTTTCACCGTGACGACACCCTGCTGGCTGGTCACCCTCCGGCCCAGGGCATTGCCGGGATTCCCTTCGCGACCGGCAGTCTGGGTCATGGCCTGTCTCTGGCCGCAGGGACGGCTCTGGCTTTCAAGCTGAAGGACGAGACGGCCAGGGTTTTTTGCCTGACGTCTGATGGTGAATGGCAGGAGGGTTCTACCTGGGAGGCGCTGATCTTTGCCTGTCACCACCGGCTGGACAATCTCTTTGTGCTGGTCGACCACAACAATTTGCAGGGATTCGGCTCGACAGCCGCTGTGGCATCGATGTCGCCGTTGTGGGAACGCCTGCAGGGCTTCGATGCACATGTACAGGTCATTGACGGCCATGACCCCGATGCCCTGCGCGCGGCGCTGGCCGCCGGCGAACCGCGCCTGAACATCATCGTTCTCAAAACCATCAAGGGGCATGGCGTTGAATTCATGGAAAACCGCATGGAATGGCACTACTTGCCGCTGGCCGCGTCTCAATTCGAGCAGGCCATCCACGAAATTGACGTGCCGTGAGAAAGCAACTTTGTGACGCGCTCGTGGCGCGTGCCTCCAAACCTGACTTTGTTTTCCTGACAGGTGACCTGGGCTTCATGGCACTGGAAGCGCTGCAAACTGCTTTGGGGCCGCGTTTTATCAATGCCGGTGTGGCTGAACAGAATATGATTTCAGTCGCCGCTGGAATGTCGCAGCAGCGCCTTGACGTTTGGGTCTACAGCATTGCCCCCTTTTGTTATGCGCGCCCCTTCGAGCAAATCCGCAATGATGTCGCCTTTCATGACTTGCCGGTCAAACTGATCGGCAATGGTGGCGGATACGGTTATGGCGTCATGGGGCCCACGCATCACGCCATTGAAGACTACGGGGTTTTGCTCACCTTGCCGAATTTTCGCGTCTACGTCCCGGTGTTCGATGAGGATATGGCGGCGGTTATCGCCAGGGCCGGTGAGGTCCAGCACCCTGCCTATCTGCGTATGGGAAAGGGAGAACCCCCGATAGGCTACGAGGTGGCCGCCTATGCGCCCTGGAGGCAGCTCACCGAAGGAAACGGGCCGGTGGTGATTGCAGTCGGGCCGTTGGCCGGCACCTACATTGCCCCCTTTCAACAAATGCCGCAAGCGGTCCGGCCCAAGCTTTGGGCTGTGGCGGAACTGCCGCTGGAGCACAACCCCCTGCCTGATGGTCTGCTGGCGCAGATCGCATCATCAGGAGTTTTGCATGTGGCAGAAGAACACGTTCGTCGTGGCAGCTTCGGTTCGGAGCTGGCTTTGCATTTTCTGGACCACGGATTGCACCTCAAACGATTCGTCCATCACTATGCCCGCGCCCATCACTTCGAACGGTATGGCTCGCAGCGGTTTTTGCGACAAGCCAGCGCGTTGGACCCCGTGAGCGTCCTGACGGCGCTGGAGAGCGACTGATCCATGCAGGATATTCAGGTCAGTATCCGGGCGCTGAAGGGTCCCATTCTTGTCACAGGCGCTTCCGGCTTTATCGGCGCCAACCTCTTCAAGCTCATTGCCAGCGTGCGTAATGATGTCTATGCCGTTGTGATGCGGGAGAAAAACTGGCGCCTGGCGGACGTCAAGGACGAGCTGATAGTTGCCGTGGACCTCAATGACGCGGCGGCGACGAAAAATCTGGTGGATAGCATCACGCCGCAAACCGTTTTTGACTGTGTCGCCTATGGCGCCTATTCGTTTGAGGAAGATCCTGGCCTGATCCACCAGACCAATTACCAGTCACTTGTCACCTTGGTCAGCCAATTGGTCAAACGCCCGTTTTCGGCGTTTATCCATGCCGGCAGTTCTTCGGAGTACGGCAAAAACTGCACGGCCCCGGAAGAAGATGCCGCCTGCGAACCCAACAGTCACTATGCAGTGTCGAAGCTGGCGGGGGCCAATTACCTGCGCTATATGGGAAAAGAGCATGGTTTTCCCTGCGTCAACCTTCGCCTGTATGCGGTGTACGGGGCGATGGAGGACACATCGCGACTTATCCCCAATCTGCTGCATCAGGCGCTGAAGGGCAGACTTCCGCCGTTCGTGGACCCGCGCACGTCACGCGATTTTGTCCATGTTGATGATGTTTGTGCAGCCTTTGTCATGGCTGCGGTCAAACTGCATCCGCAGCTCTACGGAGAAAGCTTCAATATCGGCAGCGGAGCCCAGACCACCATCGCCGAACTCGCGGCGCTGACCCGGCGGGTATTCTCAGTCAACGAGGAGCCTCGTTTCGGCAGCATGGAAGGCCGTGACTGGGATTTGCCAGGCTGGTACGCCAACCCGCGCAAGGCTGAGCAAGCCTTGGGCTGGAAGGCCACGATTGAACTGGAAGAGGGCCTGCGGATGTCTGCGGACTGGGTCTCCCAGCTCAACGAAGCTGACTTCACATCCAGCAGCAAAAAAGAAAGCGCCCAGCGTCAACGAAGCATCTCGGCCATTGTGGCCTGTTACAAGGATGCCGAGGCAATTCCCATCATGTACCGGCGCTTGACGGACACATTCAGAAAATTGGGGATTGATTACGAGATCATCTTTGTCAATGACGGCAGCCCGGACGGCTGCGAGCAGGTGATTTGTGAGATCAGTGCGACAGATCCGCATGTGATGGGAATTTCGCACTCGCGCAATTTCGGCTCGCAAATGGCTTTTCGTAGCGGGATGGAGCTTTCTACCAAAGACGCGGTGGTGCTGCTCGACGGTGATCTGCAGGATCCGCCAGAACTCATTGAGCAGATGTACGCTCAATGGAAAGCCGGCTATAACGTGGTCTATGGTCGGCGAGTGCGGCGGGAGATGGCTTGGCACTGGGGGCTCATGTACAAGGCGTTTTACCGGGTCTTCGCGGCATTTAGTTACGTCGACATTCCTTTGGACGCGGGCGATTTTTCGCTGATGGACCGGCGCGTGGTCGGCTGGCTGCTCAAGTGCCCCGAGCGCGACCTGTTTGTGCGCGGCCTGCGAGCCTATGTCGGTTTCAAGCAAACCGGCGTCGACTATGTGCGTCCCGAAAGGATGTTTGGACGCTCAACCAATAGTTTGCTCAAAAACGTTGATTGGGCCAAACGGGGCATTTTCTCCTTCAGCAACACGCCTTTAACCATGCTGACGACTGCAGGTGTGGTGTTGCTGGCCCTGTCGACCTTCGCTGCGATCATTGTTGGATTGCTACGCCTTCTTTTTCCGGAAATCGCGCCGCGAGGAGCGACCACTCTCTTGATTGTCGTCCTGATGTTCGGATCGCTGAACCTTTTTGCAATCGGTCTGGTCGGAGAATACGTTGCAAAAATCATGGTCGAGGTCAAAGGGCGCCCGCGTCTGATCCGCTCCGCGCTGATCCGCCACGGCAAGTCTACCGGCTTGCTCCCCGATGGCAAGGCACTGTGAAATCTAACGACCGCAAGCGTGGCTGACAAGCTGCCCCTGCTTGCCTTGTATGCCGCAGTGGGACTGCTGTTAGCGCTTTGGCCGCTTTTTCTGCGGCCGGTCCGAGAGGCGGGCGAGATCAAACCGCTGCTCTCCACCCTTACGCGCCACCGGGTACCCCTGACCCTGTTTGGCCTGGTTGCGGGGTTGCTGGTTGGCACGGTCCTGCCTTGGTGGCGGCGTGCGGGATGGACGTTGAGCGTATCCATGGGTGAACTGGCACTGCTGGCAGCTGTCGTGGCAGTTTTTGTCTGGTTTTTTTTGCGGCCCGTCACAGTCGCTCTACCCGCAGGCAGGCGCGCGCAGACAGCCCTTTTTGTGCTGGCTGCCCTGGTCTTGAGTTTTTGTACCCTCACCTATCACCATCGCGAGGTCCTGAACACGGCCTGGCACCACTGGGGAGCTTACATCGGCCCGAGCGAGTTGCTGCTGGCAGGCGCGCGAATTTTCAGGGATTTCCCGCCGCAATACGGGCTCGGACCCACTGCGTTAATCGCGCTGGCATGCACCGACACATGCTGGGCTGGCATGTACTACCTCGTGGGACTGCTGACGTTTTTGTTTGCGGCAGTCACGGCCATGTTGGCATTGCGCGTGACCGGGCCGGTAGGGCTGGCGCAACGTGCGCTGGTGCTGCTGCTCGTCCTTGCCTGCTGCTTTTTCTGGACCGCCTACGCACCGATGCTGGGCTCGCCAACGGCCACGCCCTCTGTCAACGGCATGCGCTTTCTCCCGGTTCTGGCGATGGTGGCGCTGCTGCTTCGGGCTGATCGTCAGGGTCGCGAATTTCCTTACTGGATCGGTCATCTGGCGTGGGGCCTGACATCACTTTGGTCGGTCGAGTCCGCCTTCTATGCGACCTGCGTTTGGTGGCCTTACTATCTGTTGCTGCGGCAAGCCGCTTCAGGGGGCTCTCCAGCGTCCACTTTGTTGCGCAGCGCTGGACATCTCACTGGCGTGTTGCTGGTCGGGGTCGCCGGTTTCTTGCTCGGTTATTGGCTGGTGTACCGAACCTTTCCCACCGCAATGGGCCTGTTCGCCTACATCGTTGACCCGCCCGGCGCCTTGCCGGTGAACGTCCGTGGAACCCTCTGGTTTTTTGTCGCTGTGATGGCCTTGGGGACGTGGGTCAACCTGGCGAATTTCAGGCACCATGGCAACACCGCAGCTCTGCGCCACGGCATGGCGCTGTCGCTGTTGGCGTATGCCACTTTCTCGTATTTCATCGGCCGCAGCCACGACAACAACGTGCTGAACCTGCTGCCCTTCCTGCTGCTGGTGCTGCTTCATGCCTGGGCCCGGACAAACGGTTTCGGCCGGGGGCTTTCAGCCGCCCTGCTTGCGTGCCTGCTAGGCTGGTTCAGCGTGTTCGGTTGGGAGCCCTGGCGTGCAGGCGCTCAGGCAGTTGCCCAACCGTGGTTCGATCCCCATTGGATACGCGCAGCGCTTCCCGGTCCTGGGCCAGGTTCCGACCTTTTCCCGGACAGTGCACAGAAGGTCATAGCGCGCACACAACGGCTGGCGGCCAGGCCCGTCACGGTGATGGGGCCCACAGTCAACCCCTCTTCCACCTCGGCCGACGCGGTTTGGAGCGCTATTCACGGCCCTGCGAACGTGTATATGTTTGCGCCAGCCATACGCAGGGAGTTTCTGCGCCAGACTGCCGGATCGCTCCGCCGCAGTGGCTGGCTCGTCGTCCAGATCAGTCAGCCACTGGCCGCCGGTCTCATTGAAGATTTCGACAGTGTGTACACCCGGGAGCAGGCGTTCGAGCTGGAAGGTTATCTTGCCATTCTTTACACTGCACCAGCGCCTTAACGCGCCGGATTTTCTGAAGAACAACCACCCATGAACACCCTGTCCAGACCCTGCCCGGTTTGCCATGCAAGCGCTGACCGGGGCCGACTGTTTCTGGAAAAGAACATTGATCCGGCCAAGCTGTCGAGTTTCAGCTTTTCGTCGCGCAAGGCGCCTGAATACATGTGCCACCGCTTGCTGCAATGCACCGTCTGCGACGTGGTTTATGTCGACCAGCCACCTGCGGCCGACGAATTGGCCCGCGCTTACCATCAGGCCGACTACGACAGCGCCGAGGAGGCCAACGATGCAGCCGTTGCCTACCTGCGCGCTGCTCAGGCCGTCTTGGCGAAACTTGAAAAGTCCGGTAGCGCCCTGGAAATTGGTACGGGTACCGGGATTTTTCTGGACTGCCTGAGACAAGCGGGCTTCTCCGAACTGGTGGGCGTTGAGCCGTCCACCGCAGCCATCCGGGCCGCACCGGCGCATCGCCGCGCGTGGATACGTGAAGGCGTTTTCCAGGAGGTGGACTTCAGGCCGGCTTCTTTCGACCTGGTGTGCTGCTTTATGACGCTTGAGCATGTGCGTGACCCACGCGTCATTGTCGAAGCAGCGTTGCGTCTGCTGCGACCGGGAGGGGCCTTCATTGCCGTCACGCACGACTACCGAAGCCCGGTAAACCGCCTTCTGGGCAAGCGCTCTCCGATTATCGATGTTGAACACATGCAACTGTTTTCCCAACCCAGCGTGCGGCGCCTGTTGGAGGACGCGGGATACCGGGGGGTGACGGTACAGGCCTTTGCCAATCGCTACCGGCTGGGCTACTGGTTGCGTCTGGCCCCGTTGCCTGCGGCCGTGAAGTCAATGATGTCGCGCTTGCTCGGGGCGACAGGTCTTGAGCGTTCCCGCGTCAGTGTGAACGTCGGCAATATGTTTGTTGCAGGGTTCAAGCATGACTGACCGTTGGCAACGCTGCGTTTCGGCCTGGAATACCAGCCGGAGCGCGGCACTCTTGCGAGACAGCCAATTTTTGCGGTTTTTGCTTTCCGGGGGAATCAACACGCTGTTCGGTTACGTTGTTTACGCCGTTGGGATCCTGGCTGGAGCGCCCATATGGCTTGCCTTGCTTGGCGGAATGGTGACGGGCAGCGTTTTCAACTTTTTCACTACCGGTGGCTATGCGTTCCGCCAGTTATCTCCAAAACTGTACCCGCGTTTTCTAGCCTGTTATTTGCTGTTGTATGGTGTCAACCTGGCGCTGATCGAATGGTTGTCGGCCTGGATCAGCAACACGCTGCTCATCCAGGCTCTGCTGCTGGTTCCGCTAGCCTTGTTGTCCTACTTCATGATGGCGCGGCTGGTGTTTGCCACCCATGCCTGAGGCAACCCGCCCACCCCTCCTACGATCAGCGCAGGCCCTTATGGTCCTGGCACCGCCCTGGCTCGCCATGGCTCTGGCCGCAGCCACTTTTTTCTGGCACCTCCATGGGCTGGGGCATGGATTGGAGCTGACGGACGAGTCCTTCTATCTGCTCAGCTCAATACACGCCGATAACATTCGGCTTTTTTTCACGCCGTGGCACTGGATCGGCAACGCCTTGTGGCAGGTCAGTGGCAGCATCGTCGCTTTCCGCGCGGTGGGTTTGGGACTCGTGACAGCATCCGCGGTGCTGCTGGCTTGGGGCATGTTACGAGCTGCGCCACTGGCTGGCATGAACGCTCCAGTTGGGCGCGCGGCACGATGGGCTACTTTGTCCTCCGCGGCGAGCGGTGCCCTGCTGTATGGCTCATTGTTGAGCTTCACGCCATCGTATAACCTTCTGAGCGCCAGTGGCGCCTGTTTCGCCATGGGCTTGGGGCTGCTGTCAATGACATACAGCGGCGGACGGGCCCAAGCGCTCGCCGTGCTGGCGGGCGCCGCGTTGGGAATCACGATACTCTGCAAATTTTCCGCAGGGCTGGGCGTCGCGGGCTTGTTGCTTGGCGCGCAGGCAGCCTTGGCACGGAGGCAGCGGGCCAGGCAGTTTGAGCTGTTGCTGCTGCTGGCAAGCGTCATCGCCACGGTAGCGCTAACGGTGTATTTGAAGACAGGCTTTGAAGAAGCGATTCGGCAATTTCGCGCTGGTATCGAAATCGTCTGGTTTGCTCAAGGCGATAAAACCACGGTGGGAAGAGTGATCCGAAGCGCAACGGACGTGGCGAGCATGTTGGCAAATGCCATTCTGGCGTTCTGGGGACCGCTGGCTTGCTTCGTGCTGGGTTTGAAATGGAAACCAAAACTACTCGGCTCTATCGGACTTGCGTGGTTTGCGGTTCTGCTGGTGACGAATGATCATTTGACCGGGGGAATGAGTCGGTACACGACACAAGCTTTACCATTGGTCGGGTGCTTGGCCCTTGCCTTGCTCGCAAGCACCGGACAATGGCTAAACAACGACCGGTCCGTACTGCTCTGCGGGATACTCCTTGCTCTGCCATTTGCCGTCGCCCTCGGCACCTGGAACCCGCTGCAAATACAAATCATGACGGCTTTGGCGCCATGGGGCGCTATCGTGGGGCTACTGGGGTTCTCGAGCCAGCAGGCGGATAACCGGGCAGCTTGGGCAAGCGTTCTGTTTGGCACCATCGTACTGTTTCAAGTGATTGGCAGCGGCGACCAACCTTACCGTATGCACCCGATAGGGGAGCAGACTCATCCCGTGTCCATTGATGCGCTCGGCACCGTGAAAGTAGACGCGAAAACAGCGCGTCTTGTTAAGGACATCCAGGTTGCCGCACGGCAATGCGGCATTGCGCCGGGGGCGCCATTTCTAGACTTTTACAACCTGCCGGGTGTGGCACTGATTCTTGGGGCCGTCCCGGTCGACACGCCCTGGCTTCTTGATCGAGACTACGCGGCCGTCGCTCTGCGACGGGCAGACGTTGCAACATTGCAGCGAGCTGTGATCGCAGTGAAATTGGACGCGAATCAGGTCCGCCCGGAATCGCCACCACAACTGGCTTCGTTTCCGCGAGGCTTCAAACTGTGCGGACGCGCCAAAGGCCCGCTCGATGATTTACCCATCGAGTTATGGGCCCCGGTTTGATGCTGATGTGAAACAGGCTGCACAGGCTTGCAACCAAAACGCATTTCTTTTTCAGAAATGAATCCCCCGCATCATCTGCTGCATCGCCACAGCTTCCGGCGACAGGGTCTGCTTGACGGGCTTGTCGCCCGGCTTCGCGCCTTTGGCTGCCGACGAATCCGGGAACATGCGGAAACTGGTGTTCATGGCGATCTGGGCCACGCGTGGCAGCAGCGCATGCAGCACCTGGCCGGCGATGCCCAGGCGGGTGGCAATGCGCACTGACTTGAAGATGCAGGCCTGGGCGACCAGATCGGCGGCTTCCTCGGGGCTCAGGGTCGGCACGTTGTTGTACAGCCCGGTGGGCGCAATCATCGGTGTGCGCACCAGCGGCATGTTGATGGTGGTGAAGGTGATGCCCTGGTCGGCAAACTCGCTGGACGCGCAGCGCGTCCAGGCGTCGAGTGCTGATTTGGAGGCCACGTAGGCCGAAAAACGCGGCGCATTGGTCAACACACCAATGGAGCTGATGTTGACCACATGGCCCTTGTGTTTGGCCACCATGCCGGGCAAAAAGCCCATGGTGACGCGCAGGCAGCCAAAGTAATTGAGCTGCATGGTGCGCTCGAAGTCGTGAAAGCGGTCGTAGCTGGCTTCAATGGCGCGGCGGATCGAGCGGCCCGCGTTGTTGATGAGAAAGTCGACCCCTCCGTGGTTCTCGATCAGCGTTTGCACAAATCGGTCGCAGTCAGCCATGTCGGCAATGTCGGCCGGGTAGGCCACGAAGTGGTAACCCTTGGCCTTGGCTTCCTTGCAGGCCTCGTCCAGCTTGTCCTGGTCACGGCCGCAAATGATGGTGATGGCGCCGGCCTCGGCAAACTTGTGCGCAGCAGCCAGCCCGATGCCCGACGATCCCCCGGTGATCAGCACCACCTTGCCGTTGACCGTGCCCCTGAGTGAGCGGTCAATATGCAGATCGGGATCAAGGTGACGCTCCCAGTAGTCCCACACGCGCCACGCGTAGTCCTTGAGGTTGGGGCATTCGACCCCTGAGCCTTTGAGCGCAGCCAGGGTTTCGCGGCAATCAAAACGCGTCGGATAGTTGACAAAGGTCAGCATGTCCTCGGGCAGGCCCAGGTCGGCCATGATGGCATTGCGCACACGGCGCACGGGGGCCAGCGCCATCAGGCTTTTCTTGACGCTGCGCGGAATGAAGCCCAGCAGGGCCGCATTGATGAACAGGTTCATCTTGGGCGCATGGGCGGCCCGGCTGAAAATATCGAGCACGTCACCCACGCGGTAACCCACCGGATCGACCAGGTGGAAGCATTTTTTGGCAATGCTGGTCTTGTGGCTGATGACATCCAGTGCATCGACCACAAAGTCGACCGGCACGATGTTGATGCGGCCACCCTCCAGGCCGACTGCAGGCATCCACGGCGGCAGCAGCTGGCGCATGCGCTGGATCAGCTTGAAGAAATAGTAGGGCCCGTCGATCTTGTCCATCTCGCCCGTCGTGCTGTCGCCGACCACCATGGCGGGGCGGAACACCGTCCAGGGCACCTTGCACTCCTTGCGAACGATTTTTTCGCTTTCATGTTTGGTCATGAAATACGGGTGTTCGTAGTTTTCGGCTTCCTCGAACATGTCTTCGCGGAACACGCCCTCGTACAAACCGGCGGCGGCGATGGAGCTCACGTGGTGAAAATGTCCGGCGTCGATGGCCTTGGCGAACTCAACGGTGTGGCGCGTGCCATCGACATTGACAGCGATCTGGCTTTCCTCGTCGGCGCTGAGGTCGTAGACAGCCGCGAGGTGATAAAAATGATCGATCTGGCCTTTGAGCTTTTTGACATCGTCGGCCGAGACGCCCAGTTTTTTGGACGTCAGGTCGCCGTGGACGGGGACAACCCTTGCAGCGCTCACACCCCAGTACTCGCGCAGGGCCTCCACCTTGCCTGCACTTTCCTTGCGGATCAGGAAGTGCACGGTGGTACCTTTGCGCGCCAGGAGCTTCTTGACCAGGCGCTTGCCGATGAAGCCCGTGGCTCCCGTGACGAAATACTGCATTGTGTTCTCCGCTAGACAACTGTAGGACCAACGTTGATTCTTGCCGAAACACCGTTGGCTCCTGGTCAGCAGAAACCCGCGCCTGCCCTGTTTTTCCATGGGTAGGCGTGCCTGGCGTTCTAGAAGCGAGCACCTAAACCTGAGCGCCCGCTGGGCTTATATTTTGGCGATGTGCTGCACAACCATGCGGCGTCAATCAACACCCCCATCGCCAGGAGTCCACCATGGTCAAGAAACTGCAAAAAATGAGCGCTGACAAAAAATCCGCCCCGCAACTGTCCGGCGCCGTCAAGGAATCTGCCCAGCAGATCTGGCTGGCCGGGCTGGGTGCGTTTTCGAAAGCCCAGGAAGAAGGCGGCAAAGTCTTTGAAACCCTGGTCAAGGAAGGCTTGTCCATCCAGCGCAAGACCCAGGCTGTCGCCGAGGAAAAAATATCCACCGCTACCAACAAGATGGCCACCATGGCCACCGACATCAGCTCGAAGGCCGGCCACCAGTGGGACAAACTGGAAAGCATTTTTGAAGAGCGCGTGGCCAAGGCCCTGAACAAACTGGGCGTGCCTTCGGCCAAAGACGTGGATGCACTGATCGCGCGCATCGATGAACTCAACAAGAACGTGCAGAAGATGGCCAGCAAACCCGCTGCAAAGGCAGCACCTCGCGCCGCAGCCAAGCCAGCTGCAAGCAAGCCGGCCGCCAAAAAGCGCGCGCCGGCACGAAAATCCGCCTGAGACCTGCCCTCACCATAAAAAAGACGATGGACGTCCTTTTTTTACGCCTGCTTGCTGATCGGCGCGTTGCTGCAAAGCAGCAAATCCACCCATAGCTGGCGTCTACACTTTCCCTTCATGACTTCAAAGCAGCATCCAGGAAAAACCAGTCGGCCGAAGGCGCAAAAGACAACTTCCGGGAAATCGGGGCCGCGTATCGCTTTGGCCCTGGCGGGCGGCGGGCCGTTGGGCGCCATCTACGAAATCGGCGCCCTGTGCGCGCTCGACGAATCGCTGCAGGGTTTGTCCCTCACCCAGTTGCACCACTACGTCGGCGTTTCGGCGGGCGGATTTATCGCGGCCGGGCTGGCCAACCGAATGACACCGAGCGAGTTGTGCGCCGCGTTTATTGAAAACGACCACCAGGCCTCCGAAGTCTTCGACCCGGCCTGGCTGCTTGTTCCTGCCTATGGTGAATTTTTTCGCCGGGGCATCATGCTCCCGGGCCTGGCCGTCTCGGCCCTGTGGCGCGCCACCTTCGGGAAAAAGTCCCTGGTCCATGCGTTCGAGGCGTTCGGCCAAGCCCTGCCGACGGGAATTTTTTCCAACGAGGAGGTGGACCACCGCCTGAGCGGGCTGTTCTCCAGAAACGGCCGCACCAATGACTTTCGCCAACTGGGCACCCGACTCACGCTGGTTGCCACCAACCTGGACAGCGGCGAGGCGGCGCCTTTTGGCCAGCCCGGCTGGGACCATGTTCCCATCTCCAAAGCGGTGCAGGCGAGTTCGGCGTTGCCGGGACTGTTTCCCCCGGTGGAAATTGATGGCAACTATTACGTTGACGGCGCGCTCAAGAAAACACTGCATGCTGGGGTGGCGATGGACGGCGGCATCGACCTCATGCTCTGCCTGAATCCGCTGGTGCCTTTTGATGCGACACAGGTGCCGGAGTTTTCCATGGGGCAGCGCGTCATGCAGCGCGGACTGCCCAGAGAGAGGCAATCCATTCCGCGCATCGTGGACGGTGGCCTGCCTGCCGTGCTGAACCAGACCTTCCGCTCCATGATTCACTCGCGCCTGGAGCTGGGCATGAAACACTACGAACACGTTTACCCCGACACGGACATCGTGCTGATCGAGCCCGATCACAGAGACACGGACATGTTCCTGGCCAACACTTTCAGCTACGGCCAGCGTCGCCAGCTGGCCGAACAGGCCTACCAGAAGACACGCGCCATGTTGCGTTCGCGAAAAACCAGCCTGTCCGCCAAACTGGCTCGGCATGGGGTGTCCCTCAACATGGCGGTACTGGAGGACCCCCGGCGCCACCTGGTCAGCCAGATGCCCGCGCCGACCCGGCTGGGCCGGGCCATCCGGTCCCTGGAAGAACTCATGGAAGATGTGAGCCACGCCATCGGTCCGTCGGCGAGCCACCCGGCATGAGACATCCGGCGACACCCCCCTCTCGACTTCCCTACTTCCGGCCCGTGCATGAGTGGGTTAGAGTAGAAAAAAATACGAGGTAGACACCATGGCGAAAAAAGCGCCGCGCCGAACTGCTGAACGCATCCTGGAGGTGGCGCTTGATCTGTTCAACCGTTTTGGCGAACCCAATGTCTCCACCACACTGATTTCCGCCGAACTGGGCATCAGCCCCGGCAACCTTTACTACCACTACCCTGCCAAAGATGAGCTGATCAACTCGCTGTTCGACCGCTACGAGCGGGCGCTGAGCGAGCTCCTCAACGCCAGCGACAGTGTGCGGGATGTCGAAGACGCCTGGTTTTTCATGCATTCGCTGTTCGAGCTGATCTGGCAATACCGCTTCCTGTACCGCGACCTCAACGACCTGCTCAGCAAGAACCGCCGGCTCGAGACGCATTTCCAGTGGGTGCTGAAAAACAAGGCCCGCTCCGTCAAGGCCATGCTCGACAGCATGAGCCGCGCCAATGCCGTCAGCATCGATTCGCGCGAGGTCGAGGCCACCGCCACCAGCATGGTGGTGGTACTGACCTATTGGCTGAGTTTTGAATACGTACGCGACCCGCGCAACGCGCTGGAGCCAGAAAACGCCCAGTCCGCGTTGCTGCGCGGTGCCCACCATGTGCTCAATCTGCTGATTCCCTACCTGGAGCAGGGCCAGCGCATGCACCTGCAGGCCCTGGTCGGCGCTTACACCAACCCTGCCTGATCAACCCCTCAAGCATCCACAAGCGACAACATTCAAGGAGACAACACATGGCCAAATGGACCGCTTTCCCGCACGCAGGCGACTACGCCTTTGATGCGGCCAGCCTTAAAAAGAACTGGGCCCGCCTGCACCAGGGGGACTGCGAGGCCGTTCCCAAGGAGGCCGCCGTGCTACTGGCCTGGGTGTTGTTTCACAACGGGGAGTTCCAGAAAGCGGCTGAAGCCGGCCTGAAAGCCGGCGGCGGTGGCATCACGGTGGCCAACAAGGCCACCAGCATTTACGCCAACTCCCTCGAAAACAAGGAAAAAGCCAAGCTGGACCTGTTCATGGAAGTGGCCGAACGGGCTGAAGCGCAGCAGGCGGCAGAACCCAAAAATGCCAATGCGTATTACTGGCAAGCCTACGCGCTGGGCCGTTACGGCCAGGGCATCAGTGTGGCCAAGGCCCTGGCACAGGGGCTAGGCAGCAAAGTCAAGAACGCGCTGGAGCACGCCATCAAGCTCTCGCCCAAACATGCCGATGCGCACATCGCGCTGGCGGCGTTTCATGCGGAGGTGATCGACAAGGTCGGCTCGTTGATTGGCGGCATGACCTATGGGGCCAAGAAGGACCAGGGCCTGGCACTGTTTCGGGACGCGCTCAAGCTCAACCCGACGTCGGCCATTGCCATGATCGAATATGCCAACGGCATGGTCATGCTGGAAGGCGACAAGAAAATGAAAGAAGCGACAAAGCTGTATGAGCAAGCTGCCAGCAGCACACCGCTGGATGCGATGGAAAGGCTGGATGTCGAAATGGCCAAGGCCGAGCTGGAAGACTGATACGGTTTTACGACCGGATGGTGCCGGTGCGGCACGGAGGTCGGGTTAGCGCAGCGTAACCCGACATCTTCGTTCGTGGTGGTGCTGTCGGGTTACGCCCTGGGGCTAACCCGACCTACGAGGCCAGGCCATCGACTGCCTGGAACAGCGATTGCCGGGCCTGCGTGATGATCTGCTGCTTCCAGTCGTCGGTATCGACGTAGAAAGCATCCATCATCTGCTGCTTGATCTGCGCGGCCAGCGCCGCGGGCGCCTCGGGATGGACGTTGAGCCAATGCTCGGCGCGCAGCGCCTGCATCATCTCGAACGGCGGCAGGGTGCCGTATTCCATCGCGATGCCGGTGTACTCGGCGTCAGGGCACTCTTCGTAAATCGAATTCCACATCAAGCCGGTCAAAAAGGCTGAGCTTGAGGAGCCGTCGTAAATCGAGGTGACCGGCGTTTTTCCGCCGTTGTCCCACCAGGCGCGCGCGCGCGCCAGGGCTTCCTTGTCGTCACGGCAGGCGCAGATGCGCTCGCCGACACCGCTGGGGCCAAGACCGGTATGGATGTCGATCCAGGCCACGCGCCGGGCAAACTGGGCGTGGGTCTGCAACACCTGGCGCAGGGTCTGGTTGCTCCAGGTCGGCGCGGTGCCGCCAAAAAACAGCCCCTTGTCGAACTCATGCTGGCCCCGCGTGATGGCCGCCTGGTAGGCGTCCATGCCACGCTCCTGAATGTAGTGGCCGGTGGCGGCGGCGTTAGCTTCCGTCGGCGGCCACTCTTCAGGCAGCAACAGCGGCTGGATTTCGCGGTAGGCTTCGTTGACCGGGAGCGGCTGTGAGAAGTCGTGAAAGTTGCGGTTCAGGTCCACGTTTTCATGCGTGGTGCGCCGGATGTGTGAAAAGCCGTAAGGATTGAGCGCATGGATGTAAAGCACCGCCACGCCCTGCGCCATGGCCTTGGCGCGCCACTCGGCGTCGCGCAGGGCACGCACCTGCACGCCCGAGCCGCAGTAACCCTCGACGCCATGGCAGGCGCTGCTGACGATCAGCACCGACCGCGCATCGGCCGGCCCGTCCAGCACCACGTCCATGGCCAGCATTTCGCCGTCGCGCCCGGCCTCGGGATGCAGGTGGGTGTCCACGGTCAGCCCGGCGGCGGCGGCGGCCTCCAGAAACTTGGCTCGGGCGTCGGCGTAATTGGTGGAAAAGACTTCTGTCACGCCGTTCATGCGGCTTCCCTGGTCAGCCAGCTCTCGGCCAGCCGCACCCAGAAGGTCGCTCCCAGCGGAATCAGGTCGTCGTTGAAGTCGTAACTTGGGTTGTGCAGCATGCAGGGCCCGCCGCCGTGGCCGATCTCGCGATGCGCGCCGTCGCCGTTGGCAATAAAGACGTAACAGCCCGGCTTGGCCTGCAACATGTAAGAGAAGTCTTCCCCACCCATGGTCGGCTCCTGGTCGATCACGTTGTCGACGCCGACAATCTCGGCCATCACCTTGCGTGCAAACCCGGTTTCCTTCGCGTGGTTGATGGTGGGCGGGTAGTTGCGCACAAACTCGAACTCGCAGTCGGCCTCGTGCGCGGCGCAGATGTTTTCAGCGACCTGCTTCATGCGTTTTTCGATCAGGTCCAGAACTTCCAGCGTGAAGGTGCGCACCGTGCCCTGCAGCTCGCAGCTGTCGGGGATCACATTGGTGGCCTCACCGGCATGGATCATGGTGACCGAGATCACGCCGGCATCGACCGGCTTCTTGTTGCGGCTGATGATGGTCTGGAAGGCCTGCACCATCAGGCAGGCCACCGGAACCGGGTCGACGCCGTTGTGCGGCAGCGCGGCATGGCCGCCCTTGCCGCGAATGGTGATCTTGAAGTCGCTGGTCGAGGCCATCACCGGGCCCGCGCTGGCGGCAAACTTGCCGACCTGCATGCCCGGCCAGTTGTGCATGCCGAACACGGCGTCCATCGGGAATTTGTCGAACAAGCCGTCCTTGATCATCTCGCGTGCGCCGCCGCCGCCCTCCTCGGCCGGCTGGAAAATCAGGTAGACCGTGCCGTCGAAATTGCGGTTTTTGGCGAAGTGCTGGCCGGCCGCCAGCAGCATGGCGGTGTGACCGTCGTGGCCGCAGGCGTGCATCTTGCCCTGGTTTTTGCTGGCGTGCTCAAAGGTGTTGAACTCCTGCATGGGCAAGGCGTCCATGTCGGCGCGCAGGCCGATGGCGCGCTTCGAGCTGCCGTTTTTGATGATGCCGACGACACCGGTGGTGCCCATGCCGCGATGGATGGGGATGCCCCACTCGGTGAGCTTTTGCGCCACCACATCGGCGGTGCGTACTTCTTTAAAGCACAGTTCAGGGTGGGCGTGGATGTCGCGGCGCACGGCGGCAATGCCTGCGGCCTGGGTGACGATGGAGTCAATGACTTTCATGAAAACCTTTGGGTGGTCAGGCCCGCTGCATCCCTTACTTTCGGGACGGTTTGCGGGCCCAGGGTTGGCCTTGGTAGTGCGCATAGTCTGCCAGATTTAGCAGGGGTACGTCGCCGCTCGAATCGCCATAGGCATGCAGTGTGATGTGCGCACGCGACTGCCCGCGCGCGGCCAGCCAGGCCTGCAGCCGCCGCACTTTTTCTTCGCCATGGCAGTTGGGGGTGGCCATGCGGCCGGTCAGCGCACCGTCCCGCGCCTCCAGCTCGGTGCAAATCACAGCGTCCATGCCGAGGGCGCGGCCGGCATCGTGTAAATAAATACCCGGCGAGGCACTCACAATCACACAGCAATGGCCGAGCTGCTGGTGGTGGCGCAAGCGCGCCAGCATCTCCGGCTGCCATCGCCCCGGCAGATAGCGGGCCGCGAAATCAGCGGTCCATTGCGCGATTTCCGCTTCGGTGCGGCCTCCCAGGCTGGCCTGCAACAGGCGCGCCTTGGCCCGGTGGTTGCTCATGAGGCGCAAGGCAAAGGCGGCCAGCCAGGGTCCGCTCTGCCCCAGTGCCAGCAGAAAGCGCGGCCAGCCCAGCCCGCGCCACAGATAAGGCAGCAAGGTGTCGCGCCGCGTCAGCGTGCCGTCGAAATCGAAAGCGGCGACTTCTGCGGCAAGCGGGTCGGGCCTGCCGCCGGGCGCAGCGCCTACTTCGGGCATCGCACCTGCCCGCACAGACGCTCGCAAAACGGGCAGCCGGTCATGGGCAACCAGACCGGGATGTTGTAGTAGCGCCGGTAAATGGTCGCCAGCACGCCATCGCGGTAGGCCGGGTAGTTGAAGCCCCGGCCCTCGACCGCATAAAACGGCACGCCGTCCTGGACGTAGCGGAGCACCTGCACCGAATCAAAATAGGGCCGGTAGTCTTGCAGAGGCGGCGCATCCATGCGCACGATGCGCACGGTTTTTCCCTGGTACAGCGAAAAGTCCACCAGCATGTCGTCCTGCCGCGCATGGAAGTTGCCCGGGCCGAACACCGGCACGTACTGACGCAGTGTGTAGCCGAAAATCGAGGCCGGCGTGTAGGCGCCGGCCATCAGCACCACGCCGGGCGCCGCCACCTGCGCCAGCATCTCGCCGGTCTTGTAACTGCGGATGATTTGCGGGTAGAGCTTGCTGCTTTTCCAGTCGTCCAGAGAGCTCGCATACAGGCCGGCGACAACAAGCACATGCAGGCCGGCAAACAGCGCCATGCCCAGCGCGCAGGCTTTGAGCTTTTCCCTGGGCAGGGCAAAGGCCAGCAGCGCAAAACCAAACGGGTAAAACGACAGCACCCAGTGCAGGCCGACCACTTTTTTGAGCGACAGCAAGGCAAAAAACAGCAGCGGCACCACCACCACGCAGGCCAGCAGCCGCTGCTGGCGCGCGGTGGCGGCCAGCGCGCTGCGCTGCTTCCAGGCCAGCCAGACGGCCACCGGTGTGACGAGGTAAACCAGCATGGCCAGGTACAGCAGCGGCTTGTTCCAGGCGAAGGCCGCGTCTTCGTTGCGGTTGTAGAGGTTGAACATGATGTTCGACCAGCCGTGCGACAGGTTGTAGGCGATGTTGATCGCCGGCCCGGGCAGCGCGCTGAGCACCAGCAGCGCAAAAGCCGGCCAGCGCTCGCGCCGGTACAGCGCGAAATACACCAGGTAGGTCAGGCCCAGCACCACCGAAAAATACTTGGATAAAAAAGCGCAACCCAGAGCCAGGCCGGACAACGCATACAGCGCCCAGGCGGCCCGGTCCATGCGTTCGCGCCGTTCGGCCCGCAGCAGCAGGGCGACCGAGAGCACCGACCAGAAGATCAGCGGCGTGTCGGTGGTGATCAGGGTGTTGAGCCAGTTGATCGGGGCCAGCCAGAAAAACAGCACGGCCCAGGCGGCGCGCGCCCGGTCCAGCGGCGCAAGCGCCCAGCCCACCAGGGCGCCCAGGGCCAGCGGCAGCAGCACCACCGGAAGGCGGATCGCCCAGGTCGTGTCGCCCAGGGTGGCACGCATCAGCGCGATCAGCCAGCCGACCATGGGGGGGTGGTCGTAATACCCCCAGTCGGGGTACACCCCCCACCAGTAGAAAAAGGCCTCGTCGCCGGTGATCGGAAAAGTCCCCGCAATCCACAGCCGCAGTGCCAGCGACAGCAGGCCGGCGGCCACCAGCCAGCCGGTGATGGAGACGGAAGCGGCCGCAGCCCTGACGCGTAAAAGCATGGGTGAATATCTTATTTGAAACTGATGTCCTGCCGGATCGCGGCACTATAGACCAGCGCCAATGCACCGATGGCCACGGCGAGCCACAGCGTCACCAGCCGCACCTGCACCGTGATGCCCAGCGCCAGGGCCGCGCTGGCCCCCTGGGCGACCAGCAGCGCCGTCAACAGCGCTTCCATGCCGCCCAAGCCGGCCGGCAGCAGCGACAGCGCGCCGCCGACCATGGCGACCGCATAAAAGCCCGTGGCCTCCAGCGCGGTAACGGACAAGCCGGCTTCGCGGCACAACAGCCAGACGGCCAGCCCCTGCGCGGCCCAGGCCACCAGGCTCAGGCCCAGCCACAGCAGGGGCCGGGTGGCCAGGCAGCCCCAGGCCTCTTGCAGCCACACAAACCGCCGCAGCAAAGTCTCGCGAAACCTGAAGAACAACACAGCTGCGGCCAACACGGCCAGTGCCGCAAGACCGATCAAGCCAAAGGTCAACCCCGGCCCCGCCAGCGTGGCCAGCCACCAGGCCACCGGCAGGCACAGCAGCAGCAGGCACAGCAGGTCGGCCAGGCGCTCGGCCCCGAAGATCGCCAGGCTTTGCGCTGTGCTCAGGGGATGGCGTGCGAGCAGCAGGCCGCGCGCCGCCTCACCGATGTTGCCGGGCGTCGGCGTGAAGGTGTAGCCCGCCAGGTACAGCCGGAGCGCGTCCGTGAGTTTCATCGGCCGTCCGTAATGCGCCATCCACAGGCGCCAGCGCAGGCCGCGCAGCAGGTAGTTCAGCAGGCAAAGCGCCACCGCCTGCAAGCCGGCCAGCGAGACCAGGCGCTGCAGCGTCGCCACCGGCGAGCTTTCGCCGAACAGCGCCAGCACCACCGCGTACACCGTGGCGGCAGCGCCCAGCACCAGCAGCAGGGGCTTGAGCGGCAGGCGAACGGCCGGCCGGCCAGGCTCGCTCAAAAGCGGTGCCCCAGAAACACCAGCAGCCAGCCCGCCAGCGCCAGCAGAATCCACGGGTCGCGCAGCAGGTCACGCGACACATCTTCACCGCGCCCCCGGTGCACCTGGTAGGTGTAGCGTAGCATCGCAAACACCACGATGGGCACGGTGTAAAACAAGCGGTCGCCATGCTGGCGCTGCGCGTCGGCGCTGACGGCAAACAGCCCGTAAGTCATCAGCGAAGCCGTCATGGTCACCGCCATGAAAATATCCAGCAGCGCCGGCGAGTAGTGCTCCAGCACAGCGCGCTGGCCGGCCTCGTCATGAAAACTCTCAGCCTTGCGTTTGGAAAACCCGAGGAACAACGCTACAAACAGGCCGGCCAGCAGCAACCACCGCGAGGGCGGGATGCCGACGGCCAGGGTGCCGGCCAGCAGGCGCAACATGAAACCCGAGGCGATGATGGTCACGTCGACCACCGGCACCTGTTTGAGGTGCCATGAATACGCCAGGTTCAGCGCCACGTAGAGGCCCAGCAGCACCAGCAGCCGGGTGTTTCCGGCAGCCAGTCCCAGGCCCGCCACGAGCAGCACCACCGCCAGCGCCAGTGCAGCGGCGGGCTGCACCGCGCCACTGGCCATCGGCCGGTGGCGCTTGACCGGGTGCCGCGCATCGGCGGCGCGGTCGTGCCAGTCGTTGAGGATGTAGACCAGGCTGGAAAAGCAGCAAAACGCGGCAAACGCATGAAGCACCGTCAGCGCCAGCGGCGCGTTGTTCCAGGCCTCGCTGAACATCAGCCCGGCGAACACAAAGACGTTCTTGAGCCACTGGTGAGGGCGCATCAGGGTGACGAGGCTGAGCAACAAACGCATGAGCAATAAGGGCAGAACGGGTGAATGCCGGCACATGGAGCATGGCCGGTCGGCTGCAAGCATAACTGACGGCGCCCGCCGCGACGCCGCCAGGCGAGAAGACTGTGTCAGGAGGAGCGACTGGCCTTGTCAGGCCGATTTTTAAACAAAATCAGCCCTTGGCCCTCGTCCAGTCTACGCGAGCAGCTACCAAAAATATAGCACCCCGCTTGCCGGTGAACCCGCCGTCGGTGATCACTCACGTTGAGGCCTTACTCCCGCACACGCCCCTGCGAGTCGATCAGGCTGAGTTCAACCAGCCTGGAGCTCACACGCTCATCGGTGAAGTGAACGCGAAAGCCACCGACATTGACTTCGTCCAGGCTTTCAATCGCCTTTTTCAGCTTGGCCCGCGTCGGGTCTTTCGGAATGCGGCGCAGCGCCTCGGTGAACACACGGGCGGCGATATAACCTTCCAGCATGTACACATTGGGTTTGCCGAGCTTGGCGGCAGCCAGGTCGGCCTGCAGGTCTCGCACCACGGCCAGCTTGGGGTTGTCGCTTTTGGGCACAACGCGCACCACCACCACACCGGCGCCGGCCGCACCCAGTTGCTCGGCCAGAAGGCTCTCGCCGGTACTCGAAAAGCCGTGGATCGGACCACGGAAACCCTTGGCACGCAGGTCACGTATCGCGTTGGCAGCACCGGTGGCGTCGCTGATCACGAGCATGGATTCAGGCTTGCCCGCCAGGGCTTTGTCCACACTGTTGGCCACGCTTCCGCTGGTGATCGCGGCCTTGACCACCAGGTTGGCGCCCAGGCTGGTCATGGTGCGTTCGGCCGAATCCAGGGCGGAGAGGGACTCGCCGTCAGTGGCATGCAGGATGGCGAGCTTGCGCGCACCCAGCGTTTCCGCGTGTTTGGTGATGGCCGCAGCCTCTTCCGAGTAGCCCGGACGCATCGAATAAATGTTGGCATGGAGTTGCCCGCGAAACTCGTCGGCCGCAGACATGGGCGCGAACAGCAGCACATCGCTGTCCTTGATCAGCGGGTAGGCTGCCGTCACCTGGGGCGAGCCGACATAACCGAACAAGGCAAGGACGCCCTGGTCATGCAGGGTTTTGATATTGGCTGCTATGGTGGCGGGGTTGCCCCTGTCGTCCAGCGACACCAGGTCAATCTTGCGGCCATTGATGCCGCCGGCTGCGTTGATGCGGTCGAAGTACAACTTGCTGCCCTGGTTGTAAGGAACGGCCAGGGCAGAGCCGGACCCGGTCAGTGCCAGCGATTGGCCCAGCACAATAGCGGTTTTGCTGTCGCCCTCCTGGGCAAAACACGCGGCACCGACCAGCCCCAGGCTGATGGCGATGAGGAGATGCATCAAGCCTTGAAATATTCTCATAATGTCTTCGTGAATTGTTCTGTGGACACCCAAGCCTCCTTCTCAAAAACTATAGTTCCAATCAAAATGAATACCACCGGCATCTCCCCTAGCGTCAGTTTGGTGAAAGCTTCGGGCCAGGTGCGCGGCGCCTGCCCCCACGACTGCCCCGACACCTGCGCGCTGATCACCACGGTGGAAAACGGTGTTGCAACCCGGGTGCAGGGCAATCCGGACCATCCGCAAACCGGCGGCGTGCTCTGCACCAAGGTGTCGCGCTACACCGAGCGCAGCTACCACCCCGAGCGCATCCTGCAGCCACTCAAACGTTCGGGGCCCAAGGGCTCGGGGCGCTTCGAGACCGTCAGCTGGGACAGCGCGTTGGACGACATCGCCGCCAGGCTAGGGGCGATCGCCGACCGCAACCCCGAAGCCATCGTCCCCTACAGTTATGCCGGCACCATGGGACTGGTGCAGGCCGAGGGCATGGCGGCGCGCTTTTTCAACAAGCTGGGCGCGTCGCTGCTGGACCGCACCATCTGTTCTGCGGCCGGCGGCGAAGCCTTGGTGCAGACCCTGGGCGGCAAGGCCGGCATGAAGGTCGAGTTTTTTGCCGAATCCCAGCTCATCCTGATCTGGGGCAGCAACTCGATTGCCAGCAACCTGCATTTCTGGCGCCGCGTGCAGGAGGCCAAGCGCGGCGGCGCGCGGGTGGTCTGCATCGACCCGCGCAAAACCGAAACCGCCGAAAAATGCCATGAACATATCGCGCTGCGGCCCGGCACCGATGCGGCGCTGGCGCTGGCGCTGATGCATGAGCTGATCGTGCATGACTGGCTGGACCACGACTATATCGCCCGGCACACACTGGGCTGGGCCGCGCTCAGGGAACGGGCGCTGCTGTGGCCACCGGAACGCGCCGCGCAGGTGTGCGGCGTCCCGGTGGCGCAGATCACCCGGCTGGCGCGCGACTACGGTACGACACAGGCTGCTGCGATCCGACTGAACTACGGCATGCAGCGCGTGCGCGGCGGCGGCAACGCCTCGCGCGCCATCGCCTGCCTGCCGGCGCTGACCGGCGCCTGGCGGCAGCGTGCGGGCGGCCTGCTGCTGTCGAGCTCGGGCATGTTCCCGGTCAACAAGGCCGCCCTGCAGCGGCCCGACCTGCTGGCTGGCCGCCGGCCGCGCACCCTCAACATGATCACCATCGGCGACGACCTGCAGCGGGACAGCTCGCCGGCCTTTGGGCCGAAGATCGAAGCGCTGATCGTCTACAACAGCAACCCGGTGGCCGTCGCCCCGGAGTCGGGCAAGGTGGTGCAGGGGTTCGAGCGCGAAGACCTGTTCACCGTGGTGCTGGAGCACTTCCAGACCGACACCGCCGACTACGCCGATTTCATCCTGCCAGCCACCACCCAGCTCGAACACTGGGACATCCACGCCGCTTACGGCCACACCGACGTGTTGCTGAACCGGCCAGCGATTGAGCCGCTGGGCCAGGCGCGGCCGAACAGTGCAATTTTCCGGGCGCTCGCAGCGCGTTTGGGGTTCACCGAGCCGTGCTTTTCAGAGGACGACGAAACCCTGTGCCGCGCAGCCTTCAGCCACCCCGATGGCGACCGGGTGGATTTCAATGAGTTGCTGGACAAGGGTTTTGCCACGCTGGCGATCCCCGACGCGCCTTTTGCCGACGGCCGTTTCCTCACACCGTCCGGCAAGTGCGAATTTTTCAGTGCGCGGCTGGCGGCGCAGGGCCTGGACGGCCTGCCCGACCACCTGCCCAACCACGAGGCCGCGGGCAGCTCCGCTGAATTTCCGCTGGCCATGATCTCGCCGCCAGCGCGCAACTTCCTGAACTCCAGCTTCGTCAACGTCAAAAGCCTGCGCGACATCGAGGGCGAGCCGCTGCTGGAGATCCATGCGGACGACGCCGCCGCGCGCGGCATCGCCGATGGCGCCATTGTGCGGGTCTTCAACCAGCGCGGCACCTACCGCTGCAAGGCCGAGGTCTCTGCCAGGGCTCGCCCCGGCGTGGTCAACGGACTGGGCGTCTGGTGGCGCAAGCTTGGCCTGGACGGCACCAACTTCAACCAGCTGACCAGCCAGAAGCTGACCGACCTCGGGCGCGGCCCGGTTTTCTACGATTGCCTGGTCGAGGTGCAACTTGCCGCCAGGCCGGCGCTCTGACCAAGATGCTTTCCCTCCGGCCATCGCCCAAAATTGTCGCCTTGCTTGGCGCTGTGCTGCTGGGTTTGTCTGGTTGTGCCAGCCTCGGTTACTACTGGCAGTCCGTCAGTGGCCACCTGCAGTTGATGAACGCGGCCCGGCCTGTCAACGACTGGCTGCAGGACAGTGAAACGCCCGAAAAGCTCAAGGCCCGCCTGGCGCTGACGCAGCAGATCCGGCGCTTTGCCGTCAGCGAGCTGAAGCTGCCCGACAACGCCAGCTACCAGCGCTATGCCGACCTGCGCCGCAAGGCGGTGGTGTGGAATGTGTCCGCCGCGCCCGAGTTCTCGCTGACCCTGCACACCTGGTGTTTCCCCGTCACCGGCTGCGTGGGCTACAAAGGTTATTTTGACGAGAGCCAGGCGCGCAGCGAAGCCGACCAGCTGCGCGCGCAGGGCCTGGAGGCCAGCGTGTATGGCGTACCGGCGTACTCCACACTGGGCTGGATGAACTGGGCGGGGGGCGATCCGCTGCTGAACACCTTCATTGCCTACCCCGAAGGTGAGCTCGCGCGGCTGATCTTTCACGAACTGGCGCACCAGGTGGTCTACGCCGCCAATGACATGGACTTCAACGAGTCCTTTGCCACCGCGGTCGAGCGCCTGGGCGGCGCGCGCTGGTTGGCCACCCAGGGCAGCCCGGCAGCGCGTGATGAGTACGCGGACTACAACCAGCGCCGCCAGCAGTTTCGCGCGCTGACCCTGGACCTGCGCCGTGAACTCAACGAAATTTATGAGAAAAAGCTGGCTTCAGCCCAAGAGCGGCGGGCGCAGGCAGCTATGAAAAACATAGCAATGCAAACATTTCACACCCGTTACGCGGTCCTGCGCGAGGGCTGGGGCGGCTACGCCGGCTATGACCCGTGGGTGGCACGCACCAACAACGCATCCCTTGGCGCGCTGGCCGCCTATGACGAACTGGTGCCCGGCTTTGAAGCGCTGTTTGCACGCGGGGGAAGCGACTGGACACGGTTTTATGATGCGGTCAGGCGGCTGGCCGCCCTGCCCAAAGCCGAGCGGCGCACCGCGCTGCTAAGCTTGGTAACAACCCAGAACAAGGAGACACCCCATGGCTGACATCCACATCGAACGCGAGCACACCCTGGGCTTGACCCAGGCGCGCAAGATTGCCTTCCAATGGGCCGAGCAGGTCGAAGAAAAATTCGACATGGCCTGCACCTACGAGGAAGGCGAGACCGAAGACCTCGTGAGCTTCACGCGTTCAGGCGTCAGCGGCGAGCTGAAGGTCACCAAAGACCTGCTGGCGCTGGACGCCAAACTGGGCTTTCTGCTGGGCGCCTTCAAGGACAAGATCGAGGGCGAGATCGTGAAGAACCTCGACACCCTGCTGGCGAAAAAAAAGCCCGCAGTCAAAAAGAAACCCGCGGCGAAATGACCGCGGCAGCCCCCGCGGGTCCGCTGGCGGGCCTGAAGGTGGTCGAGCTGGGTCAGCTCATCGCCGGGCCTTTTGCCGCCAAGACGCTCGCCGACTTCGGCGCCGACGTCATCAAGATCGAAGTACCCGCCGACCCGAACCGGCCGGGAGCGACGGGGGGAGACCCGCTGCGCAAATGGCGCCTGCTGAAAGACGGCACCTCGGTCTGGTGGCAGGTCCAGTCGCGCAACAAGCGCTCTGTCGCGCTTGATTTGCGCCAGCCCGAAGCGCAAGAGATTGTGCGCAAACTGGCGCTGGACGCCGACGTGCTGATTGAGAACTTCCGCCCCGGCGCCATGGAGGGCTGGGGCCTGGACCCTGACGAGCTGCTGGCCCTCAATCCCCGGCTCATCGTGCTGCGTATCAGCGGCTACGGCCAGACCGGACCTTACCGCGACCGGCCCGGTTTTGGCGTGGTCGCCGAGGCCATGAGCGGCCTGCGCCACCTGACCGGCGAACCAGGCCGCGTGCCGGTACGTGTCGGCGTCAGCATCGGCGACACGCTGGCCGCGCTGCATGGCGTCATCGGCATTTTGCTGGCACTGCAGCACCGCCACGCCTCAGGCCACGGTCAGGTGGTTGATGTGGCGCTGTATGAAGCGGTGTTCAACTGCATGGAAAGCCTGCTGCCCGAATACAGCGCCTTTGGCGCCGTGCGCGGCCCGGCCGGTAGCGCGATGCCAGGCATTGCGCCGACCAATGCCTACCGTTGCAGGGACGGGGCCTATGCGCTCATCGCCGGCAACGGTGACAGTATCTTCAAACGCCTGATGCTGTGCGTAGGCCGGCCCGACCTGGCCGCCGACCCCACATTGGCCGGCAACGACGGCCGGGTACTGCGCGTGCAGGAGCTTGACGACGCAATTGGCCAGTGGGCGGCTGGCTTGAGCGTGCAAGATGTTCTGGCAGCGCTGGAAAGCGCCGAGGTGCCTGCGGGAAAAATCTTCACTGTGGCCGACATTGCCGCCGACCCGCACTACGCCGCGCGCGGCATGCTCGAAACCGTGCAGATGGACGACGGCTCGGACCTGGCCGTACCTGGCTTTGTACCCAAGCTCTCAGCCACACCCGGCAGCCATCGCAGAAATGCGCCCGCCCTGGGCCAGGACACCGATGCGGTGCTGCGTGAAGTCGGTTTGACAGAGGTGCAGATCAGGGCGCTGAGGCAGCGCGGCGTGGTTGGTTGAAGAGTTTTCGCTATGCTATTGATAGCTGCTTGCGCTTTTTAAATGAGGGTTGGAGGCACATTTCTTCATGGGTCACGACAAATCCGGCATCGTGCCGTAGGGGGGTGCGGTGGTTGGCGTTTGTTGAGCGCGTTCCTGCTGAAAAAGTGCCAGTATCAACAAGTCATAGCAGCTTGCCTTCGAAAGACAAGAAATCAGGTTGCGGCAGTGGCAAGCCAAAGAGCTTGGGTGAGCGACTGCGCTCATGTCCCCCGGAACAAGCTACGCCTGTCCCTCCTCCTTGACTTCGCTGCGCCGCTCACCCAAGCTCTTTGGCGGCGGGCGTCTTGGTCTTTATCAGGCAAGCGCCTACCGGCCACGCGCCAGGATCGGGCTGACGGGGCGGTTAGCGTCGCGAAATCAAGGAGGAGGCCGCGGGCCGGGGGACATTCGCGTAGCTGAGTGCCCCGTCGGCCAGCTCCCGCCCACAAAGTGCCGCTTATCCAGATGATTGAATGCAAAACCGTATCAGACAATTCATGGGAGTGATCAAACTGTGCTTCTCGTGTTTCACATACGGGCTCACCAACAAACCGCCGGACACCAGTGAAGGGCCCGACCATGCCGTCCAACCGCAGTATTGAGTTCTTCGACAAACAGTTTCAGAAGCAGGCAGCTCTGGGCGAGCACACACTCAATCCGTTTGAGCAGATGGCCATCGGGTATTTGAATGGTCGCGTGCTCGATTACGGGTGCGGCATGGGCAACCTGGCCTTCGCCGCCGCTGAACGCGGTTGCTCTGTCCTGGCGCTGGACGCCAGTCCGGCAGCCATCTCACACATCCAGCAGCGCGCCGAAACCGAGGCCTTGGCCTTGCAAGCCCTGGTGGCAGACCTTCGGGACTACGTGCTGGATGAAGACTTTGATGGGGTGGTCTGCATCGGACTGCTGATGTTCTTCGACTGTCCGACAGCGTTCAGGGCGCTGGCCCATCTTCAGGCACGCGTGCGCAACGGCGGAGTCGCTATCGTCAACGTCCTGGTTGAAGGGACCACCTACCTGGACATGTTCGATGCCAAAGGGTATTGCCTGTTCTCACGCACTGAACTGGAGGCCCGCTTCGAAGGGTGGGAGATTCTTCACACGGAATTGAGCGACTTCCCCGCACCAGGTGGCACAAGCAAGGTTTTCGCCACAGTGATTGCCCGCAAACCCGGCGAACCGCATGGCGGAAAACCTGCAACGTAGCCACTCGATTCGTGTGCCGGACCCGGCTTGAGGTGCGGTGCTGCGCCAGCTTGGGTTGAGCGAGACATCGATCAGCGCGCAGGCAGCGCGGGATGATTGCCTGAAACCGCAGCACGCTATCTTATTCATAGCTCCTGGCGCTCATTCCATAAGGGCTACAGGCCGATTTAACTCATCAGATTCAGCTCAGCGACGCAATCAGATCCACATACTGCTGCATCGCCTCGTCCTGCGACGTGCCTTTCAGGCCGTTCCAGGCGTCCCACTTGGCGCGCGCCACCATGTCGCCGAAGCCGGGCTTTTTGTCGGCGTTGTCGCCGCTGCTGCCCTGCTTGTACAGCGCATAAATCTTCAGCAGGGTGGCGTTGTCGGGCCGCTCGCTGAGGTTTTTGGAATCGGCCATGGCCTTGTCGAAAGCGGCTTGCATGTCTGCCATGAGAATGCTCCATGAGGGTTGGAAATCGATAAAAGAATCCGGGTAACTGCCTGGTATCTTAGCCATACCGTTGACTGCAGAATAGGGCAGTCCTCCCAATACGGTTGGTTTTGATGCCTTGTCCGTAAACCGGATGACAAATTTTGACTTGTCATTGCGGGCCTGACCCGCCATCCATGCCGCGCTGACCTTGTCGACCTGCGTTGAGCCCGGCATGGATCCCGGATCATGTCCGGGATGACAGACCCGGAGCAGGGCGTCAACCGCCGCGCTGGGGAAGACCGCGATGGCAGGCTAGGGCTACCTTTTTTGTTTGGAGTTTTCATGGTCACACGCGTTTCGGCCCAGGCAGCAGGCAAAAAGGTTGCGGAAAATGTGCAGAAAAATGTGAGGCGTGCGGTGTCGGGCACGCTGGGCCTGTCGGGCGAGCGCATGAGCAAGGTGGACACCGCCTGGTTGCGCATGGACACCCCGTCCAACCTCATGATGATTGTCGGCGTCTGGCAGCTCACGCCGGGCGTCAGCCACGCCGCCGTGTGTGAGCGCATCGAAAACAGCCTGCTCAAATACGCGCGCTTTCGCCAGCGCGTGATTGAAGACACGGCCGGTGCCACCTGGGTGGATGACCGCTACTTTGACCTGAAGAACCACGTGATCGCCGAGAAGCTGCCGAAAGCCGCCAAAGGCCAGGCGCAGGAGGTGCTGCAGGACCGCGTGGCTGAACTCGCGATGCAGCCGCTGGACCGCAAGCGCGCCCTCTGGCAGATCCACCTGATCGAAGACTACACCGGCCCTGATGGCGTCAAGGGCAGCGCGCTGATCGTGCGCATCCACCACTGCATTGCCGACGGCATTGCGCTGATCTCGGTCACCATGTCCATCGTCGATGGCGGTACCGCGCCGCCCGAACGCCAGAAAAAAGAGCCCGGCGGTGGCGCCGAGGACTGGATTGCCGACACCCTGCTCAAACCCTTCACCGACCTCACCGTCAAGGCTCTGGGCGCCGCAGGTGATGGCGCGGTGCGCTCGCTGAACCTGCTGAGCGACCCGCAAAAAGGCATGGCTGGTTCCCTCGACATGGCCAAGGTGATGCTGCAGGTACTCAAGGACGGTGCGGCGCTTGCCTTGATGCCGGACGACTCGAAAACCCGCCTCAAGGGCAAGCCTGGGAGCACAAAAAAGGTCGCCTGGTGCCAGCCCATCCCGCTGGACGAAGTCAAGGCCGTTGGCAGGGCGCTGAACTGCTCGATCAACGACGTGCTGCTCAGCTGCGTGGCTGGCGCCATCGGCGAGTACCTCAAATCGCATGGTGACGACGTGAAAGGTCAGGAAATCCGCGCCATGGTGCCGGTCAACCTGCGGCCCATGGAACAGGCCTACAAGCTGGGCAACCGTTTTGGCCTGGTGCCGCTGGTGCTACCGATAGGCGTGGACAATCCCATCGAGCGCGTCTACGAAGTGCGCCGCCGCATGGCCGCACTCAAGGGCAGTTACCAGCCGCTGCTGGCCTTCAGCCTGCTGGCCATTGCCGGGCTGCTGATCAAGCCGGCGCAGGACGCGATGCTCAACCTGTTCTCCAAGAAGACCACCGCAGTGATGACCAACGTGCCGGGACCGCGCGAAAAGCTCAAGTTCTGCGGCGCGACGCTGGAACAAAGCATGTTCTGGGTGCCGCAATCGGGTGACGTGGGGCTGGGTGTGTCCATCCTGAGTTACGGCGGCGGCGTGCAGTTCGGCGTGATCACCGACAGCACACTGTGCCCCGAGCCGCAGCGCATCGTCGACGAGTTCGTGCCGGAGTTCGCCAAGCTCTCGATCGTGACCTTGATGCTGCCCTGGGGGGATGAAGGGCCAACTCCTTAAGCATTTTAGCGGTTTGGGCCTTATAAGACAGACGCCATCAGCTATAAAACTTATAGCAAATTGCCGAATCTGCAGCCATCATGTTGCGTCTACGGTCTGCATTGGACAGTAGCCGCAACTCCCCACTCCCAACCCTCTGCATTTGGCCGCGTGTGCTGCGCTCGCGTGCAAACATGACTGCCGCTTGGGATTCTCGTGCAGGAAGCGCTGCGCGCTTCCTGCACTCCGGATTTGGATTCGGTGTTGTGAATTGGTCTTTATCTTCCTTTCCCCCACCCGTCGGGCTGGGCCGAGGAGCGCAGGCAAAAGCGGATCAGGGCTTGCGATTGTCTGAGCCGAAGGCGAGTTCGAGCAAGACCCCGCTTTTGTCGAGCACCGCAGGTTGCCCGTAGCGCAGCGAAGGGA
The DNA here is from genome assembly GCF_041689105.1 of Polaromonas sp. Taxonomy (GTDB): domain Bacteria; phylum Pseudomonadota; class Gammaproteobacteria; order Burkholderiales; family Burkholderiaceae_C; genus Polaromonas. The sequence continues at coordinate 17,017 of NZ_JBDNGU010000088.1, read as the reverse complement.
CCCAGACCATCGGGTCGCCTTTTTCTTTGCTTACTTTCTTTTTGGCGACGCAAAAAGAAAGTGAGTTGCCGCCGGGCAACCCCCGGCTTGTTGGAAGACCCGTTTCCGTACAAGCTCGCACAGCCGTCAACCCTTCGCCAAGCTCAAGACAGGCCAAGCTCAGGACAGGCCGAGTTCGGCCGCCGGGTCCCGTCCCATCAGCGCGGTCACCGCCTCGGCAGGCTCCATCTGGCCGTCCAGCAAGGCCACGACGGCTTCGGAGATCGGCATTTCCACACCCAGCCCCTGCGCGCGCTGCACGACGGTTCGGGCGCAATACACACCTTCGGCCACATGGCCCAGCGACTGAACCGCCTGGGCCAGCGTCTGACCCTGAGCCAGCAGCAGGCCGACCTTGCGGTTGCGGCTCAGGTCGCCGGTGGCCGTGAGCACCAGGTCACCGAGGCCTGACAGACCGGTGAAGGTTTCGGCGCGCGCGCCAAGCGCCAGGCCCAGCCTGGTCATTTCAACCAGGCCCCGGGTGACAAGCGCGGCCCGGGCATTGAGCCCCAGGTTGAGACCGTCACACAGGCCAGTCGCGATGGCCAGCACATTTTTGACCGCCCCGCCGACCTCGACGCCGACGATGTCGTCGTTGGCGTACACCCGCAGGGCGGGGCCGTGGAAAGCCGCCACCAGCGCATCGCGCACTTCGGCGTGTTCGCTGGCGGCCACCAGCGCGGTCGGCTGGCCGCGCGCAACCTCTAGCGCAAAACTCGGTCCGCTGAGCGCACCCGCTCTCAAATTAATAGCTGCCTCCGCCCGTATTTCGTGGGCCAGAAGCCCAAAAGTCTTGAAAGATGGGGTGGCACCGGCGCGTGCTGCTTCAAAGCCCTTGCACAGCCAGGCGACCGGCGCATCCACATTGCGCAGGCGCTGCAGCATGTCCCGCAGCCCGGCGATCGGGGTGGCGACGACAAGCAGGTCCTGTCCGGTCAGCAGCGCATCCAGCGACGTGTCAGATCCGCCGGCCAGCATCAGCGCATCGGGCAGTGCGATGCCTGGCAGGTAACGGGTATTCACCCGCTGCGACTGCAAGGCTGCCAGTTGCGCCCCATCGCGCGCCCACAGACTGACCTGGTGGCGCGGCGCCGAAGAATCCCCTGCGCCGGCAGCACTGATGGCCAGAGCGGTACCCCAGGCGCCAGCCCCGAGAACGGCAATTTTCATCGCAGGAGGCCCGGTGACAAGGTCAAAAGCAACGGCAGGCGCCGGGCTCAAACGACAATTTGCGGCGCTTCCTGAGCAGCGGAAGCGGCGGCCGCCTGTTGCTGCTCGAACATGGCCTGGAAGTTGATCTCGGCCAGGTTGACGGGCGGAAAGCCGCCGCGCTGGATCACGTCGGCCACGTTGCCACGCAGATAGGGGTAAACAATCTGCGGGCAGGCGATACCCAGCACGGCATTGAGCTGCTCGGCGGGCATGTTGCGGATTTCGAAAATACCGGCCTGTTTGGCCTCGACCATGAACACGGTTTTGTCCTCGATCTTGGTGTGCACAGTGGCAGTGACGCTGACTTCATACAGGCCATCGGTGATCGGGAGGGCGTCCACGCCGAGCTGGATGTCCACCGCAGGCTGCTCCTGGTTGAGCAGGATTTCCGGCGAATTGGGCTGCTCCAGCGAGATGTCCTTCAGGTAAACGCGCTGAATCTGGAACACGGGATCAAGGTTGGCTTCGGCCATGGTGAATCTTTCGGTGTGCGGTAAAAATAAAACCTGCGGCGCAGGCAGCAGGCACGATCCATTATCTCAGGTGTCCCCGGCGCGGCCGCGCCGGCAAGGGCAAACCGGCGCTCAGCTGTTGAGCAACGGGAGCAGGCGGCCCTGGCTGTCCAGCGCCACCAGGTCATCGCAGCCGCCCACGTGGGTATCGCCGATGAAAATCTGCGGGACGGTACGGCGGCCGGTGATTTCCATCATTTTCTGGCGTTCGGCGGGCAGCATGTCCACACGTATTTCCTCGAGGGCGTCCACGCCGCGCTGCTTGAGCAGCTGCTTGGCGTGAATGCAATAGGGGCAGCTGGCGGTCAGGTATATCTTGACGGTTTGCATTGATTTCTCCGGGGTCGGGTTTTAGGAGCCTGTCGGGCTTGGGGCGTCGAAAGCGAAAATCGGCCCCAGCGAGGACAGTTTTTGCCGGATTTGCAGGCCCATAGCCCAGCCATGGGACAAAAAGACAGTGAAAAATGGACTGCTGCGGTCGATTTGCAGCCGACGATTCCCGGGTCCGCCAGGCCCAACGGGCTACAGCCCGTGAATCAAGCCTTCTCCAGGGGAAGGTTAGCCTCTTTCCACAATTTCAGCCCGCCGGCCAGGCATTGAGCCTGCTCGTAACCGAGTTTCTTGGCCACAGCGAGCGCGCGGTTGGCGCGTGCGCCAGTAGGGCACACCAGAATCAGCGGCAAAGCCTTGTTTTTCACGGCCATCGGCAGCTTTTCCTCGAGCTGGCCCAACGGGATGTTTTTGGCGCCGCCCACATGGCCGGTGGCAAATTCCTCGATTTCACTGACGTCAATGACCACCGCTTTCTCGCGGTTGATCAGCTGCACTGCCCCGCTGGCGCTGAGCGAGCCGGCCGCCATCCCGCTGGAAATCAGGGGCCACAGCAGCATGCCGCCGGATGCCAGCGCAACGCCGATCAGCATCCAGTTATCGATGAGAAATTTCACTTTAAGTCCTTCAGGGTTTTGCAGTTAAGCACTGATTTTAGAATGCAGGGGTGAACACAGCTGATCGCGGCTCCCCGACCGCCCTGTTTTAAACGACTTTCAACCCCCTTCCTTCCTCCATTTAACCCCTTCATCCACTCCTTCAATGGCGTCACCCATGTACAAACTTGTGCTCATCCGCCACGGCGAATCAACCTGGAACCTTGAAAACCGCTTCACCGGCTGGGCCGATGTCGACCTCACCCCCACCGGCGTCGCGCAGGCCATTGCTGCGGGGCGGCTGCTCAAAAGCGAAGGTTATGACTTCGACGTGGCTTACACCAGCGTGCTCAAGCGCGCCACCCGCACGCTCTGGCACACGCTGGACGAGATGGACTGCACCTGGCTGCCGGTGGTGCACAGCTGGCGCCTGAACGAGCGCCACTACGGCGCGCTGCAGGGGCTCAACAAGCTTGAGACCGCCAAAAAATACGGTGATGAGCAGGTGCTGATCTGGCGTCGCAGCTACGACACGCCACCGCCGGCACTGACACCCGACGATGCACGCTACGAGGGTTCGGACCGCCGTTATGCCAAACTCAACCCGGGCGAGGCCCCCTTGACCGAATGCCTGAAAGACACCGTGGCCCGCGTCATGCCGTTCTGGAACGAAGCCATGGCGCCGGCGATTCGGGCCGGCAAACGCATCGTGGTGGCGGCCCACGGCAACTCCATCCGCGCGCTGGTCAAATACCTCGACGGGATATCCGACCAGGACATCGTGGGCCTGAACATCCCCAACGGGGTTCCCCTGGTCTATGAACTCGATGAAAACCTCAAGCCCTTGCGCCACTACTACCTGGGCGACAGCGAGACGATTGCCAAAGCCACTGCGGCCGTCGCCGCCCAAGGCAAGTCGTGATCTGCCCCTCTCATGTGAAGCGCGGGTAAAGCAGGCCGTATTTGACACATTTGTGGGTCATGTGGCCTATGGCACGGGAACTGCTGGCCGGGGCCTTTCTCCAAGGTGTATATTGGTTTAAATTGTGTGGCAACTTGTTTTAATTTCAGGCGAATGAAGGTGTTTATGGGTCAGAAACTCAAGATAGCGGGCTGGATATCCATCGGTGCCGTGGCCGGTGCACTGACAACCGTGCAGTTGCAGGCCGTCGCACGCGGCGGGCTCAGCCCCCTTCCCCTGGAAGAATTGCAGCAGCTGGCCGCTGTTTTCGGCATGGTCAAAACCGACTATGTCGAGCCGGTGGACGAGAAAAAACTCATCTCCGACGCGATCTCCGGCATGGTCGCCAGCCTGGACCCCCACTCGGTTTATTTCGACAAGAAGTCCTTCAAGGAGTTCCGCGAAGGCACCAGCGGGCGTTTTGTCGGCGTCGGCATCGAAATCTCCCAGGAAGACGGCCTGGTCAAGGTGGTCTCGCCGATTGAAGGTTCTCCAGCAGACCGCGCTGGCCTCAAACCCAACGACCTGATCACAAAAATCGACGACACGGCCGTCAAGGGTTTGTCGCTCAATGACGCCGTCAAGAAAATGCGTGGCGAACCGAAAACCAATGTCGTCCTGATGATCTTCCGAAAGGATGAAAACCGGACCTTCCCGGTGACCATCATGCGCGAGGAAATCCGCACGCAGTCGGTGCGCAGCAAGGTCGTCGAGCCGGGTTACGCCTGGATCCGCCTGAGCCAGTTCCAGGAACGCACGGTGGAAGACTTCGTCACCAAGCTCGAGCAGATTTACAAGCAGGATCCCAACCTGAAAGGGCTGGTGCTGGATCTGCGCAATGACCCGGGCGGCCTGCTGGACGCCGCAGTCGCGGTGTCGGCCGCGTTTTTGCCGGACAACGTCACGGTGGTATCCACCAACGGCCAGTTGCCCGAAAGCAAGTTCACCTACAAGGCCTCGCCCGAGTTCTACCAGCGCCGCAATGCCGCCGACCCGCTCAAGCGGCTGCCAGCAGCCATCAAGACCGTGCCGCTGGTGGTGCTGGTCAATGAAGGCTCGGCTTCGGCCAGCGAAATCGTCGCTGGTGCGCTGCAGGATTACAAACGCGCCACCATCATGGGCAACCAGACCTTCGGCAAGGGCTCGGTGCAGACGGTGCGTCCGCTCGGCCCCGACACCGGCCTGAAGCTCACCACCGCGCGTTATTTCACGCCCAGCGGCAAGTCCATCCAGGCCAAGGGCATCGTGCCCGACGTGATGGTCGACGAAACCCTGGAAGGCAGCCCGTTTGCGGCCCTTCGCACCCGTGAAGCCGACCTGGAGAAACACCTCGCCAGCGGCCAGGGTGCCGAAGTCAAGGACCCGGGCCGTGAAAAGGCCCGCGAAGAAGCCCTCAAACGCCTGGAAGAAGAGTCGCGCAAAAGCCCGGAGCAGCGCCGTCCGCCCGAGTTTGGCAGCGACAAGGACTTCCAGCTCGCGCAGGCCCTGAACCAGCTCAAGGGTCGCCCGGTGCTGGTCAGCAAGACCTTCGTCGAGCGCAAGGAAGAGAAGAAGGAAAACTGACCTGCCGGCCGGTACGTGGCCGGCGTGGCGGCATGCCGGCCGTCCGCCTGCATGTTCGTCGCACGCCCGGGTTGCCCGCCCCATGAACGATAGCCAGCTGCTGCGGTATTCCCGCCACATCCTGCTTGATGAAGTCGGGGTCGAAGGCCAGCAGGCCCTGCTGTCCGCCCACGCCCTGATTGTGGGCGCCGGCGGCCTGGGTTCACCGGTAGCGCTCTATCTGGGCAGTGCCGGCGTGGGCCGGATCACCGTGGTTGATCATGATCGGGTCGATAACACCAACCTGCAGCGGCAAATTGCCCATACCCTGTCCCGCGTCGGGCAGTTCAAGGCTGAGTCCGTCCGCCAGGCCATCGCGGCCATCAACCCCGATGTTCAGGTGACGCCGGTCACGGCGCGCGCCGATGAAATCTTGCTTGATGCGCTGCTGCCCGGAGTAGACGTGGTGCTGGACTGCTGCGACAACTTTGACACGCGCCAGGCCATCAACCGCGCCTGCGTCAAACACGGCAAGCCGCTGGTGTCGGGCGCGGCCATCCGGTTTGACGGCCAGGTATCGGTCTACGACCCGCGCCAGGTGACCTCGCCGTGTTACGCCTGTGTGTTTCCGCCATCACAGGCGGTCGAGGAGGCGCAGTGCGCCACCATGGGTGTGTTCGCGCCCCTGGTGGGCATGGTGGGAACCGTGCAGGCCACGGAAGCGCTCAAGCTGCTCTGCAACATCGGCCGGCCCTTGACCGGGCGCCTGTTGATGCTGGACGGCCGCGCCATGGACTGGAGCGAAGTGCGCATCCCGCGCAACCCCGCCTGCCCCGTCTGCAGCCCTCAGGCCGGGATGTCGGCTATTTGACGGAACTGGCCGGAATACGCGCTGCGGCGCGCGGCGCGGCCGCCTGCCTGATCACCTCCCGGCAGTCCGCATCTTTCCCGGGCCCGGTCTCTATGGTAGCGGCCAGCGCCAGCAAGGGGTTGATCACGGCCAGCGCCAGGGCAATGCCGGCTCGTCCCGCCAGCGCGCCCTTGTCGGGGAAAGCCGTTGGCGCACCGAAGGTCCCGCCTATGGTGAGCGGCGAACGCAAGCTCAGTATGCTCGTGTCTTTTGGCGACGGCTCCAGCCGGATATTGAGGGTTTCGTCAGCCAGGCTCACCTGCCCCGTGCCGACGATGACGGTATCGACGGTGTCCAGGACAATCGCCTTGCTGGTCATCAGGCCTTTCTGAACTCCGAAGGCAGCCGCGGCGCAACGCAGCCGCACATTGCGGTCGCCCCGCACCAGAAATTTGATGATCTCGCCGCCATCCAGGCCCATGAACTCCAGCAGGATGTTGCTGATTTCACCGGCCCCCATCAGAAAGGCCACATTGCCGGACGACGAGGCCAGCACCTGGGCCGTCGAGTTGCCGCTGCCCTTGAGGTCGACCTGGCCGCTGATCCTTCCCAGGCTGCTTTTGGTGCTTGCGATGGTCGGAAACAGCTGGTTGAGCTGGATGGCCTTGCCATCGAGCCGGGCTTCGATCGCCGCCGGCTTTGCAGCGCTGTTAATGGCCAGACGCCCTGTCAGCTCGCCGCCCGCCACCCCCAGGGTCAGGGGATCCAGCTGGAGCAATCCCTTGTCGAGGTTGATGACCACACTCATGCGGTCCAGGGGCAACGCCTTCACGTGCAGGATTTTGGTGGCGCTGTAAGACACCTTGGCGTTCATGGCCATGAGCTTGTCGAAGCCGAGCTTGGCGTCCGGCAACACCCTGCCGGCGCGGGCCGGTCGGCGCTGGGGCGTTTGCCCGGCTTTTGCCATGGCAGGCGGCGCATTGTCCGAGGACAGCCCGATGATTGGCCCCAGATCCTCGAAGTCCAGCAGCTTTGACTGAATCTGGCCTGTCAGCAGCGGTATGGGTTTGGCGTTGGTGAAAGTCAGTGCCCCGTTGAGGTCCGACTTGCCAAGCACCCCGCCGATCTGGCTGACGGCCCAACTCGGACCTTGCTTGTTCAGCTGGCCCCGGAGTTTGTAGGGCGGCGTGCCGGGCAGCACGACGCCAAGCAGTTTGTAGAGGTCCGAAAGACTGCGGCCTTCGAGTTCGAAGGTCGCATCCATGTTGCCAAATTCCGCCAGATTGGTCACCGAGCCCCTGGCCTTGAGGCGGGTGCGTCCCACCGCGGCGTCGATTTCAAGCGGGAAGCTTCCCTGGGTGTCAGCGCTCAATTGCAACACCCCCCCGGTTTTGCCCTGGGCGGTAAATGGCTCGCCCTTCCATTTGCCGCGCGCCTTGTAGCTCAGCGGCAATTCGGCGGAGGCCTCGGCCACCAGGGCGAACTCGGCCTTGATGTCTGCGCCTTCGCCAACGGCCAGGTAATGAAGCGTGCCCTGGTCCACCAGCAATTGGCCGATCACCGGCACACTGCTTTCGTCTGCGGTGTTTTTTCCGAGCGCCCAGGTTCGTTTTCCGTCTGGCTCAATCTGCAGGCCCAGCTCAGGTTTCTGAAGCCTGAGCAGGGGCAAGTCGATGCGCCCGCCAAACAGGGACCACAAGCCGATGTGTATTTCTGCCGCCTCCGCCTTGACAAGATAGTGGGCCCTGGCCCATTCGGGGTTGGCAAATTCAATGCCGTCGGCCATGACCTGGATGGTGCGGCCCAGTTTCACATCCAGCTGGCGGGTAATCTCGAAATGCCGCCCGGTCCGTTCGCTGACATAGCGGTTCACCGGCCCACGCAACCAGTCCCACGGAAAAAACACGGCCAGCAGTACCAGCGCCACCAGCAAAACTGCCACGCCGGCCAGGACCCTCGCCCACCATGTATTGCGAAGCCGGGGCGCGGTCGGAAAAAGACTGTTCATAAGTGGCGTGCAGTTCCTGGAGCTGGCAGCAACCCGGGATCGGGGCAGTCAAGACAGTCGCATGGGCCTCTGGGGGCCGCATGGCGACAGTCATTGGTGACCAAGTGTTGAACTGAAACGGCAGGCAGCCCATCGGTTGGGGCGATGCTTGCCTGTCAGCGTTTGCCTACAGTTCATAATGTAGGCAACTTCCTACAGGCTCGTCGTTGTGCAGCTGTCAGAATAACTGGCACACATAGATACAGCAGTTAACCGATCAGTTAACAGACCGACTGAACCCGTGAGACAAAAAACTTATATTGTCGAAGACAATGCCACGATTCGTGACAACCTCATCGCTACGCTTGAGGAACTGGCCGGGATTGAATCCGTAGGCACGGCAGAGACGGAAAATGAGGCCAAAGAATGGCTCAGGAACAAAGACCAGGAATGGGACCTGGCGATTGTTGATCTCTTCCTGAAGCAAGGCAGCGGCCTGGGCGTGCTGGAAGCCTGCCGCAACCGCAAGCCGCAGCAAAAAGTGATTGTCCTGAGCAACTACGCCACTGCAGACATCCGCAAACGCTGCGCCCAGCTGGGCGTGGACGCGGTTTTCGACAAATCCAATGAAATTGATGCGCTGGTGGACTACTGCCTGTCGCTCTAGCCGGCTAGCCGGCGTGCCGGCCTTTCATCAATCAATCAGCTTGTTTTTCAGCGCGTAGTAGGTCAGGTCGCTGTTGGAGGCCAGGCTCATTTTTTCCATCACGCGGGTCCTGTAGGTACTGACCGTTTTCACGCTCAGGGACAGCGCCTTGGCGATATCGCCAGCGGTTTCACCTTTGGCCAGCTTCAGGAAAACCTGAAACTCACGCTCGGAAAGTTGCTCATGGGGTGTGACGTCATTTTTACGATTGAGCTGCTGGGCCAGCAGCTCTGCCACCGCTGGCGTGATGTAGCGCTTTCCCAGCGAGATCACGCGAATCGCGTTGACGATCTCCATCGGATCGCACTCCTTGTTCAGGTAACCGCTGGCACCCTGGCGGATCAGGTTGACCGCGTAATGCTCTTCGGGGTAGCCGCTGAGAATCAGGATGCCGACATCGGGCGCCTTGGCGCGGATCATGGCCAGCGCATCGATGCCGCTTTGGCCGGGCATGGAAAGGTCCATCACCAGAATGTCGAGCTCGACATTGCGCACCAGGTCGATGGCTTCACGGCCACTGGCCGCCTCCCCCACCACGCGGAGGTCCACCTGGTCGGAAAAGAACTGTTTGAGCCCCGAACGCACAATGGCATGGTCATCAACAATTCCAATTTTGATCATTTCGTTTCCTTTTCAAGGGTCTGCGTTTCGACGCGGCACAATGCCTTCATGTGGCGCTGCGTAATACGACGCCGTGCTTTTTGTCTCAAAAGCGATTATTCACGAATTATCGGCAGAAATACGGACCGGAGATCACGATGAGATGGTTTGCAATACCCAAAATGGCAATCAGCCTGCCTTCGGCAGTGTTTGCGGCCGCCGTTTTGATCTTCATCAACGAAACCGGATTCCGCCAGTCCACCCAGGCCACCACCCGCATCGAGGAAGCCCAGGAGACGCGCACCGCGGTTAATCGGATGTTGCAACACATGCTGGACGCCGAGACCGGCCAGCGGGGCTACCTGCTGACCGGCGACGCCCAATACCTGGAGCCGTACGATGCCGCCACAGCGGACATCAACCAGACGCTGGACACGTTGCGCCGCCTTTATGTGCCCTATCCGGCAGAACTCGCGGACTTCGGCATCCTGTCTCGGACGGTGTCGCGCAAGCTCGCCGAAATGGACCTGAGCGTGCGCTTGCGCAAGCAAGGCAAGGAAGAAGCCTGGAAGTTTGTGCTGACAACCGATGTCGGCATGGAGCAGATGAATGTCATCCGCAACCAGATCGGCAAGATGAGGCAATTGAGCAACACCAAGATGGGCGAAGCTCAGGCCCAGATCACCCGATCCCTGCAGCTGTCGCGCCTGGGCATTGCACTGATGGCGCTGACGGGCCTGCTGGGGTTTTACAGGTACCTTCAGAAAACCCAGGCGCTGCTCCATTCCGGCAAGCGGGAACAGGAGTCCCTGCAGCGTGAGCGCGACCAGCTGGACAAGGAGGTGCAGGACCGCACTGCCACGCTGGCCGAACTGGCCACCCACCTGCAGCAGGTGCGCGAAGACGAACGCGGCCACCTGGCACGGGAGCTGCACGACGAGCTGGGTGCGCTGCTGACGGCGGCCAAACTCGACGTGGCGCGCATCAAGTCGCGGCTGGGGGTCATCTCGCCCGAAGCCACCGAACGCATCCAGCACCTGATCGAAACGCTCAACAGCGGTATCGCACTCAAGCGACGCATTGTCGAGGACTTGCGTCCGTCGTCGCTCTCGCACCTGGGCCTGGTCGCCTCCCTGGAGATATTGACGCGCGAGTTCGAGGACCGGGCCGGCCTGAGCATCACCACCGACCTGGAGGTGGTGGAGCTGGACCACACCGCCCAGCTCACGGTCTACCGGCTGGTGCAGGAGTCACTGACCAACATGGGCAAATATGCCGAGGCCCGGCAGGCAGAGGTTGGCCTGCACAACTTTGACAGCTACATCACCGTCGAGGTCAAGGACGACGGCAAGGGTTTCGACAGCATGAATATCAGCGCCGGCAGCCACGGGCTGGCCGGGATGCGGCACAGAGTGCAAGCCGCGGGTGGACGGTTGACCGTCACGTCCAGCCCCGGCCAGGGCACGCGCATTTTCGCGGTCCTGCCCAAGATGAAAGTGGCTTGCTGAGCCCCGCTGAGCGAGCACTCTTACACCTCATTGCAGCCGCGGCACCATCAATCGGCGCAGTCCTACAGGGGGTCATCGTTCTGCCCCACAGGGCCATCCGCCCCTCACCGATGACGGGTTTAACCACAGCCGCCTAAGCTTGCAGCAGGTGTTTCAATTGCGAGCGCCGCAACCCACGGGCACCGCCCTGCAAGGACATTGACATGCTGCACTACTCCGTTGTGTTTCTGGTGATCGCATTGATTGCAGCCGTATTCGGCTTTGGCGGCATCGCTGCCGGTGCAGTCGAAATTGCCAGGATTCTTTTCTTCATCTTCGCAATTTTCGCAGTGGTCAGCTTTGTCGTTGGCCTGATGAAGAGAAACTGAACTTTCTCCACCCGGCATCCGCGTGAACCCCGACGGGTCTTGCGGTACCGGGTGCCCCTTTCAAACTCCTCCAAGGACCTGACATGAAAAACCCGACTTCCAGCTCGCCATCCACACACGACACCCTGAGCAGCGCGCGCCAGTTTTCCGACCAGATGCACAACAGTGCCGAACATGCCATGGAGTCCAGCCGTAGCCTGGCCAACGACACCCTGGACAGGGCAGAAAGCAAAATGCGCCAGTTGCGCGGCAGCATCGACCCCGTGGTTGACAAGCTGGCCTCACAAGCCCAAAAACTGGCGCGTCAGAGCATGGACATGGCTTCCGAGGCCAGCGACCGCGCGCAGCGTTCAATGCACCGCTACGCCGACGCCACGACACGTTATGTTTCCAACGAGCCCGTCAAGGCCGTGCTGATCGCTGCAGCTGTCGGCGCAGCCGTGGCCCTGCTGGTCGCCGCTGCCCGCAATCGCGACTCGCACTAAAACCCGAGCCCGCCCGCCTCTGCCATCGCCCGCCATGCTGCATCCCTTTTTCTCCACCCTGATCCGGCGACCCAATTTGCTGGTGGACCATCTGGCTGGCTATGCCGAGCTCATCCAGCAAGAGGCCTCCGAGGCAGGTTCTGACCTGATTGAGCGCATCGTCGCCTGGGTGTTGGTGCTCGTTTGTGCGACGGTATTTTTAATACTGACCGGTGTTGCGCTGATGCTGGGCATGGTTCTTGACCAATTTCACTGGGTGCTGGTGGCGGTGCCGGCCCTGGTGCTGGCGCTGGTGGTGGCCGCTTTCCTGAAAGCCCGCAAACCGCTGCTGCGGAAACAGTTCGCCGAGGTCAAGGCACAGGTTGACCGCGACGCCCGGGCCTGGCGTTCAGCCGCATAAAGAAAAAAGGGCAAAGCGCAGCGCTCATGACAAATCCGATACTTTCAGCGCAGCAGCGGCTTGCCGCCAGCCGACAGGCCATTTTGCGCGACATGCACTGCGACGGTGACCCACCCGGCATGACGGAGTCTGGCGTGGACGAGGTCAATGCCGATATCACTGAAACCCGCAGCACAGGCACCTCATCCGGCTCACTCGGCCTGCTCCGGCAGGTCGCACGCTCGTGGTGGCAGGCTCACCCGGCAAATCTGGCGCTGGATGTCGCCAAACCGATGATGCAGGAATACGCGCAGGCACAGCCCATGAAGCTACTTGGCATTGCCGCAGCAACCGGCGCGGCGCTGGTCGTGCTTAGACCCTGGCGGCTGATTTCCCTGACGGGCGTTGGGCTGGCCCTGGTCAAGTCCACCGGCGTGTCCGGTGTCGTGCGGTCGCTGCTGCATGGCGCCGGCCAGCACGACCGGCATCGATGAATTCCTTTCGCAAACCGACCGGCGTGGTGCCGTCAGTCGGCCAGCTTTTCAACTCAACGCACCACCACAACTCTATTACCTCCAAGGAAAAACCATGAAATACGCTCGCGCCATTGCCTTCGCCGCCCTCGCCGGCATCACCATCATCAGCACAGGCTGCGCCGTGGGGCGTGGCCAGCAGACAGCTGGCTCCTTCGTCGATGACTCCGCCATCACCACCGCTGTAAAAGCCAAGTATGCAGCCGACAAAACCGTTTCAGCCCTGTCCATCAACGTGGAAACCCTGAACGGCACCGTGCAACTGTCGGGCTTTGCCAAGTCTGCTGCTGAAAAATCGCAAGCAGAAACCATTGCCCGTGGCACCAAAAATGTCCGCGCCGTGCGCAACGACATCGTCGTTCGTCCCTGAAAGCGCCACACTGAGCAGGGCTGACACGGGTCGGCCCCAGGACAGGGTCCGGCTTCACCGCCGGGCCCTGTTTTGCCTGGGGCCAAGGCATTGCAGACAAAGTAAAAACGCCGCACAACAACAATGCGAAAAAAAGCCACTGAACGCACCAGAAGCGGCGCGATCAGTGGCGAGGGGTCAGAACCCTCTGGCTGTGCTGTTTAGCTGGCCTTGAGTACCAGCTGGTTATTCACCGACGACACGCCCTTGACCTGTTTAGCCAGCTCTGTCGCCTTGTCTTTGGCGGCTGCGGTAGGCGCCGGGCCGTTCAAGGTCACGACACCATCCTTGGTGTCCACGTCGATCTTGATGGCGCTCAGACCGGGATCTTTCGCCAGACTGGCATTGACCGATGTGGTGATCACTGCATCGTCGATTTTCTCGCCGATGGTGGTGCTGACCTGGCTGCCAGAGACCTGCGCATCCTTGGCGGCGTCTTTCATGGCATTGCCGGCTTCCCTGGCAGCCTGTTCGGTTTTGGCAATGCCCGAGTCGATGGACTGGCCAACTGTTTTACTGTCATCACTCTTTCCGCAGGCTGTCAGCGCAAGCAGCACGGCAACGCTGCAGACGGCGGCGGCAACCGGGCGGCGCAGAGCGCCAGAACGGGTGGAATGGTTTGTCATGGGGTGATCTCCTTTCAGATGGATCGGACGGATTCGCCTGCTCAGAGCTTGTCGATGGCTTTTCTGGCGGAATCCTTGACGTTTTCCTTGGCATCCCCGTAGCCGGATTGGGCCTTGCCCTTGGCCTGGTCCACCCGTCCTTCGGCTTCGAGATTCTCATTGCCGACAACACGACCGGCAACTTCCTTGGCTTTGCCTGCGGCCTGGTCTACCCGGCCTTCGACTTGATGCTTGTTCATGATGATTACTTTCAATGCGGCCCGCCGGTGTGGCAGACACGATTTCAATGTATCGGGGGCCACAAAAAGCAGGCGTCAGCAGCTACGGGAATTTCCTGTAGGACGCCAGCGCTCGCTGATGTCCTGTGGTGTCCTGTGAACCCTTCATGAAATAAAGCCCGCAGCGCAGGGCCCGTGGTGCTTGCGAAACAGCCGGGGTTCCTGTGCCGAGGCGTTGGCAAACAGCCCGCGCTTCGCAGCGCGGGCGCGCAGCTGCTGCGGCACGTAGGGGCCACCGTCCCGGCCAAAACGATAGGACCAGGCCTGCCCCCCGCTGACCATCCAGCCGCCGATGTCGTCTCCGTCCAGGGACAGTGCCGCGATGATGCGGCCATAGTCGTCCTTGCGTTCCGTGCGGACGTCGATCTGGCGTCCTGCCAGCCGGCCCGTCAGCACCGCGCGCGACGCCCGGCCGCCGGGTTGGCAGATCTCGGGCGCATCAATGCCCGCGATACGCACCTTCACCGGCTTGCCACCGCTTGCACGCTGCACCCACAAGGTGTCCCCGTCTGTGACATGTGTGACTTTTCCGCTCCAGGCCACTGCCGACAGGGCGTTGGCGGCGCCTGCCAGCAGCAGCAGAGCGAGGCCGACGCCTAGCCGCGTCATGCGGCACGTCTCCGCCGGCGGCGCCAGACCAGCGCATACACCGCCGCGTTGATGACCAGCAACAGACCGCCCAGCACCCACTGCCACTCGCGCGTCAGGCCAGCCGGGTAAATCAGCGGCATCAGGTAGTGCTCGACAAACCCTTGCGTATAGGTCGACGCACCTGCGGCGCGGCGCAAGGCATTTTCCAGCGGGGTGAGCGGGCAGACCCAGCCCGTGAACTCCACGGTCGCGCCCCAGGCCAGCGCCGGCAGGTGCAGCCAGGGTATCCAGCGCCAGCGCAAGGCCAGGGCGCCGCCAGCCACCGCGAATACGATGAACAGAAAATGAACTCCGATCACCAGGTCGGCCAGCCATGCATACATCATTTGCTATTTATTTTATAGCTGACTGTGCAGGTGGGATAAGGGCTGAGGCCATATTTCTCTTGAATTTTTAATACACAGCACAAGCCACCACCACAGAATCTCAGGCGGTCACAATCCAGCCTTCGAGCCGGTCCATGGCCTGGGGCAAGCCATAAAGCGGTGCACCCTGCGCGTGCTGGGTTTGCGCCCAGGCGGCCTGCATCAGGCACAGCACGGCGTCCAGCGAGTCCCCGCTGGCGTCGTCGACCAGGGTATCGCGCTGCGCGTGGGTCAGCTTCAGGCGCAGGCCCAGACGGGTCTGGCCCATCTCCAGCGCAGTGATCAGGTCCTTGCGGGCAATCAGCCGCTCGGGGGTCTGCTTGATCCGGTCATCACTCTTGTAGGAGCGGTTGCCGAGCACCTCGCGCGCGAGCAGGCCGGGGTAGGCTTCCAGCGCCACACGCGTGGTGTCGCCGTCATGCAGACCAGGCAGGTGCACGCCAGCAGCCAGCAGGCGCGGCACACCGGCATGCAGCATGTAGGCGACCGGGGGATTGACCCATTTCATCGACGGGCTGGAGCCCGCCGGCCGGTCGGTGGCGCGGTGCGCAAACTTGCCACCTGCGGGGCGCGCGTCGCAAAACGCGGCAAAGGTTTGCCGGATGTCGGCGCGGCTGAGCGCCGCATAGTGCGCGATCAGCGCCGGCCAGTGGCCGGGCCAACCGAGTTTCTCCACCAGTTCGCGCGGCAGGCCGAACGGAAAATCAAAGGCGCCCAGCCAGCTGGCGGGCCCGGACAGCCAGGCCTCAAAAGCATCCAGCGATTCCAGCCGCTGCAGCCCGGACAGCTGGACACGCCCGCCGCGGCTCGCGCCCAGGGCCAGCACGATGGGTTTGCGGCGTGTCGGGGCACTCGAAAAATCGCATCCAAGTAGCAGGGGTGAGGCGGCGGTCATGCCCTGATTTTCCGTCAACCCAGCGCCAGCGCCATCACGCCTGCGGCAATCAGCGCGGCGCCGCACAAACGCTGCAAGCGGTCGCCCTCGCCCAGCAGGTGCCCACCTATCAGCGCCGCAAACAGCATGGACACCTCACGCGCCGGCGCCACATGCGACAGCGGCGCCACCTGCATCGCATACAGCACCAGCACATAGGAGACCGGGCTGATGGTGCCCACCAGCAAGGCGTACTTCCATTGCTGGTGCCAAAGCAGCCATGCTGCCGCCCGGTCGCGCAGCATTGCGGGCGCCAGCAGCGCCAGGCGCACGAAGTTGCCCAGATAGTCCACCAGAATGGGCGACATCAGCATGAATTTGACGGCATAACCGTCCACCACGGTATAGCTGGCGATGAAGACCCCGGTCACCAGCCCATACAACATGCCCTTGTGCACGCGGCGGCGCTGCGCCGGGTCGTGCGCCGCACGCAGCAGGCCGGGGCCACCGGCAATCAGAAAAACACCGCCCGTCACACCGGCGATACCGGCCAGGCCCAGGGCCGAGATCTGCTCGCCCAGCAGCATGACGGCCACCAGCGAAGACAACAGCGGCCCGGAGCCGCGGGCCAGCGGGTAGACCACCGTCAGGTCGGCCTTTCGGTAGCCGCGCAGCAGCACCACGTAATACAGCACATGTAACACGCCACTGAGGGCCACCAGCGCCCACTCCGCCCAGCCCCAGCCAGGCAGCACGCCCCAGGCGGCCCACAGACCCACCGGCGCCCAGACCAGCATCAGCACCACGCTGGTAAAAAAGGCAAAGCGCGCATCGCCACCGGCCTTTTTGGCAGCGATGTTCCAGCTGGCGTGAATCAGGCCGGCGAGGATGACGAGGACAAGGGCGGAAAGCGGCATGACGTAGGCAGGGGAAGCGCCTGCAGCGCGGCAGGCAAAGCGAAAGATGCGGGAGCGCTCTCTTCACCAGTCAGGGCCGCGGAACCGGCTTTGCCGGGCCGCAGGCGCAGCCCCCCCCCTCGGGGGTCAGCGGGGACACGTCAGTGCCGAGCGTGGGGGACAAGGTTTTCCCGCTGGGCCGCCCCAAGGGAAAATGCGCCCCCTCGGGGGGCAGCGACCCGCGAAGCGGCGGAGCGTGGGGGACAAGGTTTTCCCGCTGGGCCGCCCCAAGGGAAAATGCGCCCCCTCG
>NZ_JBDNGU010000087.1:0-34197 GCF_041689105.1 Polaromonas sp. | reverse complement strand
TTCTTCACCGACCAGGGCGTCTTCAGTCCAAGAAGGTGTTCGTACAGCGCGGTATCTTTCATGGCACGGTCAATCAATTTGGAAAACTGAATTGTGCTGGAGTGAAGGAAAATTCACAGTGGATTCGACGAAGAACCAAAAATATAACCGAAGTTGGGAAAGCTACTGCGTGCTTACGCCGGTAGGCCTCACAGATTTATTTGCGGTGGTAAAGGAACCCGTTTCGCACAGGCCTATTGCTCAACTGGTTGACTTCATTAGGCTACAGTCTGATAAGGCATTAGCCATGTCGGCGAAAGTTTGGGATGAGTTAGTGAGGATAGAAAAATCCGGTCTCGCGGACGCGGCTTTGATGAAAGAGGCGAGAAAGTTTCGTCAAGAGTATCTAGCTCACAGCGCCCAAGACTCCTTGTTACGGCCTTCCATAGAGAAAAGCTGGTTAAGGTGGAAGCTGGAGCACTAAGCACTAAATTTGCCTCCGTCGGCTTTTGCACAGCACCAGCTTCTGTTGCCATGTCTCTTAGCGCACACAAATGGGACAGCCGAAACCCCGCATTGCAGAGATTCGAGAAGATGCCTGGGTGAAGGTCGGGAGCCCGGGCGCTCACACAACCCGCCGAAACCAGACCAGAGAAAGAACCCCCGCCGCCAGCGCAAACGCCGCCGACAGCAAGGCCAGCAAGGCCGTGACCTCTGTCTCGCGCGTCTGCACCTGCATCCGTGTCCCCAGGTTCTCGTAGACGCTGCGCAGCGCTTCCGCCGTGCCCGCATGGTGGTACTCACCGCTGGTCATGCGCGCCACTTCGCGCAGGGTGGGTTCGTCCAGTTGCAGGTAGATGGGCATGCCTTCGGGCATCGCCCCGGGTCCGCCCACGCTGCCCAGGCCGATGACGTGGATGCGCACGCCCCGATCGGCGGCCATCTTTGCCGCTTCCAGGGTGTCCACGCCCGTCTTGCTGCCTTCGCGTATCAAGCTCGATTAACCGACTATTGCACCCGACAGTGCGACGCGAGACTTCTGGATGGAATGGGGAACGCTGGCGCCCGACGTTGAAGCGATTAGCAGGGCAGTTGAGTCCTTGCGCAGTCAGACCCGGAGCAAGGCGGCATGAATTGCCTGGCAGGCTACTGACTCCATTGCTGTACGATTTGGATCGAATCCCATGGTCTTGCGCATAGACCACACCTTGACCGACGGCGTGACGCGGTTGAGCGGTGATGAGCAAGAGTCCGTCAAGATCAAGGCCTTCGTGGTCAGGAGGAATGAATAAATTGCGCCAATTCCTGATCTACCAAAGCGAAGACGGCCGCACCCGCATCGACGTGATGCTGGACGCCGAAACCCTGTGGCTGAACCAGAAACAGTTGACCGAGCTGTTTGGCAAGGCCAAGGGCACCATCAGTGAGCACATCAAACACGTCTTTGAGGAGGGCGAACTGACGCCGGTGGCAACTGTTCGGTTATTCCGAACAGTTCAAACCGAGGGTGGGCGGGACGTCAGCCGCGAAGTCGAGCATTACAACCTGGACATGGTGCTGGCGCTGGGTTTTAGGGTGCGCAGCCCGGTGGGTGTGCGTTTTCGGCAGTGGGCCAATGACAAGCTGAAAGAGTACCTGGTCAAGGGTTTTGTGCTGGACGATGACCGCTTGAAGAACCCCGGCAAGGGCCGCGATTATTTTGATGAGCTGACGCGCCGGCTGCAAGACATACGCACCAGCGAGCGGCGCTTTTACCAGAAGATCACCGACATTTACGCCACCAGCGTGGACTACGACGCCAGCCACGCGCTGACTCAAACCTTCTTTGCCACGGTGCAAAACAAGGCGCACTACGCCATTCACGGCCAGACCGCCGCCGAGTTGATTGCCAGCCGCGCCAGCAGCAGCCAGCCCAACATGGGCCTGACAAACTGGGAGGGCGCGCGCATTCGCAAGGCCGATGTGGGCGTGGCCAAGAACTATTTGCATGAAGAAGAACTGCGCGCGCTGAACAATCTGGCCGAGCAGTACCTGGTTTTTGCCGACGGGCAGGCGGTGCGGCGCATTGCCATGACCATGCAGGACTGGATCAGCAAACTGGAAGGCTTTTTGACCTTGAACGACCGCGAGATTTTGAAAGGCGCAGGCAAGGTATCGGCGCAACTGGCCAAGACCCACGCCGGGCAGGAGTTTGACAAGTTCCGCGTGCTGGACGATGCCGGCTTCGAATCCGATTTCGACCGCATGGTGAAAAGCCTGCCGTTCAAAAAGCCCGGGAAGGATGATTGATGGACCCCGCATTGCAGAGCTTCGAGAAGATGCCTGGGTGAAGGTCAGGAGCCTGGGCGCTCAAACGACGCGCCGAAACCAGACCAGCGACATAATCCCCGCCGCCAACGCAAGCGCCGCCGACAGCAAGGCCAGCAAGGCCGTGACCTCCGTCTCGCGCGTCTGCACCTGTACCCTCGACCCCAGGTTCTCGTAGACGCTGCGCAGCGCTTCTGCCGTGCCGGCCTGGTGGTACTCACCGCCGGTCATGCGCGCCACTTCGCGCAGGGTGGGTTCGTCCAGTTGCAGGTAGATGGGCATGCCTTCGGGCATCGCCCCGGGGCCGCCCACGCTGCCCAGGCCGATGACGTAGATGCGCACACCCCGGTCGGCGGCCATCTTTGCCGCTTCCAATGTGTCGACGCCCGTCGTGCGGCGGCCGTCGCTCAGCAGGATGATCGCCGCAGAGTCGTACGAGCCCGGCGCCACGGGCGTGATCTGCTGGGGCGGCGGCTTGGCCTTGTCGTCCAGGCTGCGTCCGCGCGGCTTGCTGCCGAAGGTCATTTCTTCAAGGTTGATGTCCTGATCGGGGAAAAGCTCGGCCAGGCTGGTCACTATGGCGCTGCCGACGGCGGTGCCTATCTGCATCTGGAATCTGTCAATCGCCATGACCAAGGCGGGCCGGTCCAGCGTGGCAGCCTGCGCCACCTGGCTGCTGCCTGCAAAGGTGACCAGCGCGACTTCAATGTTTTTGGGCAGGTCTTGCAAAAACAGCTTCGCCGCCTCTTGCGCGGCCACCATTCGGGTGGGCTTGACGTCGCTGACCCGCATGCTGAGCGAAACGTCCATCGCCAGGATGATGGTGGTGCGTGCCCAGGGCAGCGGCACCCGCGCCATGGGGCGCGCTGCAGCCAGCAGCAAGCCCGCGCACGCCAGCAGCAGCAGGGCGGGTGGCACATGCCGCCGCCACTGGCGCCCGGCAGACGCAGCGCGAACAACGCCAATGCTGCTGTAGCGCACAGCCAGTTTTGCCCCGCGCCGCAGCAGCCAGAGGTACAGCAGCGGCAACAGGGGCAGCGCCAACAACAGCCAAAGGTAATGCGCCGACAGAAAATACATGGCGCTGATCTTGCCCCGGAAGCGGCTGGCAGGCAACCGCAGGGCATCTGTTCAGCGCTTCCCACAGGGGTCGAGCCGCAGTGGGTGAGGGGATGCACCCACCCAATGCTCGGATAAGCGCGCTTTGATAGCCTCTCGGGTATGAACCACCCGATTCGCTTGGTCACAGCCTTTCTTGGCCTGGCGCTGACCGCTTTGTCTGCCACCGCCGCCGACGCCTGGTCCGATCTGACCCAACCCGGCGCCATCGTCCTCTTCCGCCATGCCACCGCGCCTGGCATTGGCGACCCGGCCGAGTTCAAGCTCAATGTCTGCACCACGCAGCGCAACTTGAACGATCAGGGCAGGGCAGAGGCGCGCCAGTTGGGGGAGCAGTTCCGCAACCGCAAGATCACTGTGGGTGCGGTGTTGACCTCACAGTGGTGCCGCACGCGTGACACGGCGCGGCTGGCGTTTTGCAGTGATGTTGTGAGGGATGAGCCGGCTTTTAATTCGTTCTTCAGGGCCTCGGCCGGGATCAGCGATGCGCAGACGGCGCAGGCCCGCGCCATTTTGTTGCGCTGGCGTGGGCCGGGCACGCTGGTGGTGGTGACGCACCAGGTCAACATCTCGGCGCTGACGGGGGTGGGTGCGTCTTCGGCTGAAGGCGTGGTGGTCCGCCCAGCGGCGGACGGCAGCCTGAAGGTGCTGGGCTCGGTCACACCTTGAGAGCCCTGAGCGTGCCGCTCAGACCTTGGTGGATGGCCAGTCGCTGAAGGGGAAGGGCAGGGTCTCGGTGGCGAAGGACACAAAGCCGGCAATCTGGCCCAGGTAACGGCCCAGGCTGCGGCCAACGGCCTGCAGGCGCGGGTTGGGTTCGTCACTGAAAACGGCAAAGCCAAGCTGCAGCACTGCGACGGCGATCAGCACCCAGACGGCGAGCTGAAAGGTCAGGCACATCAGCAGCATGAGCAGGGCGCGCATCGGCAGCTTGCGCGGCGGAAGGGTGGCGAGGGCGGTGTTGGTCATGGTCAGATCCTTCAGGGTTGTCGTCAATACTGCTACCTCCATGATGGGGCCGGTTTGCGCTGCATCAAGCCTTCTTCTTGCCAACCCCTGCGGGTAAAGCGTTTCCCGAGTGCCAAGGCAAAATGGTGCCATGACACCCGATCACTTTTCTGCTGCCACCTCCGCTGTGCGTCGCCTGCCAGTGGTGACCGACAGCGATTTTCAGTCTCTGGCCGGGCTGCTGATCGACGCCGTGGACGGCGGCGCGTCGGTGAGCTTCATGCACCCCTTGCCGGTGCCCAGGGCGATGGCCTTCTGGCAGGGTGTGGCCGACGGGGTGGCGGGCGGACTATTTCACTGGCAGTTCATTCACCCACCAGAATTCGCAGCGCTTCTTCCACCCGCTTCATGTGTGTGCGTGGCAGCTCCGTGATGGGTTTCTCCCCCATCAAGCGCCGGTTGGAGATGGTGCGAATCTGGTCCACCAGCAAATCGGTTTCTTCCTTCATCTTGCCCAGCTTGCCAAGCGCAACGCGTAAAGGGTAACCGTCGCCCTGGGCATCGCGGTAGGTATTTGTTGTGCCGGGTATGACGATGGTGGTGGCATGCCCTGCAGCGTTGAGGGTGTTGGTCTGGATGACCAGCGCGGGTCGGCCACGCTTGCCTGGTTCTTCTCTGTGGGTTTGCGGCTCGAAGTCCACCTCCCATACCTGACCGCGCTTGACCTTATGCAAGGCCGTCCCCGGCGGTGGCGTCCATAGCCTCGTTTTCCGCCAGATGGCGAGCCGACAGTTGTTTCGAAAGAAAGGTCATACGCTCTTTGAGCAGCCGATCGTTTTTTTCGCGCACGGCCTCACGCACGTAGTCTGAGCTGGACATGTTGAAGGCGCTGGCCAGAGCCCTGGTTTGCTCGGCAAACTCGGTCGGGGCCCGAAAAGAGAGGGTTGCAGTGTTCATGCAGTAGTTCCATTTTGTATGACGTAATTGTAATACGTTTATGTGTTTGTATATGGGTCGACATGGCGCGGGCGGCGGGCGAGCTGGATCGACTGTTCAGTTGGCCTCGCCAGTCCCGCTTGCCCGCCTGCTCACAGCACCTCATTGAACACATAAAACAGGTTGTCCTTGGCCTTGTGCCACAGGCCGCGCTGTTGCCAGGCCTTGAGTTCGATCTCTGTGCAGCGGGGCGCGTACTTCTCGAACACCGCGTCGAGCTGGCCGGCGATGCCAGCGTCCAGAATGCCCAGCGTGATCTCGTCGTTGGTGTCGAAGGAGCGGTCGTCGAAATTGCTGGAGCCCAGGGCGCTCCACACGCCGTCAATCGTCATCACCTTCTGGTGCAGCAGGGTGTGTGGGTATTCAAACAGGCGCACGCCGCACTTGAGCAGCTTTTCAAAGTTGCGGTGGCCGGCGTGCTGCACCATCGGGTTGTCGGAGCCGCTGGTGGACGGCATCATCACGCGCACATCGACGCCGCGCTTGACGGCTTCGCCGAAGGCGTCGATGGCCTCGGGCTCGGGGATGAAGTAGGGGTTCTGGATCCAGATGCGCTTTTGCGCCAGGCAGATCACGGTGTGGTGAAGAATCTTCACCGCGGGGGCCGAGCCCTCGGGTTTGGCGTAGGCGGCGTGGATGGTGATATTGCCGGTCGGCGCCAGGGCCGGGAAGACGTCGTCTCCGACAAACAGCTCGCCGGTTTGCCCGCCCCAGTTCTCGCTGAAGGCGGCCTGCACGCTGTGCACGATGGGCCCTTGCAGGCGCACGCTGAGGTCGGCGAAGCGCTTGCCGTCTTCGGCGTTGCCCAGCCATTCGTCCACGACGCAGTGGCCGCCGACAAAAGCCTCGCGCCCGTCGATGACGGCGAGCTTGCGGTGGTCGCGGTCGTTCATCACACCGATGTTGTAGATGGATCGCTTGTGGAAAAACTCGAGCTTGCAGCCAGCGTCTTCCATTTGTTTACGCTCGGCCTTGCCGATCTTTTTGGAGCCGGTGGCGTCCAGCAGAACGCGCACCTTGAGGCCGGCGCGTGCGCGTTCGGACAGCGCGTCAGCCATGCGCTGGCCCAACACGCCTTCCTTCCAGAGAAAGGTCTCGAAATGCACGGTTTGCGTAGCCGCGCCTATGCGCTGGATCAGCGTGTCAAAAAACGCGCCGTTCTCCAGCAGCTCGACCGAGTTGCCGACGATGGCTGAGCCCAGGCTCAGGCCGGCAATCGAGGGGATCAGCTGGTCGATGGAGGAGCCGCTTTCGATTTTTAGTTTCGGGCTGCGGTGACGCCTGATGGACCAGATGACCAGGCCCAGCAGCACCGCCAGGCCCAGGAGCAGCGCGGCGGCACCGTGCAGCGCGCTGCCCAGAAAGGATGAATCGCTCATGCCAGGACGATGCCGCGAGGCTTTGCACCGGGTGTATCGCGCTGGGCCATGGCTGTCTCCTGAGGGGCTGGAGCCTGCAGCGTACTGCGCAGCGGGTCGCAAAGCTGTAGGTCATTGCCGCAGCGCGCTGAACGTGGTGTGCTTTTTGTGGCGTGGCAGAAGCAGGTGATGCAGCGGCTGCTATCAAAATAGTAGCTGCTTGGGCAATCTGTAAAAGGGCCAAAGGCCATTTTCTCTTGTAAACCGGGCTCAGGGCGCCTGCGGCCATACACGGGTGGCCATGACACGCCGCTGGTGCCTCGCCTCGCCAGCCGATGGCGTTTTTGCCTGCCGTCCTACAGCCCTGCGTTGCGCCGCCAACTACGCTGCACGCACATGACTGCGCCGCCGCCTTTCGAACACCCACCGTCCCGCTTCAGGCCAGTCGCCGCTTCTGTTGCAAACGGCCTTCGTCACCCGCACCTGCGCGGCCTGTTTTGGGGGCTGGTGGCGCTGCCCGTGCTGTTGCTGCTGTACGTGCTGGCGCTGATTCCTTTCACGCCCAGCATTGACGACCTGCGCAAGGCCAAGGCGGCCAAACCGTCGGTGGTGCTGTCTGCCGACGGGCAGGCGCTGACGGTGTTCAAGCGCGCCAACCGAGACTGGATCAAGCTGGCCGATATTTCGCCGCATGTGGTGGCGGCGCTGATTGCCACCGAGGACGGGCGTTTTTATTCGCACCGCGGCATGGACCTGCGGCGCACCCTGGCGGCCGCGATGAACACCGTGCTGGGCAAGGTGCAGGGCGGCTCGACCATCACGCAGCAGCTGGCGCGCAACCTCTACCCCGAAGAGATTGGCCGCGAGCGCACCATGACGCGCAAGATCAAGGAGGCGATCACCTCGATGAAGATCGAGGCGGTGTATTCCAAGGACGAGATCCTGGAGACCTACCTCAACACCGTGCCTTTTCTGTACAACGCCTACGGCATCGAAATGGCCGCACGCACCTACTTTGACAAGTCGGCCGACACCCTGGACGTGCTGGAAAGCGCCACGCTGATCGGCATGCTCAAGGGCACCAGTTACTACAACCCGGTGATCAACCCCGAACGCGCGCTGCAGCGCCGCAACACTGTGCTGGGCCGCATGGCCAGGCACCAGAAGCTGCCCGCCGACCAGCTGGCTGCGCTCAAACAGATGCCGCTGAATGTGAGCTTTGAGCGCCAGGAGCAGGAGCTTGGCCCGGCGCCGCATTTCACGCAGCAGTTGCGGCGCTGGATGATCGAATGGGCCGACCGCAACAGCTACAACATCTATGCCGACGGGCTGGTGTTGCGCACCACGATTGACGCCCGGCTTCAGGCCATGGCCAACGAAGCGGTGACACGCCAGGCAGACAGGCTGCAGGCCATCTCGGACGCGGAGTGGGCGCAAAAATCAGGCTGGGGGCCCAAGGGTGCCAAACGCGCGCTGATGCTGACGTTTGTGCGCGACTCGGCGCAGTACAAGGCCGGGCGCGTGGCCGGGCAATCGGACGATGAGGCGCTCCAGCTGCTGGCCGGTGACGCGGCGTTCATGCAAGAGCTGCGCGAAGACAAAACCCGGCTGCAGGCGGGCTTTCTGGCGCTGAACCCTTCCAACGGCCATGTCATGGCCTGGGTCGGCAGCCGCGACTTTGCGGTGGACCAATTCGACCATGTGGCGCAGGCGCGCAGGCAGCCGGGCTCAACCTTCAAGCCTTTTGTGTATGGCGCGGCGTTTGAAAACGGCTCGCGGCCTTACGACGGCTTTGTGGACCGGGCGGTGGACATTGCGCTCGGCGACGGCACCTTCTGGCGGCCCAGCGACGGCGGCGGACCCAGCGGCGCGCCCATGACGCTGCGCGAGGGCCTGGTCTATTCAAAAAACACCATCACCGCCCAGGTCATGCAGGTGGTCGGGCCGGCGCGCGTGGCAGCCCTGGCGCGCAGCATGGGTGTGCGCCATAGCAAGCTTGACGAGGTGTTGTCACTGGCGCTGGGCACCAGCCCGGTGACCCTGAAGGAAATGGTCGCCAGCTACGGCACGCTGGTGAATGACGGTCGTTATGTCGAGCCCATGGTGATCACCCGCGTGGAAGACCGAAATGGCCGGGTGCTGGAAGAGTTGCGGCCGGCGGTTGCGCAGGCAGCCATGTCTACCGCCGCCGCCAACATGCTGGTGGACGTGATGCGCGGCGTGATCGACCAGGGCACCGGCGCCGGCATACGCAGCCGCTACGGCATACGCGCCGACGTGGCCGGCAAGACCGGCACCACGCAGGACAACACCGACGGCTGGTTCATCCTGATGCACCCGCAGCTGGTGGCTGGCGCGTGGGTGGGATTTAACGACAACCGTGTCACCATGGGAAACCGCTGGGGGCAGGGCGCACAGAGCGCGCTGCCCATGGTGGGCGAGTTTTTTCAGCAGGCGATCAAGATGAAAGTGGTCGATGCGCGCGCCAGATTCTCCGCACCTGATGGCCTGAGCAAACAGGCGCCGCCGCCCGGTCTGGACCCGCTGCTGTTGCCTGGTGCGCCACTGGTCGAGGCCACGCCTGCCGAGCCGTCGCTGCTTGGGGCTGCCAGCGCGCAAGGCGCGCCGGCCGGCATGCCGACCAGCACGTCGGTGTTGTCGCCGCCCCGGATCAAATACGTGAATATCCAGATCCATCCGGCCGCACCGGCACCGGCGAGTGAGCTGCCGGTGGCTGATTTTCCCGCACCGCGGATCGTTTCGGAGCCCTGATCGCCTCAGCGACGCGGCGCATGGGCCGGCCGCAGCGCCAGCCACGCCATCAGCGCCAGCAGCGCGGCCTGTAGCGGCAGCCGCAGCACCAGTGCCCACCAGGGCACCGACGGAAACAGCGCCGGCTCCTGCAGCATGTAGATGTGGGCCGGCGTCACGGCGAGGGTCAGGGCAAACAACCCCCACAACGCGGCGCGCCGGGTCGGCCGCCACAGCAGGCCGGCGACGCCCAGCAGTTCGGCCCCGCCGCTGAGCAGCACGGCGGCGCGCGGCCAGGGCATCCATGGCGGCACGATGCGCATTTCTGCCTCGGTGAAGGCGAAGACCGGCGGACCCGGCCAGCTGTCGGGCGTCGGATTTGCTACTAAATAGATAGCGGCTTACGTCCGTCCGACAAGGGCTGGAGGCCGATTTGATGCCTGTTCGACGCACATGTCACTGGCGGCGCAGCCAACTGCCCGCCTTGCTGGGAAAATGGTGGTTTAAGCCCGACGCTCACGCCCCATGCCACTGCCCACCCCCCAAGCCCGAAACCACCTGCACACCCGCGCTGTCGAATACCGCGGCTACCGCCGCGATGACGGCCTTTGGGACATCGAGGCCGAAATGTCCGACACCAAAACCTACGCGCTGGAGCGTTCGGAGCGCGGCGACATGCCACCGGGCGCGCCCATCCACGGCATGGCGATCCGCGCCACGGTGGACGACCACATGACCATCCGCGAGATCAGCACCGCCATGGACCACACTCCCTTCGGCGAATGCCGCGCCGGTGTGGACCCGATGCAGCAGATGGTCGGCGTCACCATGGGGCCGGGCTGGCGCCAGGCGATTGAAAAAGCGCTGGGTGGCACCCGGGGCTGCACCCACCTGCGCGAGCTGTTGTTCAATATGGCGACCGCCG
Organism: Polaromonas sp.; assembly: GCF_041689105.1. GTDB lineage: Bacteria > Pseudomonadota > Gammaproteobacteria > Burkholderiales > Burkholderiaceae_C > Polaromonas. The sequence goes on along the minus strand of NZ_JBDNGU010000087.1, from coordinate 23,814 downwards.
CCTACCAGACAGTGCCGGTCTACCGCGAGCGCCTGCGCCGCCAGTCGGGCGAGCCGGTGGCCGAGAACGCCGGGCCGCCTTACCACCTGGGCAAGTGCCTGGCCTGGGACTTCAATGGCGCGGTGGTGCAGCGCCATTACCCGCAGTTTGCGGGCTGGCAGCCAGTGAAGAAGATGTAAGCCGGGCTGAACCCGACGCTTCTGCGCCCCTGTCACAGCCCGTAACGCCGGGCTGGCGCCAGCGCCTACACTGGCAGGCGATGGAAAAGCTTTACGACCGCATCCGGCCTCTTGTCACGACATTTCTGACCAAGGCCCTTTACCACCTGCGCCACCCCACGCGCCGCGGGGTGCTGCTTTCGCTGGCGGCCCTGCCGCTGCTGCCTGTGCTGTACTTTGTGCTGCTGATTCCCTTCACGCCCAGCATCCGCGACATCCAGCAGTCGCGCACGCAGCAGCCGGCCCGGGTGCTGTCGGCCGACGGCAAGGAGCTGGCGCTGTTCAAGCGCGCCAACCGTGACCGCATCAAGCTGGCCGACATCTCGCCCAATGTGGTGGCGGCGCTGATTGCCACCGAAGACCACCGTTTTTATGACCACCACGGCCTGGACTTCACGCGGATCGGTGGCGCGGTGCTGCGCACTTTTGGCGGCGACCTGCAGGGCGGCTCCACCATCACCCAGCAACTGGCGCGCAACCTTTACCCAGAAGAGGTGGGGCGCTCGCGCAGCCTGACGCGCAAGTTCAAGGAGATCATCACGGCGCTCAAGATCGAGGCGATCTACAGCAAGGACGAGATCCTCGAAACCTACCTCAACACCGTGCCCTTTCTGTACAACGCCTTCGGCATCGAGATGGCCGCGCGTACCTACTTCGACAAGTCGGCCGACAAGCTCGACGTGCTCGAAAGCGCCACGCTGGTCGGCATGCTCAAGGGAACAAGTTACTACAACCCGGTGTTGAACCCCGAGCGCTCCAAAGAGCGGCGCAACATCGTGCTCGGGCAGATGGTCAAACACAACAAGCTGGACGCCAAACGTTTCGAGGCGCTGAAAAAACGCCCGCTCAAGGTCGACTTCGAGCGGCAGACCGAACCGCTGGGCGCAGCGCCGCATCTGGCGCAGTATCTGCGCCGCTGGCTGATCGACTGGGCCGACCGCAACGACTACAACATTTATGCCGACGGCCTGGTGGTGCGCACCACGCTGGATTCGCGGCTGCAGAAGCTGGCCAACGAGGCGGTGACGCGCCAGGCCGACCGCCTGCAGGGCGTGGCCAACAATCAGTGGGGCCCGCGCGCCTGGGCCAGCAAGAAAAGCCTGGTGCGTGCGCTGGTGCGCGAAACGCCTGAGTACAAGGCCGCCAGGGAAGAAGGCCAGGACGACGAGGTCATCTTCAAACGGCTGCTGGCTGACACCAGCTTCATGCTGGCGCTGCGCCAGGACAAGACGCGGCTGCAGGCCGGCTTCATGGCGATGGACCCGACCAACGGTCATGTGAAGGCCTGGGTCGGCAGCCGCGATTTTGCAAAAGACCCGTTTGACCATGTGCAGCAGGCGCGCAGGCAGCCGGGCTCAACCTTCAAGCCTTTTGTCTACGGCGCCGCGTTTGAAAACGGCGCGCGGCCGACCGACACCTATATGGATGATGCGGTCGAGATTTCGCTGGGCGGTAACCAGGTGTGGCGGCCTACCGACGGTGGCAACGGGCCCAGCGGCATGCCGATGACGCTGCGCCGAGGCCTGATGTATTCGAAGAACACCATCACCGCGCAGGTGATGCAAAGCGTGGGTCCGGCCAAGGTTGCCAAGCTGGCGCAGGCCGCTGGGGTGCGGCAGAGCAAGCTGGAGCAGGTGATGTCGCTGGCGCTGGGCACCAGCCCGGTCACCCTCAAGGAAATGGTCGCCTCCTATGCCACCATTGCCAACAAGGGCGCCTACATCGAGCCCTTTATCGTGAGCAGCATCGAAGACCGCAACGGCAAGGTGCTGGAAAGCTGGCAGACCAAGGCGCCCGAGCAGGCCATGGAGGTGGCCACCGCGCAGACGCTGGTGGACGTGATGCGCGGTGTGGTGGACCAGGGCACGGGCACCGGCATACGCAGCCGCTACGGCATCCAGGCCGACGTGGCGGGCAAGACCGGCACCACGCAGGACAACACCGACGGCTGGTTCATATTGATGCACCCGCAGCTGGTGGCCGGTGCGTGGGTGGGCTTTAACGACAACCGCATCACGCTGAGCGACTACTGGGGCCAGGGCGCGCACAGCGCGCTGCCCATCGTCGGCGACTTTCTTGCGGCCTCGCTGCGCAGCAGGGTGGTGGACGCGCAGGCGCTTTTTGACGTCCCCAAAAATTCCAGCGCGCCGGCGCCGCAGCTGTCCAACCCGATCAACGACTGGTTCAACAGCCTTTTCCCCCAGGCCGGGCAGGCGGAACCGCCGATAGCCCTGCCTGACGGCAGTCCCGTCCCGGGCTACCCGCCGCCACCGCCGCCGCAAGCGCAGCCGCAGCCGCGCTCGCAGCCGGGTGTCGGGGTGGTTATCCCTTCGCAGCCAGCACCTGGCGCGCCGCCGCAGTTTGTGGTGGTGCCGGGGCGGCCGGTGATGCCGCAGGAGCGCGGCAGCAGTGGCGGCATCCCGATATTGCGCGAGTTCAACTTGCCGGCGGATTCCGCCAACCGCTGAGGCCACCGACGCTGCGGCAAGCAGCGGGCGGCAGCGGTGCCTACAATCGACCGGCGCGCAATCATCAGCCGCCATCATCCGACCCCGGATGTGACGCCCGACGCTGCGCCTGCTCCTGATTGCCTGCCCCCCCATGACCACCGGCTCTGCCACCCTCTCCGCAGCCACGCGGCGATCCATTGCCCTGCTGTCCTTTGCCACCTTCTCCAGCATGGCGGTGCAGCGCATCTGCGACGCCATGCTGCCCGAGCTGTCGCGTGCCTTCGCCGTGAGCCTGGCGCAGGCGGCGCAGGTGGTGTCGGTGTTTGCGGTGGTGTACGGACTGGCGCAGCTGGTGTATGGCCCGCTGGGCGACCGCTTCAACAAGTTTGGCATCGTCGCCTTTGCCACGCTGGCCTGCTGCGTGGGCAGCGTCGTAGCGGTGTTTGCCGGCAGCCTGGACGTGCTGGTGCTGGCGCGCGTACTGGTGGCACTGGGCGCCGCGGCCATCATCCCGATGTCCATGGCTTGGGTGGGTGACAACATTGCCTATGAGCTGCGCCAGGAAACGCTGGCCCGCGTCGGGCTGGGCACCACGCTGGGTCTGGTCGGCGGCCAGCTGGTGGGCGGGCTGGTCACTGACGCGCTGGGCTGGCGCTGGGCCTTTGGCCTGACCGCCGTGCTTTTCGCGGTGGTGGGTACGCTGCTGTATGCCGACTGGCGCCGCCAGCAAGCTGCGCCCTTGGCGGCGATGGCTTCGGACGTGCCGCTGTCGCGGCCGGGCTTTGTCGCACAGGCCTTGACCATCATCACCGGACCCTGGTCGCGCGTGGTGTTGGCTGTGTCTTTTGTCGAGGGCGCGGCGGGTTTTGGCGTGCTGGCGATCTGGGCGTCCCACCTGCACGGCTCGCTGGGCCTGTCACTTGCGGCGTCTGGCGCCATCGTGGCGTTGTTTGGCCTGGGCGGCATGTTGTACATGACGGTGGCGCGCCACCTGATCCGCCGGCTGGGTGAGCGCGGCCTGGCCCGCGTGGGGGGTGCCCTGGCCGGCGTGGCTGCCATCGTGCTGGGCCTCACGCCCTGGTGGCAACTGGCCCTGCCGGCCAGCCTGCTGGCAGGGTTCGGGTTTTTCATGCTGCACAACACGCTGCAGACCAACGCCACACAAATGGCGCCTGACGCGCGCGGCACCGGGGTCTCGCTGTTTGCAGCGGCGCTGTTCCTCGGGCAGTCGGTTGGTGTGCTGCTGGCGGCCAGCCTGGCTGGGCGTATGGGCGCCGGCACCGTGATTGCGTTCAGCGGTGCTGTGCTGATCTTGCTGGGTGCGCTGTTTGCGCGCGCGCTGCACGGGCGTGACGCGCTGCTGCACCCCGGGTGAGACATCGGTCTGCCCGCAACGCCACCGCATGTGATTCAATCCTTCATTCAGCCCTTTCACTCACGACGCAAAGCACACCATGGCATCCGCACAGGGCATCACCACCGACGACCACAAGCTGTTTCCGTCGCCACGCAACCGGCACCGGGTCATCTTTCCGCACCAGGTGTTTGTGCCTTACCCCTACATGCTGATTGACCTGGAGAGTTATTACCTGCTGGGCAAGTTCAGCCTGTTTGCGGCCTGCCGGCTCAGCGACAACAAGATGGGGCAACTGGTCACGCTGGAGCTGCCCGAGGACGAAGTAAAGTTCAAGGCGAGGTTTGTGCCGGACTGAGTCTGTACCGGGGTTTATACACAAGAAATTGGCCTCCAGCCCTTGTGCAGTGGGCGTAGTTAGCTATCAATAAGATAGTAATCTTCAAACCCATTGGCTGACGCATACTGTTGTCCATCATGGCGACTGCTCCCCGCAAAACCACCAGAAAGGCCACGCTGGCCGTGGCAGAGGCCGACAAGGCGCCGGCCAAAGCGAGACCGCGCGCCAAAGCTGCCGGCAAGCCGCGCACACCGCGCAGCCACCACTATCACGTCTACGTGATCGAGCTGTCCGACGAAGTGTGGAACGTCGGGCGTTTCCGCCGCGCCAACCCGGACTGGCAGCTTGGCAAACCCTTTGTTTATGTCGGCATGACCGGGCTGGACCCCGATGTGCGTTTTGACAAACACAAGGCCGGCATCCAGTCCAACGTGTACGTGCAGAAGTGGGGCGTGCGCCTGCTGCCCGGCCTGTACGCCATGTACAACCCCATGCCTTACGAAGGCGCGCGCGACATGGAGGTCGAGCTGGGCATTGCGCTGCGGGAGTTGGGCTATGGGGTGTGGCAGGCGTAGAAGTGGTTTTTAGATGGTTGGATCAGTTTGCGTGTGCAGCAAGCGCAAAGCCGCTTGAGCGACAGGGGCGGCTGTTCATGCCTGATCGATGGATGGGTCAGTTGACGCACACCGCCGCAATCTGGTGCCGGATGGGCACGATGATCGTGGGCAGCACGAGTGCCTGAATGTCAACCTGCGCGAATCCGGACGACCGCAGTGTGGCTCCGGTATCCCGACACAGGTCACAGCCCTCGAAAACCCACTTCCACGGCTTTTTGATCAGGCGCTGCACGCCATGACTACCAGAGCCGACCGGGGCCACCACATGCTCGATGCAGGCAAACCGTCCCCCCGGCTTCAGGACGCGACGCACTTCGGCGATGACCTGTTCTGGATTTTCGACGGAGCAGAGCACGAGCGAGCAGAAAATGAAGTCGACGGACGCTGGCGGGACATCGAGTTTCTCGCCGGCGAGTCCCCGCAGATCCAGGTCGATCCCGTACTGCTTGGCGCGTCGACGGAGCACCGGGTGCATATACCCATTCGGCTCGATGGCAATGAGGCGGGTGCCCCGGGGCAGGTACCGAAAATTGGCGCCTGAGCCGGGGCCAAGTTCGACCACGTCGCGAGGCACTTGTTCGAACAGGCGCGACTTCAGGTCGCCGTACTTCCAATGCATGTAGCCCTCGAGAGCTGCGAAAACCCACGCATTGAATGGACCGCGAACCGGGTTGTCGATCATGGCGAATACGTTCTCGCGTCAATCTGCGCTGTAAAGCCGAACCGTCTGACATGCGTGACCAAAGTGCCCGACGTTCGGGATTTGAGGCAATTTATCGGACGACTGTGCATCCTGCATCGTAAATGTATTCCGGTGCATGGGGGTCGACGTTCAGATAGTCGCGCTGTAGTCCTACGTCAACGCGCAGTCGAAGCGCTTAGTGTCTGCCTACCCGCTTTCGCCATGGCCCGGTGCCATCCCACAGTCAGCGGCGATTCACATCCAATTAGCTGAAAGCCAAAGGAGATTTCTCATGACGACACGTCGCCAGATTATCCGGATCGTTCCGACATTGCCCTTGTTGACTGCGGCAGGCGCTACCGCACTTCTTGCGGCTTGCGGTGACAAAAAGCCGGTCAATGTTGCTGCACCTGCGGCATCGCCGGCGCCCGTGGCTGCGGCCCCCGCCGCGCCGGCAACGCCAATGGCGCCGCCGGCATCACCAACTGCGGTCGCTACGGGCCCGCTGGTCGACGAAAAAGACCCCGCTGCCGTGGCTTTGGGGTACACCGCCGACGCGTCGAAAGTCGATAAAACCAAGCACCCGCAATACGTTGCGGGCTCAGCCTGCTCTAACTGTGCGCTGTATCAAGGTGCTGCGGGCTCAGCGCAAGGCGGCTGCCCGCTGTTTCCAGGCAAGCAAGTCCTGGGCAAGGCCTGGTGCAACGCCTGGGCTAAAAAAGTCGCATAGGTAGACGGGCTGGATGGACCTGACCCGACCAGGGAAAGAGTCGCGGTCAGTCTCCAGTCAAATCAGGTGACCATGCCGGGCAACAGCCCAGGCAGTTGTGCCTGGCGAAAGCACAAAGTCGTCTTGCATTTCAGAGCCAGCGCTGCACTGCCTCAGTCGTATCAGTCGGCCTGGTGTTGAAGCACAGCTTGGCCTGAGGCGCGTGGGCGTGTACGACGTTGATCAACTTTTCAAACAACAGGAAGTTTCCTGCAATCGTCCGTACACCCGCCCCGATGAGGATGCAATCGAACCGCTTCTGAGCCAGTTGGTCCCGAACAACCGCCTCAGCAGTTTCGCCAAAATCGGTCAGGCACATTTGCACGTCGTAGCCGAGGTCACTCAAGCTGTGTTCAGAGGCTTTGAGGCCAGCCAATACCTTCGCTGCGTCCATGCCAGGGTAAGCCGCGTAGTCGGGGTCAGAAAAATCGATGAGGGTGGGTTGCAAGCCAATCACCAGGACACTTTTCTTGTCTGTCATAGCTTTCTCCAGGTAATCTGTGCTTGGCGGAAGGCAAGCACGGTGATGATTGTGAACGGGAAGCGGGTGTATGAGCGTGGTATTTTTTCAGCTGCCTGACGAGGCAGCAAAAAAATGTCGCCGACTGCCTTTGCTGGCAGCTTTCGGGGGTACTTGACCCCTTTCGGTGCCTGAAATCGAGCGCTGTTGGTCATGCTGCAGGGGCGATTTTTCATGTCATTGCTGCTCAAGAGGGTGCGGAGTTTTCTTGCAGCCTCAACGTTGAAATTCAGCGGCAGGCGCAGCCATCCGATGGAATGACCCGTTAACTTGAGTCCCACTCACGCAAAGCTTTCCTGCAAAGCCTGCTGCGCCAACGCATTGATACTTTTACCTCTTGCTTGCGCCGCAATTGCGAGTTTTTCGTGCAATTGCGGGGAAATCCGCAGGTTAAATTTCCCAGAAAAGTGTCGCTTGGGTTCAATGCCCTTCTCGCCACACACTTCAAGAAAAACATCAAGCGAACGCTTGAACTCCGCACGGAGCTCCTTCGGATTCTTACCGTAGAAATCTGCGCCACCGTTCAGGCCGAGAATTTCGCCCCGGAACATGTCAAGATCAGGATCAAATTCAATCGTTGCGTGATAGTCGTCAACAGTCATTACGTTCATGGTTCGACTCCGTGTTGTTCCAGCCATTTGCGGATAGATGTCACCGCGCCTTTGTCTGTGTTAGGTGATGGATGCGGACGGTGAAAAACCCGCACTTCGCCAAACAAAAAGACAGAAACGCGACTGCCTGCCCGCTCATCAATCTCAGCCCCCAGTTCAGCGAAAAGGCTCACAACATCGCGCCACTGGACATTGCCGCTTGTTGGCCGCGAAAAAATCAATTCAACAATTCGCTGATGCCTGCGTTTCATTGACTCATAGTACCATTTTTAGGTACCGAAAACAACTATGATTTTCTGATGGCAGGGTAGCAAGTTAACGTTCGACATGAGAGGCGTTCACAAGCGGGCGAAGCCTGCTTGTGAACGTCCTCTCGATGGAGGGGTTAGGCATCGCGTCGTCCGTGCGATCACTACGCTCTTACCACCGTAGCCCCAACCTCGACCAACTGCCCTGCGTAGCCGAGCCGGGAAACTCCAAGAAGCGTTGCAGGAGGAACCTGCCCTGCAAAGAATTCCGTCGTAGCCTTCCACGCCGCAGATAGCTGATCTTGCTCACCGACAACATAAACCACGAGTTGCCGCACCTCGGCCAGCGCAAATTCGTGAACGGTCAGAATAGTGCTCAGGTTGTGAAGGCACTGACTTGCTTGAAGAAACGCATTTCCAACACCGACAAGTTGCCCCTGAGAGTCGTGTGGCACTTGACCAGCTAGAAAGAGCTGGTTACCGACGCGCGATGCGTACTGGTACTGGGGTGTCGCGGGCATTCCTGCGGCACGCTCCGCTTCATTCATCATGCACCTGCCTCTGTTCTTCAGCCGACATCGATTGCCACCATTCTTCCCTAAGATGCCTAACGATCAGCGTTTATCTGCCGAGAAACCAAGCTGGAAGAAACCAAGAGACCCCCTTCGGTAGATAAACCACGTTGGACTGAACCGCTGAGGTCGCGGCGGATTACAGGGGATTGTAAGTTTGGCAGGCCGTGCTGTGGGCGCAGATCTGGCGCTGCGCATCTTCCAGTGACGGTTTGTCCTGTTTTGGAGGCATTGCGCTGGGGCAGTCCATCGCCGGGTGACGGCTCAGATCGCCCCGCCCAGTCGCTGGACGCGGCACGACCCCAGCATGCCCCGCGCGGCCACACCCGATGCCCCGCCCAACCCTGTTTGCATAGCGGGCCGTCATGGTGGACCCGTGCTGTGCGGCATGGACTCCGATCCGGGGTCCGGAATGACAAACCAGGGGGATAAAGGCCTGGCCCTTGTCAAACCGCAGCCTCTTCCCCCAACCCCCAGGCCGCCAGCGTGTAAGCCCCACCATGCACCACGCCTTGTCCGGTTGCCATTGTTGCCTTGCGGCTGCGCACATCGGCGCGGTACTGCGGACGGGCGCTGCTGGCGGCTGCCTCGGCAAGTTGTGCGCGGCGCAGCGTATGTCGTCGAGGTCGCGTTGGGCGCGGGTTATGCAGACCGGCCCCGGGCGGGAGGCGCCTGTCTGACACGGAATCAGTTTTGGCACCTACAGCCCCGCCGCGCCTGGCCATTACCCTCGAGAGAGGTGTTTTTGCGCCACATCACACCGGCGCATTAAAGCGACACATCCAAAAACGGCACATCCAAAAAGGCAGCGATGGAATTTTCAGCAGGAAACGAGCGAAAGGCCAGGGTGGTTGAACAACGCTCCGCGCAGCGGTTTGCCTTGGCCCTGCGTCTGACGGTGGATGGCGGTGAGGGTGCCACGCACGACCTCAGCGCGACCGGGCTCTACTTTGAGTCGGAGCGGCGCTACGAGGTGGGTGAGCGTATTGAGCTGGTGCTGGAGTTTCCGGGCGGCAAACGTGTCTATCCGCTGACCTGCGAGGCCCAGGTGGTCCGGGTGTCGGCGGTGGGGGCAGGGTTCAACATTGCCGTGCGCTTGCTGACACCCCTGTTCAGCGACGCGGCTTAGCCTGGTACCGCGCCCTTCGCTGTCGCCACGGTGGCACCGTTACCACTGGGGCTGGCATAAACTTCGCGGGTTCAAATCCAGGAGACTTTCATGCTCACACTCTGCGGCTTTCCCGTGTCTAACTATTACAACAAGGTCAAACTGGCCCTCCTTGAAAAAGGCGTGCCGTTTACCGAAGAAGTGGTGCTGACCAAAAGCACCGATGATGCGGTGCTCAGCGCATCCCCGCTGGGGAAAATCCCGTTCATCCGCACCGAACACGGCGGGCTGTGCGAAAGCCAGGCCATCCTGGACTACATCGAGGCCGTCTGGCCGCAGCCGCCCTTGTTGCCGTCCGATTCATTCGCCGCAGCCAAGGTGCGCGAGCTGACAACCTATATCGACTGGCACCTTGAGATGGTGGCACGCCAGCTTTATGGGGCGGCTTTTTTTGGTGCCGAGCCGTTGAGCGAGGCCAATCTGGCCCGCATCCGCAAACAGCTGGAAACCAACATCGCAGCCTTCAAGAAGCTGGCGAAGTTTTCGCCCTTTGTGGCGGGGGACAGCTTCAGCCAGGCCGACTGCGCTGCGTTTGCCAACCTGCCACTGGTGGGCATGGCCAGCAAGGTGGCGTTTGGCGAAGATTTGCTGTTGGCCGGCGGCGTGGACTACAAGGCGTATGTGAAGCTGATCGCCGAGCGGCCTTCGGCGCAAAAAGTGCTGGCCGACCGCAAGGCTGCGCAGACCAAGGTCTGAGTCGGACGATGCTGCTCGATGAGCAGATGCTCTGGCGCTGCTCCAGTGTGTTCTGTCGGCCATAGAACTGATGGCCGTTCATGCAGGCGCTGGGGAGGGTCCGCGCACACTGTCCTGCAGCCTTCGATGCGCCGCTGCCCCCGCTGATCGTCCCTGTCGACTAACACACTCTCTTTGCGGGAAGGCACCTGGTGGAACCCGCAGCGTGAACACCTGCGCAATGCCGCGTGCTTTCTTGATGTGCATCAAGCCTGCGGCGGGCGTTGGCTCTTATATTGCATCCATGATCACTCATCCTGCCACGCAAGAACCGGCGCCGCCCGGCGAACCACTGGTCAGCTTTTCGCAGTGCCACCTGGGCATCCTGTCGCAGTTGCGGGCGTTTGAGGAACTGCCCGCGCTGCAGGCGGCTGCGGCGCAGGCCCGCACCATCGCGACGCAAACACTGAGCTTGTTCAAGGACGCGGTGTACGAGCACCATGCGGACGAAGAAAACGAATTGTTCCCGGCTGTGTTGAGCAGCGCCGCCAAGGGTGAAGAAGCCGACTGCGCACGCGCCATGGTGCAGCGCCTGACGGCGGAGCACCGCAAGATCGAGGCGTGCTGGACCATGCTGGCCCCCTCCGTCAAGAACGTCGCCAAAGGCCGGCCGGGGGAGCTCGACCTGAGCGCAGTAGAAGAGCTGGTGCATGCCTACACGGCCCATGCCCGTTTTGAGGAAGAGCAGTTCCTGCCCCTGGCCCAGACGATCCTGGGTCGCAATAACAACCACATGGAAGCCCTTGGGTTGTCGTTGCACCTGCGGCATGCGCCGCAGCCGGTCGGACACATTTAGCCCGTCACCGCCTGCCGGACGTGCGCGACGGGTGGGCTGAAATTTTTGGCGCTGGCAGCAGTGCGCAGCGTTTTGTCGTGAGGTATATGGGAAGATCACCTCGCGTTGAGTCCCCGTCCCGTTTCAGCGCTTCTGGAGCGCTTGTCCCGGAAAAATTCCTGTCACACAACCCGCGCAAAGAGTTGCCCGTGAAGAAACATTTTCTTGCTTGTTGCCTTGTACTTGCCGGGTCCGCATGGGGCCAGGCGACCTGGTTCACCGTCATGGGTGACACCGGCAATCCGGCGGTGGACACCATTGAGGTTGACCCCACGCCGCTCAGCGCCAGCGCCAGCGACGAGTCGCAGACCATGCGGATACGCGTGAGCCGCCGCGAACTCCGCAAAAACTGGGAAGGCCTGCCTTACCAGTCTTACGAGGCCGATGTCGTTTTTGACTGCACCAACAAGAAGGCGCGTTACACCTCGGTCGTGTTTTATCTGGAGCCCGTCTGGCAAGGCAAGTCGCACAACACCTCGGTTTACACGAAAGAAAATCCGCGCTGGATGGAGTTTCGCGACGTCAGTCCGAACCCAACCTGGCAGATCATTCGCGCCGCCTGCGAGAGTGACCGTGTAAAGACAAGCGACGCGCCCGGCCAGCTACTGCTGTGGGAAGACGCCGTCCACTTGGTATAAAAAAGGAGCTACCGGCGCACGGCCAGAAAGGGCTGATGCCTATTTTCCGGACGACACCAGCACCGGTGCTTCGCGGTACAGATCGGGCATCACGGTTTTCAGGTTGGCGATTTTCGGGGCGTCAAAGCGCCGGATGTAGGGCGAATTCGGGTTGCGCGTGGCGTAGTCCTGGTGGTAACCCTCGGCCGGGTAAAAAGCGCTCAGTGGACTCAGCTGGGTCACGATTTTTGCCGGGTAGGCTTTCGCGGCGTCGAGTTGCGCGATGTAGCGCTCAGCTATCTCTTTTTGCCCGGCGCTCCTGAAGAAAATTGCCGAGCGGTATTGGGTGCCGGCGTCCGGGCCCTGGCGATTGAGTTGGGTTGGATCGTGCGCCACAGAAAAGTAGATCTGCAGCAGCTTGCCGTAAGAGATCTGTTTCGGATCGTAGCTGACCTGCACGGCTTCGGCATGGCCGGTCCGGCCGGAACCGATGCTGGCGTAGGTCGCGGTTTCTTTCGCGCCGCCCGAGTAACCAGAAACCGCATTGATCACGCCACGGGTGTGCTGGAACACGGCCTGCACACCCCAGAAACACCCGCCGGCAAAAACTGCGGTATCAAGCGCAGCTGGTGTCCCGCTGGCCGTGTCGAAGGCGGGGGCGGGCAAGACCACAGCTTTTTCCGTGGCCGCGCTGTTGCCCAGCAAGCCCCAGGCCAGCAGACCCGTCGCGGCAGCCAGCGCCAGGGCATTGAAGGCGCCGCGCATCATGCGGCCGCGAAGTTCAGGGTGACACCGTTCATGCAGTAGCGCAGGCCGGTGGGACGTGGGCCGTCGCTGAACACATGGCCCAGGTGGCCGCCGCAGCGGCGGCACAGGACCTCGGTGCGCTTCATGAACAGCGAGCTGTCGGTTTCCTCGACCACGGCTTTGTCCAGCGGCTGCCAGAAGCTGGGCCAGCCGGTGCCGCTTTCAAACTTGGTGGTCGATGAAAACAGCGGCAGGGCGCAGCCGGCGCAGCTGTAGGTGCCGGTGCGTTTTTCCTTGTTGAGCGGGCTGGTGTAGGGCCGCTCGGTGCCCGCCTTGCGCAGCACGCTGAACTGCTCGGGCTTGAGCAGGGCTTTCCACTCGGCGTCGGTTTTGCTGATTTCCCAGGTGTGGGGCGGCGGGGCGGCCTGGGCCGGTTTGCTGGTGAACAGGGTACGTGCGCCAGCCAGCAGAGTCGCCAGGGCGCCAAGGCCCAGCAAGGTGTTTCGTCGGCTCATCATGGTGTCTCCTTGTGCGCGCCATCGGTCAATGGCAACTGTTGGAGTAGGCGGTAGGGCCAGCGGTTCCTTACACGGCAGACAATTATTGTCTTCCAGGCGAGCAACGCTCGCTGCTGGTTCGATTCTGTAAAAATGGCGGACTGATACCGACTTGCAACAGGCCTGCCATGTTTTTGACACCCATGCCCGATCCACGCGCCAGCGCATCATGAAAAACCGTCTGTCTGGCGGCCTGGTGTACTCAACTGACAGCGGCAGGATGTGCCCGGCCTGCCGCCAGGCCATGGCCCGCTGTACCTGCCGCCAGGGCAAAGCCGTGCCGGCGTCGGATGGCATCGTGCGGGTCTCGCGCGAAACCAGGGGCCGCGGCGGCAAAAGCGTCACCGTCATCAAGGGGGTGCCGCTGGCCGAGCCGGCGCTGCTGCAACTCGGCAAACAGCTCAAGGCAGCCTGTGGTTCGGGCGGCACCGTCAAGGACGGCGTGATCGAGGTGCAGGGCGACCATCTGGCGACGCTGATCGAGCTGCTGAAAAAGCAGGGCTGGACCGTCAAGCAGTCTGGCGGCTGAGCGTGAAGCCCGAAGACCTGCAACTGCTGGTCACGCGCGAGATGCCGTTTGGCAAGTACAAGGGGCGGCTGATCGCCGATCTGCCTGGCAATTACCTTGCATGGTTTGCGCGCGAAGGTTTTCCCCAGGGCGAGATCGGGCGATTGCTCTCGTTGATGCTGGAGATCGACCACAACGGCCTGTCGTCGCTGCTTGAGCCGCTGCGTCGGCGCTGACCCCGCAGGGGCTCGCTCCCACAGCCTGTTGCTGCCGGCCGGGCTGGCCTCTTGTTTCAGCGGGCGGCGAAGACTACCATGGTGAACCCGCATCCGACTGGCGCACGCAGGAATGGCGCGCCGGTCAGCCCTGAATTTGTCTGGAGTCTTTATGCCGCAACTCATTGCATCGGTCGAGGGGGTCGAAATCAGGCATGTGTACCTCCGCAAGGACCGCACCACGCTGGGCCGCAAGCCGCACAACGACATTGTCTTCAACAACCCGGTGGTCAGCGGTGAGCACTGTGTGTTTGAGCTGCAGGGTCTGGCGGATGTCTACCTGGAAGACCTGGCCAGCACCAATGGCACTTACCTCAACGGCAAGATGATCAAGTCGCGGCAACTGCTGCAGAACAACGATGCGATCGCCATCGGCAGTTTCAGGGTTCATTACCTCGCTGCGTCCGAGGAGTCGGGCTACCACGAGACCGCCGAGATGACGCTGGATGCGCTAGCCCCGAGTGCGGCTTCCGGCGACTTGCACGCCAGTTTCAAGGTGCTCTCGGGATCTTCGGCCGGGTTGGAGGTGCCGGTGGTCAAGGCGGTCACCACGTTCGGCCAGCCTGAGGTCAGCGTCGTGGCGGTGTCTCACCGCCGGTATGGCTATTACGTGGCACACCTGACCGGCGCCATTGCGCCGACACTCAACGGGAAGCCGGTAGGCGCAGATGCCGTGCCGCTGGGTCACAACGATGTGCTCGAACTGGCCGGAACCAGCATGCAGTTTTTGCTTCGGGGTTAGGAGCAGGCTCCAGCGCAGCAGTTCGGTGGCGGGCCGTTGCTGCGCCGCATCTGCAGTATCTGTTGGTAACGCGCCCACGCATGATTTTCGGTCTGGCGGGGAATTTGTGATTTATGCTGCCACAGGCCGTGCTGAGGCCAAGGAGGAGATACCTTGAGTGTATGGACGTGGCTGGTGGCAGGGATGGGGGTTGTGCTGGGCATGGCGCTGGGCGCGCTGCTGCATTGGGGCTGGGCACGCCGCCATGCCGAGCGCAAGCTGAGCCTGCCGGAGCGCTGGCTGCTTAACGCCAGGGGCCTGGTCACCTCCGAGGAGATGGCGGTCTGGAAGTGGTTGCGCAAGGCTTTTTCCGACCACGTGGTGATGGTCAAGGTGCCGGTGATGCGCTTCACCGTGCCCAGCACCCGGGGACGCCCCGACAACAAGGAGCAGCACTGGCACGAACTCCTCAATGGCGTTTATTGCACCTTTACCGTCAGCAACATGGAGGGCAAGGTGGTGGGTTGCGTCGATGTACCGGGCAAACGCGGCCTGACCCGGGCCCGGCGCGAGATGAAGGAGGACCTTCTGGCAGCCTGCGGCATTGGCTACACCACGGTGCGCAGCGCCAGCCTGCCTTCGGGCCATGCGATGCGAATGGCATTTCTCGGTGAGGCCGAAGTTGTCGGGAGAGATGCCGAGGACACCCGGGGCGGGGACAGCAGCTTTCACGCGGCGCTCAACGACTTCACCACTGAAAAAGTCCGCGCTGCCAAGGCGGCGGCCATGCAGGAGCTCAAGGACAAGCAGGCCGCCGAGACCGAAGCGCAGGGAAAAAACCGCAGAGAAGGGTTTAACCCCGACGGTACGGGTTCCTTCATGACGCGCGCAAAGTCCGACCGCTTTGCCGTCCAGTGGGATGACTCCTTCACCATGCCGGCCGAGACCCGGCCCGCCAAGCTGCCCTGAGGCACGGGATGCGGTCGATGTACCTGCCTGGCTACCTGTTCATCAAGGCCGGCGTGATCCTGGTGGATTTGCAGTCGGCTGAATTGCAGCAAGAGGAGCTGGATCTGGATGACGCACAGCCAGGTGAACCCACACGCGATCGCTCACGACTCATGATCGCCATGGATGCGATCAATGGGCGATTTGGCAAGGGGACGTTGGGATCGGCGGCTACCGGCGGAACCGGGCCACCGAGGCAGTGGGAGATGAAGCAGGAGCGCAAGACCCCGCAGTACACAACACGGCTGGAGGATGTCCCGGTGGTGCGAGCTTGACCATCGAGCGCGAGTTGGGCTTTGAAAAGTCACTTCCGCGCGCCAGTAACAGGTACCCCTGCGGATTGCAGATCACACACGCTCCTCTGACGATGTAGTCGCACCCGCAATTCATGTGACGACCCACCCAACCCTGGCCTATGAGGTATGTGAGGTATGTGAGGTAAGAAAAATACGCAGTAGTCAGGCTATCTTTCGCACAGCCCGCATGCACTGTTGTGTGGTGAGGGGCCGGGTGGGCAACCATCACCGTCTTATGGGGCTTAGAGCTCCGAGTTTCTACAGCCAACCTACTCAATATCCCAGCTCTGCCTAAGGGTTTTTGCTATTCCCACGGTCGGTTTGTCCGACAAGAATGGGGCGTTCTCATTTTTTTGAATCGGGAGTCAGCGGTGGACAATTCGGCGCTTTCGGGTACTTTCCAGTGCGTGATTACCGAGCCTGCTTACAAAGCAGTCTCAGCGGCCATCGAGCGGGCAATCATCGGTGGTGCGCTGCCCCCCGGCACAGCACTGCCGACCGAACAGGACCTGTCCGAAAGATTTGGAGTGCACCGCTCCACAGTTCGCGAGGCAATCCGCCAAGTCGAACAAGAAGGCCTACTGCAGCGGCGCGCAAGCAGGCGCTTGTACGTTTGCCTGCCTGGCATTAACGATCTGGCGCCCCGAGCTACACGATTGCTTCTGCTGCAGGAAACGACCTTCAGAGAGATGTGGGAAGTTGCGTTGGCGATCGAACCGCTTTCTGCACGGCTCGCAGCGCAATATGCAACCGAAGAGGACCTGGAGTTGCTGGAGGCGAACTTTGACGCCGGTCTAGCAAGCTCCGACTTGCCTACGCTGGTCGCTCTAGATACTGAATTTCACGCCCTTGTTGGCCGTGCATCACACAACAGCGCCTTGATGCTCGCTCGTGAACCAATCAGTCTGCTTTACAACACCGCCTTGCTACAGATATTCGAGCGCCTGCCACAGGGATGCGAACGCAACGTCACCGCGCATCGGCGAATCCTAGACGCTTTGAGGAGTCGCGACGGCGAAGCCGCAGCGCATTGGACGCACAAACATATGGTCGATTTTCAACGCGGCTTCGCGTTGGCTGGGCTCGACATGAGCTCGCCCCTCGTTAAGTCGAAATAGGGTCGAAAGACTCACCTTGCCCAAATCGGGCGCATAACTGGAGACGCGAACATGGCAAAACATTTCGGACAAACGATATTTCCGCCACAGCGCATTCGCTTGCGTGTCATTGCTGCAAGCGCAGCGCTGCTGGTCGCGGGTTCCTTACATGCGCAAGAAACCTTCAAGATTGGAGTCGTCAGTTTCCTATCGGGACAGGCCGCCGAAAGTTTCGGCATCCCGGCGGTCAACGGCGCGAAAGCACTGGTTGAAGCCTTCAATAACGGGCAGGCACCAGCGCCTTACAACAAGCCTGGCTTCGGCGGCATGAAGATTGAGGCGGTCTATATCGATGAAGCCGGTGGAGCGACCAAACAGGTCCAGGAACTGCGCAACCTCTACGACCGCGAAAAAGTTGATGCAGTGGTCGGATATGTCAGCTCCGGGGACTGTCTAGCGGTAGCGCCCGTTGCCGAGGAGATGAAGCGCTTTCTGATCTTGTATGACTGCGGAACACCGCGGGTCTTCGAGGACAGCAAATTCAACTATGTTTTCCGTACCGCTTCACACGCGACCATGGACAACGTGGCGCTGGCCCGATATTTGAAGGCCAAGAACGTCAAGGTCAATACCTTCAACATGATCAACCAGGACTATGCCTGGGGTCAGGACTCGAAGAAAGACTTCGCGCTGTCCATGGAGAAGCTGTACCCCGACGCCAAGACCGGTCAGGACCAGTTGCCGAAATTTGGCGCCGGTCAGTACGGCACCGAGATCTCGTCGCTGATGAGCAAACCTGCCGACGTAACCCACTCCAGCCTATGGGGGGGCGACCTTCAAGCCTTCATCCTGCAGGCGGGGCCGCGCGGATTGTTCAAGCGGACACAGGTGGTGTTGTCGGCTGGCGACCACGTACTGCCGGGCCTGGGTGACAAGATGCCCGATGGCACCATCCTCGGTGCGCGCGGCGCCTACGGCCTGATGTCGCCGAAGTCGGCTCTTAACGACTGGTGGTGGGACCTCTATTCCAAGGCCAATGGCGTCTACCCAGTGCAGGCTCCGTACCGAATGGCTCAGGCCTTGCTCGGCCTGAAGCTCGCGGTCGAAAAAGCCACGGCGGCAAATGGCGGCAAGAAGCCGAATTCGGAGCGGTTGGCTGCGGCTCTGAAGGGTGCGGAATGGGACTCTCCAGCTGGCAAGATCCGCATGGCTCTGGCTGACGGACAACAAGCGATCCAGGAGACCGCGATCGGTAAAACGCGATATGACGCAGCCAAGAAGATGGTGATGATTGACGACATCGTTCGTTTTCCAGCCGAATGTGTCAATCCACCATCAGGCATGAAATCGGAAGACTGGATCAAGGCAGGCTTCCCTGGTGCCAAGGGTTGCCCTTGAGTCTCTAGCAGCGCCTTCGGGCGCGCCGCGATTAGACATTCGAGGCGCGCCCGACTTCTGAAACACCCACCTGGACCAAGATCATGCCCGCCATCTCAACCATCCTGATTGACGGACTGACGTACGCGTCATGGCTTTTCATCGTCGCGCTCGGGCTCACGCTGGTTTTCGGCGTTCTCAAGATTCTGAACATTGCGCACGGAAGCTTCTACGCCCTCGGTGCCTATGCTGCGGCCAGTTTTGTCGGCTGGACTGCCAGCGAGGGTTTGGCCCCGGGTTGGTCGCTGGCGGCGATGTTGCTAGCTGCTGTCGCCGTGGCCGTGATTGTCGCGCCACTGGTCGAGCGGGGTCTGCTGCGCTTCTTCTACGGCCGCGATGAGGTCCTGCTCGTACTCGTAACCTACGCCCTGTTCCTCATTCTCGAAGATGTCACCAAGTTGGTCTGGGGCGCCAACCCCTACTACGTGTCCGAACCGTATTCGCTGTTCGGCAATATCGACGTCGGTATACAGAGCTATGTCGGATACGAGTTCGCACTAATCGGCCTCGCCGTGATCGTTGGCCTCACCGTTTGGTGGGGCCTGAACAGAACCCGCCAAGGCAAAATTGTGCTGGCAGTGATCCACAGCCCAGAAGTCGCGTCGAGTATGGGAGTCAACGTGTCACGGGTTTACATGGTCGCGTTCGCGATCGGCATCTTCTTGGCAGCGTTGGGCGGGGCATTCACCGCACCGATGATTTCCGTGCAACCAGGTATGGCTGTCAGCGTGGTCATTGTTTCTTTCGCGGTCGTCATCATCGGCGGGCTAGGCAGCATCGAAGGAGCTGCCATCGGCGCACTGATCGTTGGCTTGGCGCGTTCACTGGCCGTGCACATCGTACCGGTGGCTGAGCTGTTCTCAATCTATGTCGTGATGGCGGTGGTTCTGATGTTCCGGCCCGAAGGCCTGTTCCAGCGCATCCAAGCGAGGAAGATCTGAGATGCCAACTGTTCTTCCTGTATCGCTGAGGGGATCGGGTACGGGCCACGGACGGCTTGTCCTGATCGCGGTCGTGACGTGCACGGTGCTCTCACTGGCTGGGTTGCTGATGCCGCGCTGGCTCAGTTTTTTGTTGACCATGGCAGCGGCAAATGGTCTAGTCTCGCTCGGTATCGTCGGACTGATGCGCGGTGGTGTTGTCCCCTTTGGGCAAGGCATGATGCTGGCCGCCGGCGGCTACGCAGCAGCGCTTGCCTACAACCACCTCGGATTCACTGATGCGCTGGGTATGGCCTTGATCGGTGGCGTTGCTGCCGCCCTGGTTGCCGCGCCGTTCGCACCGCTGCTATCGCGTTACCGCGGCATTTTCTTCGCAATGCTGACCCTGGCTTTATCGATGGTGACTTATGGTCTGCTGATGAAGCTCGACTTCTTAGGTGGCTCGGACGGCTTCAACATGGGAAGGCCGACCTTGTTTGGCCAGCAACTACCAGATGGTCGCGTCGTCTATACGCTTTATGTACTTGCGATGGTTCTGGCTACAGTGATGGCATTGCTGGCGCGAATCTTCTTTGACAGCACGCGAGGACTGGTCACACTGGCCGTAAAGGAAAACGAACTTCGGGTTGAGTATCTAGGCGGCTCGGTACGCCAAGCCATGACGATCAATTTCATACTCGCTGGCTTCTGCGGCGGCATCGGCGGCGCACTCGCGGTAATGGCTCTCGGACACATCGAACCGAACTTCAGCTTTTGGACAACCTCTGGTGAATTTGTCTTTGTAGCCATTCTTGCTGGTTGGCAGAGTGTGGCTGCAGTGTTTGTCGCCAGCACGTTGCTAGAAGTGGTGCGATCTTTTTCCGGCGCTTATTTCCCGAATACATGGCAGCTGGTGCTGGGAATTTTTCTTCTGCTGGTGATCCGCTTTTTACCGGGGGGAATAGGCTCTTTGTGGATGGGGAAAAAACGCAAATGAGCACACTTCTCGAAGCTCAGGGTATCAACAAAAGTTTCGGTGCAGTTGTTGCCGCCGACAACATTAATATCCGCATTTCTAGTGGAGAGCGGGTCAGCTTGGTCGGGAGCAACGGCGCAGGAAAGACGACCTTTGTCAACATGATCACCGGTTACATGAAACCGGACACGGGTCGCATCACGCTCGCTGGACACGACATCACGCCACTTGAGCCCCGACTTATCACCAGGCTCGGCGTGGCGCGGTCGTTCCAGATTCCGCAGTTGTATGGCGATCTAAGCGTGCTCGACAACATGCTGGTTGCCAATGCCTGTCACGACCACAGACTCAGCTTCTGGCTGCCTGCCAGGAGGCCGTCAGCTATCTTGCGGGCGGAAACACTGCTTGAGCGCTTCCGCCTCAGCGAGCACCGTGATCGTCGCGTTGCCGAGTTGCCCGGCGGCGTACGAAAACTGCTCGATATCGCGATGGCCATGACCGGCCGGCCTAAGCTGCTGCTGCTCGACGAGCCGACTAGCGGCGTTTCAGCCGACGAGAAGTTTCCAATGATGCAGACCATCATGGACGCGCTCGGCCATGATGCTGACACGACGGTCCTGTTCGTCGAGCACGACATGGACATCGTAGAGCGATACGCCAACCGCGTTCTTGCCTTTTATGCGGGCCGGGTCATAGCCGACGATGTCCCGGCCATCGCGTTGAAAACCGATGACGTGCGCCGCTACGTGACAGGCGAAATTCTGCAGGAGTAAAGAAGCGATTCCTCGCCTCGAAAGAAGTCAATGTTGAAAATTGAAAACATTCACGTATCAATTCAATCAGTCGTTGCCCTTCGCGGTCTAACCGTGGAAGTGGCCGATGGCACCATGGTTGGCTTGGTTGGACGAAACGGTGCCGGCAAGACAACATTGATGCGCTCGGTAATGGGCCACCTGAAACCGAGCGCGGGCAAGATTAGCTTCAACGGACAGGACCTCGGAGAGCTGCCACAACATGCGCGCGCGCGCCTTGGCATAGGCTACATGCCAGAAGATCGCGGGCTGGTGCCCGAATTGACCGTCGAAGAAAATATCCTAGTCCCGGTCTGGGTCAGCAAGAACTTGAAAGTCGAGGAGCGACTGGAACTGGTCTACCGGGTTTTGCCCGAACTCTTGGAGATGCGCGAACGTCGCGCACTTCTGCTGTCGGGTGGACAGCAGAAGCTGGTTGCGCTGGCTCGTGCAATGGCTGTCGGTACGCGTCTGCTGCTACTTGATGAACCATTCGAAGGAGTTGCCCCCGCGCTGTCGAAACGCCTGGGTGAAGTCATCTCCAGCATGAAAGGCAGTGCTATCTCGGTACTGATCGCACAGAGCGACCTCAATCATTCGCGACGTCTGGTCGATGCAGAGTTTGTTGTCGAGCGAGGGGCCAACGTTGCGCCAGCCACCGTCTGAGGCGAATGCAATGAACCACTGGCTGGGTTATCCGGTTCCAGCCATGCGCTACGAAGCACCGTATGGTGACAGGTTAGTACGCTGTTTTGCCGAACGGCCAAGGAGTCTGTTCGCGATGTTTGCGGCCTCTGTGGCTCGCACGCCTGACGCCGAGGCCATCGTTTGCGACGGCCGGCGTTGGAGCTACAAGCAGTGCGAGCTGGCAACACGCAATCTGGCCAGACGACTGGCTGCAAAAGGTGTGCAGCGCGGTGATCGCTTGGTTATGCTGATCGACAACCGGCCAGAATTCATTGTTGTCTTGCTGGCGTTGCAACGGCTGGGAGCAATTGCTGTGCCGGTGGGTGTGCGGGAGCAGCGCCCGGGGCTTGAATACATCATCGGTCAGTGCGGCGCCATGGGCGCGGTGGTTGATGCGGATCTGATTGAGAGACTGCCTACAGTCGGGCGTGAGTGCGCGCCCGCAGAGCAGACATGCGGTTTTCGTTTGGTAGTGGGCGACGGGGCAGATGCTTTCTCGATGGTGGACTTACTCTGTGCGGAGGAGGCGGGGGATGAAGTGCCGCCTTGCGAGGTTGCCGAGACCGATACGGCGGTGATTCTCTACACCTCGGGTACAACGGGCAATCCGAAGGGCGCGATGTTGACCCACTTCAATATCGTGCATTCTTGTCTGCACTACGAGAGCTGCATGAAGCTGCAGGCAAGCGACCGCTCAGCACTAGCGGTGCCGGCAAGCCACGTCACCGGCTTGATCGCGAGCATCGCCTCGATGCTGAAGGTCGGTGGCGCGATCATCATCACCCCACCCTTCAAAGCTGAAACCTTCATCAAGGCGTTAGCGGCCGAGCGCGTCACTCATACGCTGATGGTGCCTGCTATCTACAACTTGTGCCTATTGCACCCAAGCTTTGCAAGTGCAGACCTTAGTGCCTGGCGCATTGGCGGTTACGGTGGCGCACCGATGCCACTGGCAACCATCGATGCGCTAGCTGAGCGGCTGCCCCAGCTGACTCTGATCAATGCCTACGGCTCGACCGAGGCCACCTCACCGGCGACGATGATGCCGGCTGGTCAGACCCGCGATCACGCCGACAGCGTAGGTGTTGTCCTCCCTGCTGCCGACATCCTCGTGATGGATGACGGCGGACGTGAAGTGCCTGCTGGTGAAACCGGCGAGCTGTGGATCTCGGGACCGATGATCGTGCCGGGCTACTGGGCGAATCCAGAAGCTACTGCGGCTTCTTTTACCGGCGGCTACTGGCGTTCTGGCGATCTCGGCGCGATCGATAACGAGGGCTATGTCCGCGTCTTTGATCGCAAGAAAGACATGCTCATTCGTGGCGGTTTCAAGATCTATTCGGTAGAGGTCGAAAACGTGCTGATGGCTTGGCCCGGCATGCTGGAAGCGGCAATCGTAGGCCGCCCCTGCCCTGTGCTTGGGGAGCGCGTTCATGCATTCGTTTATGCAATGTCTACAACCAAGGACAAAGATGCATTGCAGGCGTTCTGCGGTGTTCGCCTGGCCGACTATAAGGTTCCAGAAACCATCACCTGGTGCGAATCACCCTTGCCTCGAAATGCCAACGGCAAAATCATGAAGCGTTTACTGCGTGAGAAGGCTGCAGACAGAAATTGAACTTATGTTGCAGTGTGTTGCCCCCTCGGTGGAGATGCTCATCGTTCAGTACACACTGAACTTTCACGGTGCGTTTCTAGCCAACGAATCAATGGTTGGCTAGCTCTCGCGGCCGAGGCAGTGGATGGTTCAACACAGTTTCAGCTGGGTAGGGATCAACAACCACTCTCGATTTTCAGCCTGCGGTAGTGGGCCATAAATTATCTGCACACTTGGTCAAACAATCACTGGTAGCAAAACGCTTCGTCCCAAATTTGCACCTCAGGTGTGCGATGGAGACTGGCGTGCTCGGCTAGTACATCAACACGCAAGATTCGAAACATAATGATGCCCTAGCTTTCGATCTGCATCTTGCCGTGGGAACGTCCACTCAATGGTTTTCCGGGACTCATTTTGATCGCGTTGCCACGCGGCGACTTCGTGTTCAAGCAATCCCCGAT
>NZ_JBDNGU010000086.1:0-14492 GCF_041689105.1 Polaromonas sp. | reverse complement strand
CTTTAAATCTTTAAATCAGGTGTGGCGCGGTTTAAACCGCTGCAGCACCGGCGACAATTTCCGAAAGTTCTTTCGTGATCGCCGCTTGACGCGTCTTGTTGTAGACCAGCTTGAGCTCGCCAATCACGCTGCCGGCGTTGTCGGTCGCGGCCTTCATGGCCACCATGCGGGCCGACTGCTCGGACGCCATGTTCTCTGCCACCGCCTGATAGACCAGCGCCTCGACATAACGAAGCAGCAGGTCGTCAATCACGGTCTGCGCATCGGGCTCGTAGATGTAGTCCCAGCCGTGCTGGTCCTTGTCCGCCTGCATGCTTTCCGCCGTCAAGGGCAGCAACTGCTCGACCACCGGCTCCTGGCGCATGGTGTTGATGAACCTGGTGTAGCAGAGGTAGACCGTCTTGATCTTGCCTTCGCTGTACGCATCGAGCAGCACCTTGACGGGGCCGATCAATTTGTCCAGATGGGGCCTGTCGCCAAGCTGGGTCACATGCGAGATGACCTTGGCGCCAACACGGTTGAGAAAACTCAAGCCCTTGTTACCGATGGCCACCGCCTGGGCATCCTCGCCAGCCGCCTGCAATTCCTTGAGCCTGGCCGTCACGGCGCGCAGCACATTGGTATTGAGGCCTCCGCACAGACCCTTGTCGGTTGTCACCACGATGAACCCCGTCGTACTGGCGTCGTTGGACTCCATGAAGGCGTGGGTGTATTCGGGATTAGCCTGGCTCAGATTGGCCGCGATGTTGCGGATCTTGTCGCTGTAAGGACGGGCGGCGCGCATCCGCTCCTGCGCCTTGCGCATCTTGGAGGCGGCCACCATTTCCATGGCCTTGGTGATCTTGCGGGTGTTTTCCACCGACTTGATCTTGCCGCGAATCTCTTTACCTGCTGCCATAACAGTTTCCTGGTTTCGGGTAACGAATTAAGCGAAGGATTTCTTGAATTCGGCCACGGCAGCCTTCAGTTCGGCTTCGGCGTCCTGGCACACCTTCTTGGAGGCCTTTTTCGCGTCGCTGTCATCGGGTTTAGCGGGCTTGGCATCCCACTTTGGACCATTCTTCTCGATGGTCGCCAGCAGGGGCGCATGCTTGTCCTTGAGGTAGCTGTGCAGGCCGGACTCGAACGCCAGGACCTTCTTGACTTCAATGTCGTCCATGAAGCCCTGGTTGACGGCAAACAGCGTCACACCCATCAGGCTGATCGGCAGTGGCGAGTACTGGGCCTGCTTGAGCAGTTCGGTCACGCGGGCGCCGCGCTCGAGCTGCTTGCGGGTGGACTCGTCCAGATCGGAAGCAAACTGCGCGAACGCAGCCAGTTCACGGTACTGCGCCAGATCGGTACGGATACCGCCAGACAGGCCCTTGATCCAGTTGGTCTGTGCAGCACCGCCCACGCGTGACACCGAGATACCGGCGTTAATGGCCGGACGGATACCGGCGTTGAACAGGCTGGTTTCCAGGAAAATCTGGCCGTCGGTGATCGAGATCACATTGGTGGGCACGAAGGCAGACACGTCACCAGCCTGCGTTTCAATGATGGGCAGAGCCGTGAGTGAACCGGTCTTGCCTTTGACTTCGCCCTTGGTGAAGTCTTCAACATACTTTTCGTTCACGCGGGCTGCGCGTTCGAGCAAACGGCTGTGCAGATAAAACACGTCGCCGGGGTAGGCTTCGCGGCCTGGCGGACGGCGCAGCAACAGCGAGACCTGGCGGTAGGCCACGGCCTGCTTGGACAGATCGTCATACACGATCAGCGCATCTTCGCCACGATCACGGAAGTATTCGCCCATGGTGCAGCCAGAGTAGGCGCTGACGTACTGCATGGCGGCGGACTCGGCAGCAGAAGCAGCCACGACGATGGTGTATTCCATCGCGCCGGCCTGTTCGAGCGCGCGCACCACGTTTTTGATCGACGAGGCTTTCTGGCCAATCGCGACATACACGCAGGAGACGCCTTTGCCCCTCTGGTTGATGATGGCGTCGATCGCAACAGCGGTCTTGCCGGTCTGGCGATCGCCAATGATCAGTTCGCGCTGGCCACGGCCAATCGGAACCATGGAGTCGATGGACTTCAGGCCGGTCTGCAGGGGCTGGTCAACCGATTTACGGGCGATCACGCCGGGCGCGACTTTTTCAATCACGTCGGTCATCTTGGCGTTGACCGGGCCTTTGCCGTCGATAGGCTGACCCAGTGCATTGACCACGCGGCCAAGCAGCTCGGGGCCAACAGGCACTTCCAGAATGCGGCCCGTGCACTTGACGGTGTCGCCTTCAGCGATGTGCTCGTACTCACCCAGAATCACCGAGCCGACCGAGTCGCGCTCCAGGTTCAGGGCCAGACCATAAGTGGGGGAGCCGTCAGCGGTGGGCGGGAATTCCAGCATCTCGCCCTGCATCACATCGGACAGGCCGTGGATACGCACGATACCGTCGGACACCGACACAACGGTACCCTGGTTGCGAATGTCGCTGCTGGCTGTCAGGCCTTCGATGCGGCTCTTGATCAGTTCAGAAATTTCTGCGGGATTGAGTTGCATGACTCTTTCCTTCTTTCTATGTTGTTGGCTAATACCGGGAAGTGAAGCTTGGGCGCAAGATCACGACACCAGCGCCACTTTCATTTGCTCTAAACGGGCTTTGACAGAGGTGTCCAGCACCTCATCACCCACCACGACACGTACGCCGCCTATCAATTCGGGCTCCAGCTCGACCTTCAGGTTGAGCTTGCGGCCAAAGCGCTTTTCCAGCGTTGTCGCCAGGTCTGCCAGCGCGGCGCCTTCGAGCGCAAAAGCGCTGTAGACGGTGGCGTCGGACGAGCCGGCCTGCGTATTTTTAAGTACGCGGAACTGGCTGGCGATTTCCGGCAACACGCTGAGGCGCCCGTTGTCGATCACCGCACGCAGGAAGTTTTTTGCAGCTTCCGGCATGTTTTTCGCGACGCCCGAGATGACTTCAAAGGTCTGCGCAGAAGTGACGCTGGGGTTGCCCGCGTAGTGCTGCAACTGGACGTTCGAGGCAATTGCCGCCAGCTCATCGAGCCAGGTGGCGGTGCCGGCGAGGTCCTTGCCGGCAGTCTTGAACAGCGCTTCAGCGTACGGACGGGCAATGGTGGCTAGTTCGGCCATAGTGATGCTCGCTTGAAGGTTTCAGTCAAAGTCAAAGTTCGGTCTTCAGACGGCCCAGCAAGTCAGCATGCACAGCGGCATTGACTTCCTTGCGCAGAATCTGCTCAGCACCCTTGACGGCCAGTGCGGCTACCTGCTCGCGCAGTGTTTCGCGGGCCTTGACGCTCTGCTGCTCGGCTTCAGCATGGGCAGCGGCAATGATTTTCTTGCCCTCTTCCGCAGCTTTGCCCTTGGCTTCTTCGATCAGGGCCTGCGCGCGACGCTCGGCCTCAGCCAGACGCAGCGCCGACTCATTGCGCGATTTGGCAAGTTCTTCTTCCACGCGCTTGTTGGCAACGGAGAGTTCGGACTTGGCCTTCTCGGCAGAAGCGAGGCCTTCAGCGATCTTTTGGGCCCGCTCGTCCAGCGCTTTCGCGATCGGCGGCCACACGAATTTCATCGTGAACAGCACCAGCAATGCAAAGACGATGGCTTGCGCCACCAGTGTTCCATTAATGTTCACAGTAAATCTCCCTCAACGAGGTGTTGCAGGCAGGACTTACTTGACCAGGCGTGCGATTTGAGCGAGGAAGGGGTTGGCAGTTGCAAACCACAGTGCAATACCGGTACCGATGATGAACGCGGCGTCAATCAGACCAGCCAGCACAAACATTTTGGTTTGCAGCTCGCCCATGAGTTCCGGCTGGCGCGCAGCTGCTTCAAGGTACTTGCTACCCATGATGCCGATACCGATACAAGCACCGAGCGCGCCCAGACCGATGATCAAACCAGCAGCCAGAGCAGCAAAACTAATAACTTCCATGATTCACTCCTAAATTAACGAAAAAACACCAAAAACAAAAACGAAAATCAATGCGCGTCGTGCGCCTGCCCGATGTAGACCAGGGTCAACATCATGAACACAAAAGCCTGCAGCAAGATGATGATGATGTGGAACACGGCCCATGCCCAACCGGCAACCACGTGCAACAACATCAACATCAGCGACCCGGATGGGTCTTCAGAGAAGGCCCAGGCGCCTCCCAGCAGCGCAATCAGCATGAACACCAGCTCACCGGCATACATATTGCCAAACAGCCGCATGCCATGCGAAACCGTTTTGGCGACGAAAGAGATCAATTGCTCGGCAATGTTGATGATGCCCAGAATCACTGCAAAGATCGGGTTCTTGCTGGTGCCAAACGGTGCAGAAATCAATTCATGCGCCCAGCCACCGACACCCTTGATCTTGATGTTGTAGAAAAGGCAGATGAATAAAACAGAAACCGACAGCCCCATGGTCACCGACAGGTCGGCCGTGGGCACGACGCGCAGGTAGGCATGGCTCGGGTCGTAACCGGCGGCACCATAGGCCAGGGCCCACAGTTCAGGCAACAGATCCAGCGGCAGCAGGTCCATCGCGTTCATCAGGAAAATCCAGACAAATACAACCAGCGCCAGCGGCGTCACCAGCTTGCGGCTGTTGGCGTTGTGAACAATCGCCTTGGCCTGGCCATCGACCATTTCAAGCAGGATTTCGACCGCCGCCTGGAAACGCCCAGGCACACCAGATGTCACGCCGCGAGCAGCCTTCCAAAGAAAGAAGCAGCCGACCACGCCCAACAGGATGGAGAAAAACAGGGAGTCAAGATTGAAGACGGTGAAATCGACGATTTCCGTCTGCGGCTTGTTTTGCCAGTGCGTCAGGTGGTGAACAATGTATTCACTGGCTGTCGGGGCGTTTGCATCTGCGGCCATTCTTTGAACTCTTTAGTTTGTCTTCTGTTTCGGACGCAGTAACAGCGCCACCCAATACACCTTCAGGGTCACGATCAGGCCAATCAGCATTGCCAACCAGTCCAGATCAGGGACCAAGCGCGGGGCCGCAAACAGCATCCCGACGCTGGAGGCAATCTTGATTGCCTCCCACACAAAAAAACCAAATCCGGCAGTCATCGCGTTGATGGACGAGAACTGGCTCATCAAACCCCGCGCAAACAAAGCACCGGGAATCACCACCGCCAGCGCGCCATACAGCGAGGACCATCCAGCGTTTTGCCGACCGGTCAGCAGCCAAGCGGCACACGCCGCCAGCACACCCACCAGCAGCTGACCCGCCAATACAACCCATGGGGAGGTAGAGGGGTGCGCCAGACGAAGTTTTTGAGCCTCATCACGCGTCAGCCGCTTGAAGTCACTGTCTTCTGCCACCACCGTCCACGCCGAAGCTGTTGTAGAAACTGCCGAATTTGTCATTTTGGAAGTCACTAATTGCAAGCGGGTTACGGGTTGGTGATTAGCAAAGCCCCTGATTATACGTAGAAACCCGCCTGCGCCCAGAATGCCCCTTCCGCGCGCTGCGATGATTGCCAGTGACCACCGATCAAAAGAGCCGGAGTTTGGAGGCGACAATTGACCCCACGTGCCTAGCGCAAGCTTGAAGCCCTCCGTCGCGCACCCCGTCCCGGTAACGCCCATGTCCAAAGGTCTCCCATGCCCGCCCTGATGAAGTTCCTGCATATCGCCGCCGCCATTGTCTGGCTGGGCGGCATCAGCTTCATGCTGTTTGCATTTCGACCTGCGGCACAGGCGCAATTGGCACCGCCCCAGCGTTTGCCGCTGATTGCAGCGGTACTCACAAAATTTTTCAGATTGGTGTGGGTCAGCATTGGTTTGCTGCTGGTCACCGGCCTGGCCATGCTGCTGGCCGTGGGCATGAAAAACGCCCCGCTGGGCTGGCACCTGATGTTTGGCATCGGCCTGCTGATGTTCGCCCTGTTCGGCCATCTTTATTTTGGTCCCTACCGGCGCCTGAAACTGGCCGTGGCCGCCGCGGACTGGCCCGAAGGCGGGCGACGTGTGGGTCAGATCGCCAAGCTGGCTGGCCTGAACCTGGGGCTGGGCGCACTGGCGATTGCCGCCGTCATTTTTCTGTACTGAGACGTAGCCGCCTGCCCCGCCCATGACACAGCACAAGCCGACTTCCCCAGATGCCTCGCCCAGCAAGGGCGATGCGCGCTGGACCGACCGCTTCACAAAAGGCGTCAGCCGGGAAAACCTGGCGTCCCACCCCTGGCTCAAGCCGGTGGCCCACCATTTGCAGGAGCCCGGCCTGTGGCATCTGCAGCACGAGGCGGTAGCCCGCGGCGTCGCGATCGGGATCTTCTGGGCTTTCGCACTGCCGGTGGCACAAATCCTGGTGGCGGCCGCGCACTGCGTCTGGTGGCGGGGCAACATCCCGGTGGCAGCCGGGATCACCCTGATCACCAACCCCTTCACCATCGGCTTCTGGCTCTGGCTGGCCTACAAACTCGGCAGCCTGATCCTGGGCCTGGCGCCGCATGAAGTGGCCGCTGGCGACGCCGTGCTGGAGGCCGCTTCGGCCAGCGCCGGGTTTGACGCGCTGGGGTGGCTGCAACGCTTTGGCTGGCCCGCCGTGCTGGGCATGGCGATTTTTGCGGTAGGCGGCTCCATCACTGGTTATGCATTGGTCAAGCTCGTCTGGCGCTGGCGCGTCTGGCTCAAGCGGCGTGTCCTGCGGCACGGGAAATAAGGCTGCGCGACAATAAGCCATTGCTCAACCCCTGTTCAAGATGATCTCCACCCCCACACTTTTGCCCGACACGCCCTGCTACCTCAACGGTGAGATCACCGCGCTCAAGGACGCCAAAATCAGCGTCATGGACCGCGGCTTCATCTTCGGTGACGGCGTCTATGAAGTCGTGCCGGTTTACGCCGGCAAGCCTTTCCGGTTCGCCCAGCACATGGCGCGTCTGGACCGCAGCCTGGCCGAATTACGCATCACCAACCCGCTGTCCCACGCCCAGTGGCACGAGATCGTCCTCACGCTGGTCAACGGCTATGCGTTGTCCGAGCACACCTCCCCCGAAAAAATCGACCAGCTAGCGTACATCCAGATCACGCGCGGCGTGGCGCTGCGCGACCACGTCATGCCGCCCGACCTGGCACCCACGGTGTTTGTGATGACCAGCACCATGAAACCGCCCACGCCCGAGCAGCGTGCGCAGGGCGTGGCCTGTGTCACCGCCGACGACTTCCGCTGGAGCAAGGCCCATATCAAGAGCACCAGCCTGCTGGGCGCGGTGTTTGCACGCCAGATCAGCGCCGACGTGGATGCGGTGGAAACGGTGATGTTTCGCGACGGTTTTCTCAGCGAAGCCGCTGCCTGCAACGTCTGGGCCGTGAAGGATGGCACGCTCATGGGCGCGCCCAAAGACAACCTGGTGCTCGAAGGCATTCGCTACGGCCTGATCGAGGGGATCTGCCGCGAGGCCGGCATTGGCTTTGAACTGCGCCGCATCAGCCGCGAGGAAGTGTTTGCCGCCGACGAGTTGCTGCTGTCGTCGGCCACCAAGGAAGTGCTGGCCATCACCACACTTGACGGCCTGCCCATCGGCAACGGAAAACCCGGGCCGGTGTACGCCAGGCTGCACGCCGCCTACCAGCGCGCCAAACAGGAGCAGGCCGCGTGACTGTGCCCGCGCCACCCCCTGAAATTCCGCGTCAGGAATCGCTGATCGAGTACCCCTCGCAGTTCCCCATCAAGGTGATGGGCGAAAAAGTCGACGGGCTGGTCCACGCGATCAGCGTGATCGCGGGCCAGTTCGACCCGGCCTTCGACGCCTCCACCATCGAGCTGCGCGAAAGCAAGGGCGGCAAGTATCTGGGCGTGACCGTGACCATCACCGCTACCAGCCGCGAGCAGCTCGACGAGCTTTACCGCACGCTGTCAACACACCCCATGGTCAAGGTCGTCCTCTAAACCGGCGGACCAACACCCCATGCAGGCTGATGTTGATGTCCGGCACCTCGGATGCGTGGACTACCTGCCCACCTGGCAGGCCATGCAGGCCTTCACCGCAACGCGCGGGGCACAAACCTCAAGCAAAATCGGCCTCCAGCCCCTGACCGACGGGCGTGACCAGCTATGGATTTGTGAGCACCCGCCGATTTACACCCAGGGCCTGGCGGGCAAGCCCGAGCACATCCTTGCGCCTGGAGGCATCCCCGTGGTGCAAACCGACCGCGGCGGCCAGGTGACCTTTCACGGCCCCGGCCAGGTGGTGGCCTACCCGCTGATTGACCTCAAGCGCGCTGGCTATTACGTCAAGGAATACGTTTACCGCATCGAGGAGTCCGTGATTCGCACCTTGGCGCATTTTGGCGTGACGGGCCACCGGGTCGGCGGCTCGCCCGGCATTTACGTGCGGCTGGACGAGCCGGGCGCGCATGCCGCGCTGACCGGCCCGCGCGACCCGCTGGAGCCGTTTCGCGGCCTTGGCAAAATTGCCGCTCTGGGCATCAAGGTCAGCCGGCATTGCACTTACCACGGTGTGGCGCTCAACGTCGCGATGGACCTGGAACCCTTCTCCCGCATCAACCCTTGTGGTTATGCCGGGCTGCAAACCACAGACCTTTCTACAATCGGGGTATCGGTAAGCTGGCAAGAGGCGGCAGATGTTCTGGGCCAAAAGCTCGAGACCTACCTGACGCCCTGACGCCACCCCCAAGGCAAACACCCATGAGCACCCAAGAAGCTGTCAATCCTGTCGTTCGCGATATCCAGAGCCAGGAAAACTACAACCCGCTGGCCAAACAGAAGGCGGCGGCCAAGCTGTCGCGCATCCCGGTCAAGGTGGTGCCCGGCGAGGTGCTGAAAAAACCCGAGTGGATTCGCGTCAAGGCCGGCAGCCCGACCACACGCTTCTACGAGATCAAGCAGATCCTGCGCGAGAACAAGCTCAACACGGTGTGTGAAGAAGCCAGCTGCCCGAATATCGGCGAATGTTTCGGCAAGGGCACGGCGACTTTCATGATCATGGGCGACAAGTGCACACGGCGCTGCCCGTTCTGCGACGTCGGCCATGGCCGGCCCGACCCGCTAGACGTCAACGAGCCGGAAAACCTTGCCAAAACCATCGCAGCTCTGAAGTTGAAGTACGTCGTGATCACCAGCGTGGACCGCGACGACCTGCGCGACGGCGGCAGCCAGCATTTTGTGGATTGCATCACACGCATCCGCGCACTCTCGCCGCAGACCACCATCGAGATTCTGGTGCCCGACTTTCGCGGCCGCGACGACCGCGCGCTGGGTATCCTGAAAGCCGCGCCGCCCGACGTGATGAACCACAACCTCGAAACCACGGCGCGCCTCTACAAGGAAGCACGGCCGGGCAGCGACTACCAGTTCTCATTGAACCTGCTGAAAAAATTCAAGGCTCTGCACCCCGACGTGCCGACCAAGAGCGGCATCATGGTCGGCCTGGGCGAGACCGACGAAGAAATTTTGCAGGTCATGCGCGACATGCGCGCCCACAACATCAACATGCTGACCATTGGCCAGTACCTGGCACCGTCCAGCAGCCATCTGCCGGTGCGCCGCTACGTGCACCCCGACACCTTCAAGATGTTTGAAGCCGAGGCCTACAAAATGGGCTTCACCCACGCAGCAGTCGGTGCCATGGTGCGCTCCAGCTACCACGCCGACGAGCAGGCCCACGCTGCAGGCGTTGCCGACAAGGCCGACCTGGCAGCGGCAGCCATCGGATAAACGTGGCTGACACGCCCCGGCGTTGCGGCAAGTAGTCGGCGTTGGCAGCGGCCCTGCACCGGCGATAACCAACGGGCACTGACCCGAACTCGTCGCGCCGCTTATGCTCGCTGCCATGCCAGCCAATCTGTATGCCCTGGGCGCCATCGCGCTGTGGGCCCTCCTCGCTTCACTGGGCGTCTCGCTCCAGCACATCCCGCTTTTTTTACTGACTGGTCTTGCGCTGCTGACAGGCAGCTTGCTGGCACTGCCGGCTGTTTTCAAAGACAGACGGTCGTGGGCCATACCGCCGGCCACGCTGGCGTTGGGCGTTTACGGTTTGTTCGGTTTCCACTTTCTGCTGTTCATCGCGTTGCGCCATGCGCCCCCGGTCGAGGCCAATCTCGTCAACTATTTATGGCCGCTGTTCATGGTGGTGCTGGCACCGCTGTTTCTCAAAGGCATGCGCCTGCGCGTCGTACATGTGGCGGCGGCCATGATCATTGGCGCGGCGGTGTTCGGGACAAGGGTAAAAACTCAATGAACGGACGGCCGCACGCGCCGCCTGTGGCCCGCTCTGGACAGTAGGGGCGACTCCCCACTCCCAACCCCCCGCCCTTCCCTCGCCCCGCTGGGCGAGAGAAGGGAGCCCCATTTGGCCGCGTGTGCTGCGCTCGCGTGCAAACATGACGGTCGCGTATTCAGCGGTGTGTGCGCTTTGCGCGCAAACCTTCTGTCATTCCGGCGAAGGCCGGAATCCATCCTCGACCGCGTATTCGTTCCGCCACCCGTCGGGCTGGGCCGAGGAGCGCAGGCAAAAGCGGATCAGGGCTCGCGATTGTCTGAGGCGAAGCCGAGTTCGAGCGAGACCCCGCTTTTGGTCAGCACCGCAGGTTGCCCCGGAGCGCAGCGCAGGGGACCCAGACCATCGGGTCGCCTTTTTCTTTGCTTACTTTCTTTTTGGCGACGCAAAAAGAAAGTAAGTTGCCGCCGGGCAACCCCCGGCTTGTTCGCACACCACTACAGCCAAAACAGCTGCAGTAGTCGACAACCATGGATCCCGGATCAAGTCCGGGATGACAGGCAGAGAGAAAGGTAGTGCTATGGATTTTGTAGCTATTCACGCCCGCGCGGCAAGGGCCAGCGGCCGTTTTGACATAAATCCCACGCCACCAGAGGCAAAAAGACATAAAAAAAGGCAGGTTCACGAACCAAATCCGCCTCCAGCCCTTACCCCACGGGCGCTTCCAGCTACGATTTTGATAGTAAAGAGATTACAGCAACGACGCCGGCTCTTCGCTGGCCAGCACCTCTTGCGCCCAGCGCTGCAGCTTGCCGGCATCGGCCCGCAGCACCTGCTGCTTGACGGCAAGGATCTGCGACGGGTGCATGGAAAAGCTGCGCAGCCCCAAGCCCAGCAGCAACCGCGTCATGCCGCTGTCGCCGGCCATCTCGCCGCAGACACTCACGCCCTTGCCCTGGGCATTGCATTCGGCAATGGTGTCGGCCACCAGGCGCAGCACCGCCGGATGGCAAGGGTCGTAAAGGTGCGCGACCGCCTCGTCGGCGCGGTCGATCGCCAGCGTGTACTGGATCAGGTCGTTGGTGCCTATCGACAGGAAGTCGAAATACCTGAGAAACAGCTTGAGTGTCAGCGCCGCCGCAGGAATCTCGATCATCGCGCCCAGTTGCACCGGCCCGTAGGCGATGCCCTTGTTGTCCAGCTCGGCGCGCGCATGGTCGAGCAGCGACAGCGTCTGCCGGATCTCGCTGCCGTGCGCCAGCATGGGCACCAGCAAATTCACCGGGCCATGGGCTGCGGCCCGCAAGATGGCGCGCAGCTGCGTCAAAAACATGGGCGGGTCGGCCAGGCTCCAGCGGATCGCGCGCAGGCCCAGCGCCGGGTTGAGCTGGCCGTCCTGCGCGCGGCCCGCGAGCTTGTCGATCGGCTTGTCCGAGCCGATGTCCACCGTACGGATGGTCACCGGCAGGCCGTTCATGCCCTCGACCGCCTTGCGATAGGCCAGGTACTGCTCCTGCTCGTCGGGCAGCTTGCTGCGGCCCATGAACAAAAACTCGCTGCGAAACAGGCCGACACCAGCCGCGCCCACGCTGACAGCACCGGCGGTGTCGTCCGGCATCTCGATGTTGGCCAGCAGCTCAACCTTCTGGCCGTCCAGCGTCAGCGCCGGCGTGTGGATCAGCCGGTTCAGGCGTTGCCGCTCCAGTTCACCCTGGCGCTGTTTGAAGCCGTATTCGGCCAGGATGATGGGCGAAGGGTCGACGATCAGCACCCCGGCATCGCCGTCGATGATGACCCAGTCGTCCTGCTCGATCAGCTGGCTGGCGCTGCGCGCCCCCACCACCGCCGGAATATCCAGGCTGCGCGCGACGATGGCGGTGTGCGAGGTCTTGCCGCCCACGTCGGTCGCAAAACCGACAAACAGGCTTTGCTTGAACTGCAGCATGTCGGCCGGTGAAATGTCATGCGCGATCAGCACCAGCGGCACGTCCATGGTGTCGTCAAGAAGCAGGTCCTGCTGGCGCAGCGCGCGGCTGCCCGCCACCGCTGCGGGCAACACCGGCGAAGCGACGCCTTTCATGTGGCCCAGGATGCGCTCGACCACCTGCTCAAGGTCGGCCTTGCGCTCGCGCAGGTACTCGTCTTCCATGTCGTCGAACTGGCGCGCGATGATTTCGTACTGCGTGGTCAGCGCCCACTCGGCGTTGTAGAGCCGGTCGTTGATCCAGTGCTTGACACCGCTGATGAGCTGCTCGTCCTGCAGCAGCATCAGGTGCACGTCGAGCAGCGCCGAGAGTTCGTGCGGCGCGTCTTTCGGCAGGTCGCGCTGCACGCGGGCTATTTCTTCAGCCACCGCGTCGCGGGCCACGCGCAGGCGCTGGATTTCTTCAGCGGTTTTTGTCGCCTGAATAAAGTAGTGCGCCACGTCCGCACGGCTGGACGCCACCAGCACCGCCCGCCCGATGGCAATGCCGCGCGAGACGGCCAAGCCATGAACGCTGAACGTCAAGCGCCCGCTCCCACCCGCGATGCGAAGCGAGCCGGACAAAACCAGTCCGAGCCGCGGAACCGGCTTTGCCGGGCCGCAGACAGGGCGGCCCCCTCGGGGCTGGAGCATGCGGCTCCAAACCTGCTTGAGCAGGTTTGGACAGGCAACAGAAGCGAAGCCTCTGGCGAGCGGCGGCCTGCAAGGTGCAGGGAGCTACACGCAGTGAGCGACCGTGGGGGCAACATTCATTCACCTTCCCCGAATTTGTCGTTGATGAGGGCAAGGATGGCATCCATCGCCTGCTGCTCGTCGGCGCCGTCGGTTTCAACCTCAACCATGCTACCGATACCGGCGGCCAGCATCATCACGCCCATGATGCTTTTGGCGTTGACGCGTCGCTCGCCCTTGGCCATCCAGACCTCGCAGGAAAAGCTGCCTGCGAGTTTTGTGAGTTTGGCCGAGGCCCGCGCGTGCAGGCCCAGTTTATTGCTGATGGTCGTGCTGTTCTTTATCATGATTTCTGCGAGCCTGGTTCTGTGGTGCGGTGACGGCCACCTGCATCACGCCCTGTGTGCCCCCCATCACCGCGCGGGCAACCAGCGCCTCCAGCGCCTCGTGCCGGTAAGACACGGTGCGCAGCAGCATCGGCAGGTTGACGCCGGTGATGAGCTTGGAGGACACGCCGTCCACCAGCTTTTGCGCCACGTTGCAGGGTGTCGCCCCGAACACGTCGGCCAGCACCAGTACGTGCGAGGTGCCGAGCTGGCGAAAAACAATGCGCGCCTGCGCCAGGGTCTCTTCCGGCGGCATGTTGGGCTGGACGTCCAGCGCCACCACGCCGGCCGGATTGTCGGGGAAGACATGCAGCACACACTGGCGCAAGGCCGAGGCCAAGGGTGCGTGGGCGATGATGAGAATGCCATTCATTGCTGGGAATTATCGGCGCTCATGCTCAGGAAATAGGCGTATGAGGCGATACAACAACACAAAAACACCGCCATGGCAGCCTGAAAGGCCGCCACTTCAGCCAGCCCCGCTGCCCTGAAGGCGTCAATCAAAAGCCCTATGCCCCACTGCACCACAAACACGCCGGAAAAAATCACGAGGTTGTAGGCTGACAGCGCACGCCCGGCGAGCGAGGCCTGAAAAGCCATGCCGATGGCCGGCTGGGCCAGGCTCATGGCGCTGCAGCTCATGCAAAACAGCGCCCAGCCGAGCCAGCCGGTCGCAGAGCCGGCGATGATGTTGAAGGCCAGCACCACGATGCTCAGCGGCACGCCCCAGGCGATCAGCCGCGTGGCGTGCCAGCCATGCCGGGCCAGCCAGGGGTTGACCATGCCCCAGCCCCAGAAGGTCACCAGCATGGTGGCGTTGATATAAAACAGGCCGGTGGCCGACTCCAGCGGCGTGTAGCCCGCAACCCGGATCATCCACGGCCCAGCCCACAGGGTCTGCATGGCCACCAGCCCGCCGTAGTTGAAAAAAGCCAGCGGCACCAACCTCTGGAAATATTTGTTGCGCCACACGTGTGCGTAACTGCCGGCTTCGCCCGCGCGGTCCGCGTCCGGGCTGGCCGACGAACGCAGCGAAGGGCCGCCCCGAGCAAGTTCAGCCCCCGAGGGGCTGGAGCCTGCGGCTCCAAAGCTGCTTGAGCAGCTTTGGACAGGCGACAGAGGCGAAGCGTCTCGCGAGCCGCGGCCTGCAAGGCCTCGCGACGACACGTCAGTGCCGAGCGTGGGGGCCGACGAACGCAGCGAAGGGCCGCCCCGAGCAAGTTCAGCCCCCTCGGGGGGCAGCGACGACACGTCAGTGCGGAGCGTGTGGG
>NZ_JBDNGU010000085.1:0-14585 GCF_041689105.1 Polaromonas sp. | reverse complement strand
GCCGTGACCGACACCACCGCCCGGAAGCGGCTGCCATCCTTGCGGATATAGGTCAGCTCGTAAATATCTTCGATGCCGCGCGAGGCCTTGAACACCAGCGCCTCGAACCCCGGCGTAATCGGCGTTCCGAGTTCGACGCTCAGCGCCTCAGCGCGCGCGATCACTTCCTGCGGATCGGAAATCTCGGCAGGGGTGATCTTGTTCATCACTTCGGCGGCCGTGTAGCCCAGCATGCGCTCGGCGCCGACGTTGAAAATCTGGATCACGCCCTGGGCGTCGGTGGCAATACTGGAGAAATTGGCGCTGTTGAAAATCGCGTCTTGCAGGGCGCCTGCCTTGAGCAGTGTTTCCTGACGCCGAAACTCCATGACGCCATCGGAGGCCCCTGGCTTCCCGCCTGCTCCATCCCCTGAATCGTTTGTCGGCATAGACGTTTCCTCTCCGGCTCTAATAAATCACACCAGTAATGGGCCGGTTCAAGACGGCGCCCTACTGCGGAGCAAGCTCGCGGTTTGCCACTGAAAGGCGCACGCTGGTGGCAAGGAGGCGGTATTGAAACTGATAGTAACAGACGGACAATCCAGCGCAATCAGGGGGTGAGCCCTTTTTTTTGTTGACTCCTGGAGTTCCACCGCGCAGGGCTGGACGAATGGACGGGATGGGTTTAGCGCACCCGTCCACTCCCCCAAGGCGACTTGTTGCTGAATCATTCCGAGAAATTGTTTGAGTTCAGGCGTTTGCGGATTCGAAAACACCTGGTCCGGCGCGCCAGTTTCGTGTACCCGGCCCTGGTGCATGAAAACAGCGTCGCGAAAGCGACGCCGCTAGCGTCTTTCCCGATGCCTGGCGGCCGGGGGCGCGTTAGGCTTGTCATCAAGGAGACCTCATGAACCGCGCCCATTTCAAGTTCTGGCCGAAACGCCTGCCGCATCGCATCACGCCGCCTGTCACCTCGCTGTGGCACAACCTGGTGGTCAGCGCCCTGCGCTTTCCGGACAAGGCGGCGCTGGTATTTTTTGGCCGCGTGTTCACCTATGCCGAGGTGATGGAAAAAGCCGAGCGGCTGGCCGCCACCCTGCAGGCCCTGGGTGTTCAAAAGGGCGACCGGGTGGTGCTGGACATGCAAAACTGCCCGCAGTGGGTGATCGCCAACTTTGCGATCCTGCGCGCCGATGCGGTGGTGGTGCCGGTCAACCCGATGAACCGGGCCGAAGAGCTCAAACACTACATCACCGACCCGGACACCCGGGTGGCCATCATTGCGGCCGACCTGGCCCCCGAGCTGGCGCGGGCCGATGCCCAGCTTGCGCCCGGCGAGCGCCTGCGGCACATGATCGTGACGCATTACAGCGACGCCTTTGATCTCTCCGCGCAGCAGGGCGAGCAGGCCCTGCCTGCTGCCTGGCAGGAGTGGCTGGGCACACGCCATGCCTTGCCGGTGTTGGATAGCGGCGCGGTGATGGACTGGGCGGATGCCTTGCGCGGCGATGCCGCCACGCTGTCGCCCCACACCGCCACGCCGCAGGACCTGGCGGTACTGCCCTACACCAGCGGCACCACCGGGCTGCCCAAGGGCTGCATGCATACCCATGCCAGCATCATGCACAACGCGGTGGCCAGTGGCCTGTGGGGCAACAGCACTTTTGAAAATGTGGTGCTGTCGGTGGTGCCCATGTTTCACATCACAGGCATGGTCTCGGTCATGCACGCGTCCATCTATGGCGGCGCCACGCTGGTGGTTATGCCGCGCTGGGACCGCGAGCTGGCTGGGCGGTTGATCTCGCGCTGGCGTGTGACGCACTGGACCAACATCCCGACCATGGTGATCGACCTGCTGGCCAGCCCCAACTTTGCGAGTTTTGACCTGGGCAGCCTGAGCTACATAGGCGGCGGCGGTGCGGCCATGCCACAGGCGGTGGCCCAGCGCCTGTGGGAGCAGTACGGTCTGCGTTTTGCCGAGGGTTACGGCCTGACCGAAACCGCCGCGCCCTCCCACAGCAACCCGCCCGACGCGACCAAGCAGCAGTGCCTGGGCGTGCCTTTTGTCAGTGTTGATTCCCGCGTCATCGACCCAATCACCCTGCAAGAGATGCCGCAGGGTGAGCAGGGCGAAATCATCATGTGCGGGCCACAGAATTTTTCAGGTTACTGGAAGCAGCCTGAAGCCACGGCGGCGGCGTTCATCGAGTTCGATGGCAAGCGATTCTTCCGGTCCGGCGACCTGGGGAGGGTGGACGAGGACGGATACTTCTTCATCACCGACCGTCTCAAACGCATGATCAATGCGTCAGGCTTCAAGGTCTGGCCGGCCGAGGTGGAGGCCCTGATGTTCAAACACCCGGCCATTCAGGAGGCCTGCATCATCTCCACTCGCGACGCTTACCGTGGCGAGACCGTCAAGGCGGTGGTGGTGCTGCGGCCCGCAGCAAAGGGCAACACCAGCGAGGAAGACATCATTGGCTGGTGCCGGGACAACATGGCGGCCTACAAGTACCCGCGAGTGGTGCAGTTCGTTGATGCGCTGCCGAAAAGCGGCTCGGGCAAGGTGATGTGGCGCGCCCTGCAGGAGGCGGAGAAGGCCTGAGCCTGCGGGGGCGGCGGGTTCTCGTCGACCTGTTGACCTGTTGACCTGTTGACCAGGTCTAGACCGATGCCCAGAACACCGCAAACCAGTCCTTCGGATCAGTCCAGTGGTTGATTTGCGTGAAGCCGGCTCGCCGCAGCAGCGCAGACATGGACGCCACGGTGTATTTGTAGGAGCTCTCGGTGTGAATGCGCTCGCCGCCGCGAAACACCCTTTCACCGCCCGGCCAGCGCACGGTCAGGTTCTTTTGCGCCTGCAGATGCATCTCGATGCGTGATTCGGCCTCGTTGAACAGGGCCAGGTGGCGCCACTGCCGCTCATCAAAATCAGAACCGAGCAGGCGGTTGACATGGCGCAGCAGGTTTTTGTTGAAAGCAGCCGTTACGCCCAGGGTATCGTCATAGGCAGCCTCCAGCGTGGCTTTGTCCTTCACAAGGTCAATGCCAAGCAGCAGGCCGCTGGCGCCGCCCTGCGCCGGGTCGGCAATACGCTGCAAGAAAGCCTGCGCCTGCGCCGGCGAGAAATTGCCCAGGCTGGAGCCGGGGTAGAAAAACACCCGGTCGTGTTGCTGCACCTCGGGGGGCAGAACCAGGCCGGTTGAAAAATCCATGCCCACGCCGACGATGTTCAGTGCCGGAAAAGCACTTTGCACCTGCTCTGCCGCTTCACGCAGGAAGTCCACCGAAATATCCACCGGCACGTATTGCTTCGGCTGCAGGTGCGGAATCATCCGGCTGGCCTTGGCGCAGTTGCCGGCGCCCAGATCAATCAGGCAGGGGCGCCGGATGCCGGCGTCGGCCAGCGCCAAGGCCATTTGTGCATGGGCGACGTCGAAAATACCGGCTTCCGTGCGCGTGGGGTAGTACTCGTCGAGACCCGTGATGGCCTCAAACAGTTTGGAGCCCAGGGCGTCGTAAAAATACTTGGGAGAAACGCTGGCCGCCGGGGTAACCAAGCAGTCGGCGAGTTCCTGCGCGGCGCTGACCGCCTGCCCGGTGGAAGGTTCGCTGTAGCGGTTGATGAACTGCGGGGAAGCTGGCGCCAGAGCCAGACCGGTGAGCTTGAGCGGTAAGTTCAAAATGGAAATTTCAAAAAGTATGCAGGGACTTTAAAAGAAGTCGGATAACCGTGTTTGTAGGACTGATTCGCTTTGCACGCAAGGGATTAAATAAGGAGCAGGAATGACCCGTAGCGTGCTCTTTGAAAGCGTCCGTGATGCCCCCAGCCAGTATGTCCCCCAGTCGGCTCTGTCCTCGATTTCTAAGACTTCGGTAACAGCAGATCGGTGGTACCCGGCTGCACCCAGCGGGCAAATTCGCGCGTGGTGTCCATGCAGCCGCCGTCCTGGTAGACGCCGCGCGGGTCGCGGTAGCGCTGCATCAAGGCCAGGATGTATTCAGTTTCTGTGGCGTCCAGCCTGCTGGCGGCCACCAGTGTTTCGACCCGGCTTTCGTCGATGCGTGCCTGCCCCTGCTCATCGAGGTACAGGGCGTTGCGCCAATGAAAAATCTCCAGGCATTTGTCGGCCAGCGTATACGGCTGCTGGTACTTCCAGAAGTTCGCGAACAGGCCTGCACCGAGGTAAATCACCCAGGAGCCTTCATAACCGGAGGCCTCCGACGATGCCTCATGCGGGTTGCGAAACCAGACCCTGTCACCGGGCACAAAATAACGCGGCGGCAGCGGCGCCTCCATCGAGCCCTGCTCGCGCAGAAACACCTCATGAAACTCGCCCGACATGATGGGCCGCTCGGTCCACAATGCCTGCAACTGCCGGAGCATGGCGGGATGACAATGCGCCAGTTCCTCGGCGATGCCCAGCAGGATCACGTACTCGGTGGCGCGGTAACACGAAAAAGAATACAGCGTGCCTGACACATCGGGCTGGGTCGCCTTGGCAAGCGCTGTAGCCAGGACGGCGCCGGGCAGGATGACAAAGCCGCAATCCTCCTTGTAGGTCCAGCA
The DNA here is from genome assembly GCF_041689105.1 of Polaromonas sp. Lineage (GTDB taxonomy): Bacteria > Pseudomonadota > Gammaproteobacteria > Burkholderiales > Burkholderiaceae_C > Polaromonas. The sequence goes on along the minus strand of NZ_JBDNGU010000085.1, from coordinate 10,036 downwards.
GTCGCTGGGCCGTTCGGCCTGGCTGGTGTGAAAGGACAGCATGGTTTTGCGCGCGGCCCGCACGATGTTGCCGCGAATGGCCACTGCAGACACCAGCTCGTTGATGCCGGGAAACGCCACCGGGATGGGCGCCACCAGCAGCGCAAGCACGATTTCACGGGTGAGGTCGGCCCCACGTTGTTCGGTGTCAAGTTGCAGCCTGCCGGCCAGGCCCAGCGTGTCGTGCCCCGGTGCCCAGTCGGCCGCCTGGTCTGCAGTCAGGCTGAAGCACATGGCCTGGCCTGTCGTATCGAGCACGTTGCTGGCGACAACGCAGTGGGCCAGGTCCAGCGCGTCCAGCCGCGCCAACATGTTTTGCTTTGCCTGCGCAATGGTCTGGCCGGCCTCGGGCCGGAGCAGGATGCCGCCAGCTGGTCTGGCCGCTTTGCCCGATTCGTTCATGCGCGCCATCTCCTCCGGGCGGTTGCTTTCAGCATTGTTCAATACATCCCGCAGGGGCCTTCTGTCCCGCAGTTGCAGGTCAATATACCCCAGGCTTTTTGTCTAGAGACTAACCCGTGGCGCGGGAGCGCGGCCCGGAACCGGGCTACCGCGTCCGTGCTCAGGGCAGCTCAAGTCGGCGTTTGCTGCTGAATTGCCTGCGCTGCTTGGTGAACGGATCGTCAAAGCTGATGGCCTGCGCCAGCAATTGCAGGGGAAAGCGGTAGTCGTCCTCAGGCGTCGGGTCCTGTGGCGGGTAGACACGGTCGTTGACGATGGGCAGGCCCAGCGCAAACATGTGCACGCGCAGCTGGTGCTTTTTGCCGGTCACCGGGCTCAGCCCATAACGCGCGAGCCGCCCGCTGACCTCCAGCACGTCGATATGGGTTTCGCTGTTGGCCGGCCCGGGCACCTCGGCCTGGCGGAAAAACGGTTGGCCTTCGACGATGCGGCTGCTGCGCACCCGGGGAAAAGCGATGTCTGCCCGCCATGGCGCGATGGCTTCGTAGCGCTTGTTCACTGTGCGTTGCCGAAACAGGTCCTGGTAGGCAGCGCGTTCCGTGGGCTGCACCGAAAAGAGCACGATACCAGCAGTCTCGCGGTCAATGCGGTGGAGGGGGCTGAGGCTGTCGAGCCCCAGACGGTTTTTCAGTCGCACCAGCAGCGTCTCCTGCAAGTAAGGCCCCGACGGGGTCACCGGCAGAAAATGCGGTTTGTCCACGACCACCAGGTGTTCGTCCTGGAACAGCAGCTCCTCGTCAAACGGGATGCGGGTTTCGGGAGGCAGGGCGCGGTAGTAATACAGCCGCATGTGGCCGCGGTAGGCACGCTCCGGTGTGACGGCCTCGCCGAACTCGTCCACCACCGAACCGTCCCCCATGCGTTGCAGCCACACGGCGAGCGGAATATCCGGGAAACGCTGGACCAGAAAGTCGGTGAAGGTCGGCCAGCCACCACCGGGCAGGCTGACGCAGCTGGGGCTCACGCCGGCGCGCACAGGCAGGCCGCCGAATTTATTTGCCCCCACGCTTGTCGCTTCGCGTGCCTTCGGCGGCGCGCTGCCCCTTGCACGAAGAAGAGGGGCGCTGTGCCTGCGGACTGGCAAAGCCAGATCCGCGGCCCCTGCTGGTGAAGAGAGAGCCCGGGAGACCGTACGGGCCTGGGCATCTACAGTTTTAAGGGGCTTGGACACGCGTAAACACCAGGTCCCAGACACCGTGCCCGAGCTTGATGCCGCGGTTTTCGAATTTGGTGAGCGGTCGGTAATGCGGCTTGGGCGCATAACCACCGCCGTCGCCTGCGGTGTTTTTGAGCAGCGCTTCGGCCTGTAACACCTCCAGGATTTGCTCAGCATACGGCTGCCAGTCGGTGGCGCAGTGCAAGTAGGCGCCGGGTTTGAGCCGCGTCACCAGTTGCGCAATCAGCGGTGGCTGGATCAGCCGGCGTTTGTTGTGTTTTTTCTTGTGCCAGGGATCGGGAAAGAAGATGTGCACGCCGTCCAGGCACTGCGGCGCGAGCATATGCGCCAACACTTCGACCGCATCGTGCTGCAGGATCCGGATGTTGGTCAACTCCTGCTCGCTGATGCGTTTGAGCAGCGCGCCGACGCCGGGGGTATGGACTTCGCAGCAGAGAAAATTTTTCTCCGGCATGAGCGCTGCAATGTGAGCGGTGGCTTCGCCCATGCCAAAGCCAATTTCGAGAATGGTCGGGGCTGCACGGCCGTAGATGGCCGCAAAGTCCATCGCTCCTGGCGCATAGGGCAGCAGGTAGGCCGGCCCCACGTCCTCGAACGCCTTGGCCTGAGCCACGGTCGTGCGCCCGGTGCGCCGCACAAAGCTGCGGATGGTGCGGGGATGGGCGGCCGGCGCGGCGGGAAGGGAGGGATCGCTGGGGGGAGTGGATTCAGTCACGCCCTGATTTTACGGGCGCGGCTCCGGATGCAGCGTAAAGCGCGGCCCACTGCGCCACGGCCTGGGTCAACCAGTCCGTCACACTGCTGGCGGCCGGTGTGATGCCCAGCACCTGGCCCGCGGCGGTGAGGCTGGCCAGCGGGTTGCTGGTGTCCAGCGCCTGGGCGCCGTTTTGTTTGGAAAGCTTTTCGCCGTCCACGCCCAGCACCAGTGGCACATGCAGGTAACGCGGCGTGGGCAGGCCCAGCGCGCACTGCAGCAGGATTTGCCGCGCTGTGTTGTCGGTCAGGTCCCTGCCCCGCACCACGTCGGTGATGCCCTGCGCGCCGTCATCCACCACCACCGCCAGCTGGTAGGCCCACAGGCCATCGGCGCGTTTGAGCACAAAGTCACCCACAGCCTTTGCCACGTCCTGCCCTTGTTCGCCAAGCCAGCGATCCTGCCAGATCAGGGTTTCATTTGCTCCTGAATCAGGAGCTGCTTGCGCCCGCTGCATAAGGGCTGAAGCCCGATTTGATGCATATTTTTCAGTCAGGAAGCGCCAGGCCCGCGCAGGACGGCCCTGCAGCCCGTCGCGGCAGGTGCCGGGATAGACCAGCTCGCCATGGCGTGCATGCGGCTGGCCGGCCGCAGAAAGCGCCTGCGCAATCTCTTGGCGCGTGCAGGCGCAAGGGTAGGCGAGTTGCCTGGCGATGAGCGTATCCAGCGCGGCCTGGTAGTGGTCACCGCGCCGGGACTGGTACAACGGCTGCGCGCCGGGCCGCAACCCGCACGCGGCCAGTTGCTGCAGGATCAGGAGGTCGGCGCCCGGCACGCAGCGCGGAGCGTCAATGTCTTCGATGCGGACCAGCCACTGCCCGCCATGGGCGCGGGCATCGAGCCAGCTTGCGAGCGCCGCGACCAGCGAGCCCGCATGCAGCGGCCCGGTGGGAGAAGGCGCGAATCTGCCGATGTATGTGGCCACCACGCTTGTCGCTTCGTGAGCCTTCGGCGGTTCGCTGCCCCTTGCCCAGGATAAAGGGGCGCTGCGCCTGCGGCCCGGCGAAGCCGGTTCCGCGGCCCCTGCTGGTGAAGAGCGAGAGCGCATGCTGGTCACTTCATTCATCCGCTCGTCCGGGCCTGTCGATGGATGCCCGCGAGCCGGGTTAACAGATTTTTCGACGGGCCGCCCCTAGGAAAATACGCCCCCTCGGAGGGCAGCGCATGACACGAAGTGCAAAGCGTGGGTGCTAACAGACAGCCAAAGCCATTTCAAGTCCGGAGACAAACCCGTCTTCCACCCGGTGGCCCAGGCACCAGTCGCCGCAGCTGCCGATGCTCGACTTGGGGTCCCACAAAAAGGACTTGCCCAGAACCTCGGTGGTCTGGGCGTAGCGCCAGCGGTGCACCGCCGCATGGGGCGGTTGCGCGCGAATGCCAGTGACCTCGGTAAACGCCTTGAGCAGTTTGGCCTTCACTCGCTCGTCATCGTCTTCGAGGTGGCGCTCAGACCACTCGGGGCTGGCCTGCACGGTCCAGCGCTCGATGGCGCTGCGCCCGGGCTTGGACGATTCGCGCGCCAGCCAGGCAATGCGGTGGTGGGTGCTGCGCGCGGCATTCCACTGAGGCCCCAGGTGGGGCAGGGTGGGCTGCAGGGCCTGCGGAAAGGCCAGCATCAGCGTCCAGCACGGGGCGATGCTGACACCGCTGAGCGCGGGCATCAACGCCTTGCCCTGCTGCGAGCTCAGCAGCAACGCATGGGCCTGCGGCGAGGGCACAGCCAGGATCACGGCATCGAAGCCCGAGTACACCAGGCTGCGGGCGCCGGGGCCTTCGGTCTGCAGTTGCCAGCGCTGCGGGTGCAGCTTGTCCGCCTCCATACGGATCACCTGGGTTTGCAGCACCAGCGCGTCGGCTGCGGCCAGCGGCTGGGCCCATTGCCTCAGCAGCGCGTTCATACCCGGTGTCGGGACCCAGTGCGCCTCCTTGGGGGGCAGCGATGAAGCCACCACGCGGCCGGCCTCGTCAAGAATGCGCACGGTGTTGGCGCTCCAGGGCCGTACCAGGCCGGCGCTGGTGGCCAGGGCTTTTTCGAAACGTGCGTCGCGAACAGTGAAATACTGCGTTCCATGGTCGAAATCGCCGAACTCCGTGTGGCGTGTGGCCATGCGGCCGCCGGGGCTGCTACTTTTTTCAAACACCGTGACACGGTGCCCGGCCTGCATCAGCGTGCGTGCGCAGGTGATGCCGGCCATGCCCGCACCGACCACGGCGTAGTGCCGGGGCGCCTGCGGCGAGGAGCGCGCGGCGGTGGCTGCTGAGTTTTTGGATGGTTTGCTGGCGGATTTTGTTTTTGCTGTCATGGCTGAACTCTACACGTTGTGATGGCGCTCCAGCAATGCCCGCTGTGTTTGCGGCCTGGCCAGTTGCTCCAGCCACCAGTTCAGCGCGCGGCCACTGGCGGGCGGCATGGCCGTCGGGGTACCGGCTTTGCCGCTTCTTTTTGCAGGCGCCGGCGCTGCGCTGTGGCCGCGCCAGGCGTAACTCATGGCGACGGCGCTGCGCGGCCGGTCGACAGCCTTGATGACCAGGCGGCCGCTGTCGATGTAGGGCCGGGCCAGGCATTCGGGCAGGAAGCCGCAACCCATGCCGCGCAACTGGGCTTCCAGCTTGTAATGCATGGTGGGGACGGTCAGCACGTCCTGCCCGCCCAGCAGGCCCATGCTCAGGCCGCCGCCGCGCAGCGTGGTGTCGGCCACCGCCACCGCCCGGTGTTGTTGCAACTGCGCATCGCTGATGCTGCCGCTTTCGCCGGCCAGCGGATGGTGCGGCGCCACCGCAAACACAAACGGTAGCGCGCCCATGGGCCGGCTCAGGATGCCGCGTGACTGCGTGACTTCCACAACGCAGCCAATCGCCAAATCGGCCTGGCCCAGCACCAGGGTTTCCCAGGTGCCCGACAGTGTCTCGGAGCGGATGCGCAGGCGTGTTGGCGGACTCAGTGCGTAGAAGGCTTCGCACAGTTCAAACAAGGTGGTGCTCGAAATCACCCCGTCCGCGGTGATGGTGAGTTGCGGCTCCCAGCCGGTAGCCACGCGTTTGACGCGGTGTGCCACCGCGTCCAGTTCGAGCAGCAGGCGCTTGCCCTCGCGCAGCAATTCGTGGCCGGCCTCGGTCAGCTTCGCCTGGCGCGAGGAGCGATCGAACAGCAGCACATCGAGTGCGTCTTCAATCTGCCTCACCCGGTAGGTCAGTGCGCTGGGCACAACGCCGAGTTCGCGTGCTGCGCCCGCCATGCTGCCGGTGCGGTGCACGCTGTCGATCATGCGGAGCGCTTCAGGAGTCAGGGCATCACGAATGGCGGTCATCTGCTTAGTCGTTCAAAAAATTTGAATGATGCCATCAAAACCCGTCAATGACCCAACGTGACCACGCCCCTACATTGGAGTCATCCAACAACAACGCACCGAACAACAACACAAGAAAGGACATTCACCATGTTGACACTGCGCAAATCCAGCGACCGCGGTTACGCCGACCACGGCTGGCTCAAGTCTTTCCATTCTTTTTCCTTTGCAGGCTATTACGATCCAGAGCACATGGGCTTTGGCAACCTGCGTGTGATCAACGAAGACCGCATCGCCCCTGGAACCGGTTTTGGCACCCACGGCCACCGCGACATGGAGATCATCAGTTATGTGCTCAGCGGCGCCATCGGGCACAAGGACAGCATAGGCAACGGCGCGTCGATCCCGCCGGGCGACGTGCAGCGCATGAGTGCCGGCAGCGGCATCCAGCACAGTGAGTTCAACCACGCCACCGATGCCACCACCCATTTCCTGCAGATATGGATCGAGCCGAACGTCAAGGGCATCCCGCCCGGCTACGAGCAGAAAACCTTTGACGCCAGCGAAAAACGCGGGGCACTGCGGCTGGTGGCCTCCCATGACGGGGCGGGAGGATCGGTGACCCTGCATGCCGATGCCAGGCTGTATGCCGGCCTGTTTGATGGCGACGAAAGCGCCGTACTCGCGCTGGATCCGCGGCGCAAGTCCTATGTTCAACTGGTGCGCGGTCAGTTGCAGGTCAACGGCCAGGCACTCCAGGCTGGTGACGCGGCGCAGCTCGAAGGCGAAAGCCGGTTGGAGTTGTCCGGTGGCGAGGACGCCGAGGTGCTGGTCTTTGATCTGGCGGCCTGACTTGCCGCCACGGAACTTTCATTGCACTATTGCATACTGATCTTCGCGCGTGTGCGCGGAGGTTCAGTTTTTTTTGTTTTCCTGTATCGATTTCCAATCACTTTTCCAGAGGGCTCACCATGCTTCATTCACTGCAAAACCCGTTTTCCCTGCTCGGACGCGTGCTGATCGCACTGCTGTTCATTCCCGCCGGCTTTGGCAAGATCGCCGGCTTCGCGGGGACGGCTGGTTACATTGCCTCCAAGGGCGTGCCGCTACCCGAAGTGGCGGCTGCCCTTGCCATCGCTGTCGAACTCGGCCTGGGCTTGCTGCTGCTGGTGGGCTTGCAGACGCGCTGGGCCGCGCTGGGTATCGCTATCTTCACCGTCGTGATCACTTTCATCTTCCATGCCTACTGGAATATGCCGGTCGAGCAGGTCATGATGCAAAAGCAGGCCTTCTTCAAGAACATCGCCGTTGTCGGCGGCCTGCTGACCATTGTTGCCTGGGGTGCGGGCGCCTGGAGCGTGGACGCAAAACTCAAAGGCTGACAGCCGGCCGTGTTATTGATAACTGAAAGGACAAGTCTTGACAAATATCGTGGTGGTTTATCACTCTGGTTACGGCCATACCCAGCGCATGGCGCAAGCCGTGGCCAACGGGGCCAGCGCCCAATTGCTGGCCATTGATGCAGATGGCAATGTGCCCGATGGCGGCTGGGAGCAACTCAAGGCGGCGGACGCCATCATCTTCGGCTCGCCGACCTACATGGGCAGTGTCAGCTGGCAGTTCAAGAAGTTTGCCGACGCATCTTCGAAACCGTGGTTCAGCCAGGACTGGAAAGACAAACTCGCAGCCGGGTTTACCAACAGTGCGGGCATGAATGGTGACAAGCAGGGCACCTTGACCGCACTGTTCACACTGGCCATGCAACATGGCATGGTCTGGGTCAGCCAGGGGCTGATGCCGTCGAACACCAAGGCGGCGAAGCGTGACGACGTCAATTATCTGGTGTCATACAGCGGCGCGATCGCCCAGTCACCGTCCGACAGCGGCGCCAGCGAGATGTCCGCCGGTGATCTGGAGACTGCGAGACTGTTTGGTCAACGGGTGGCGGGCGTGGCAGCCCGATTCCACCGCTGATCCTGCGTCTGCTGCGTTGCCTGAAAGAAGGCTGAGATGCCAGTGATGTTGACCCTCGGTGGCCACGACAAGGACCTGGGCGGCGGCTTCAAGGTGCGCCGCTTGCTGCCTGCGGCGCAGCGGCAGTCGGTCGGGCCCTTCCTGTTTTTCGATCATTTCGGCCCTGTCACTATTTCTCCAGGCGGCTCGCATGATGTGCGTCCGCATCCGCATATCGGCCTGGCCACCGTGACTTATCTGTTCGACGGCGCGATCATGCACAGGGACAGTCTGGGTTGCGTGCAGCGCATTGCGCCGGGCGCCATCAACTGGACGACGGCCGCGCGTGGCATTGTGCATTCCGAGCGCGGGCCGCAGGACCTCAAGGCCAGCAGCTATATCAACCACGGCATCCAGCTCTGGGCCGCGTTGCCGCGCGAGCACGAAGAGACCGCGCCCGACTTTGAACACACCCCAGCCGAGGCGATTCCTTCGCTGGCGCTGGGCGAAACGCAGGTGCGTCTGCTGATCGGCGAAGCCTTTGGCCAGAAATCGCCCGTCAGGACCTTCGCGCCCACGCTGTACCTCGATGTGCAGCTGGCCGCTGATGCCGCGTTCGAGTTGCCGCCATTGACGCATGAACTGGCGGTTTACGCCGTGGACGGCGACATCACGATCGATGGCGAAATGTTGCCGGCCCACAGGCTGGCGGTGCTGGCGCCGGGTGCTACGGTGACCCTGTTGGCCGGCCAAGCTACGCGCCTGATGGTGATTGGCGGTGATGCGCTCGACGGGCACCGCTTCATGTGGTGGAATTTTGTGTCCAGTCGCAAGGAGCGCATTGTGCAGGCCTCGCGCGACTGGGAGGCCCAGACCATGGGCCAGGTGCCGGGTGATGCGGAACTGATTCCCCTGCCCGAGCGCCGCTTTACTGCGGAGTGAGTCACGCGCTCAGGTGATATCGCGCGTCAGCCGCAGGCCGCTGAATTGCCACTGCGCGTCGGGCGGAAAGAAGTTGCGGTAGCTGGCACGTGCGTGGCTTTGCGGCGTCGCGCAGGAGCCGCCGCGCAGCACAAGCTGGTTGCACATGAACTTGCCGTTGTACTCGCCGACCAGGCCTTCCCAGGGCCGGTAGCCGGGGTAGGGGGTGTAGTTGGACTGCGTCCACTCCCAGACATCGCCAAACATCTGCGCCGGGCTACCGGGGCTCTGCTGCTGCAGCGGGATCGGGTGGTAGGCAGTGCCCTCGATAAAGTTGCCCTGGGCGGCCTGCTGGGCCGTCACGCTGCGCGCGGCCAGTTCCCATTCAAACTCGGTCGGCAGCCGCGCGCCGGCCCAGCGTGCATAAGCGTCCGCTTCAAAATAACTGAGGTGACATGCCGGGGTGTTAGGGTCCACCTGCACCAGGCCTTGCAGCGTGAAGTTCTGGTAGAGCCCGCCGTCGGCGTGGGCCTGCCAGTAGAGCGGCAAGGTCGCCCCGGTGTTCTGCACCCAATCCCAGCCCATGGACAACCAGAGCGCGGCACGCCGGTAGCCGCCGTCCTCAATGAAGGCCATCATCTCGCCGTTGGTGACCAGTCGGCTGCCGATTTCAAACGGGGCGATGTACACCTTGTGGCGCGGTGTTTCGTTGTCAAAGGCAAACAGGCCGTCCGTCGCCGTGTCGAAGCCATGCTCCAGCAGACCGCCTGCAAAAGGCAGCCAGTGCAGCGGCTGCGGGCTGATGCCAGCCAGCGGCCAGTGGCGCGCGTAGGCAGGTTGGAGCGGGTTGAAGGACAGCGCGTGTTTGATGTCGGTGAGCAGCAGTTCCTGGTGCTGCTGCTCGTGGTGCAAGCCCAAGGTGACCAGCCCCACCAGCTCCTCGCGGTCGGGATGGCCTGGCTCCCAGCGCTGCCCAAGCACGGCCAGCATGCGTTCATTGACCTGAGCCCGGTAGGCCAGCACCTCCTGAAGGCTGGGCCGGCTGATCAAGCCGCGCTGCGGACGCGGGTGTTTGTCGCCCACGCCGTTGTAATAACTGTTGAACAGCACGCGGAAACTGGCGTCAAACGGTTTGAAGCCGTTTTCATAACGCTCAAGAATGAAAGTTTCGAAAAACCAGGTGATGTGTGCCAGGTGCCATTTGGCAGGGCTTGCATCGGCCATGGATTGCAACTGGCAATCCTCAGCAGTGAGCGGCTTGATCAGCGCTTCAGTCTGCTGGCGGACTTGCTGGAAGCGGCCGGACAGGCCGGAGGGCGCCATGGCTGGACGCAGTGGATGCCGGGCGGGTTGGGGTAAGGGCATGTTCAATAACGGTTAGCCGGCAGGGGGCCGACTTTTTCCGATTCAGGTCTTGAGGTTTAACAGCTTTCCACGCTTCTC
>NZ_JBDNGU010000084.1:0-3378 GCF_041689105.1 Polaromonas sp. | reverse complement strand
GCGCCAGCATCCTTGCCCCAGATCCAGCCGATGGCCAGGGCACCCACCAGCAGCACGATGGCCTTGCCTGCGAGCACCTCTTTGGCCAAGCGCTTCCACTGGGTGTCCCGGTTGATGCCTTTGGCCAACAGAACGCCGATGATGATGGCAGGGAATTCCAGGAACACCAGGAACACCGAGAGGTAACCTTCGTAGGGAATGGCTTGTCGGGTGAGAAACGACGTACCCACTGCAAACGTGACCACCGACACCGAGCCATAGTGGGCCGAGATGGACGCCGCGTCCGGGTGTGGCAAGCGCCCCATGCGATGCAATATCTGGTAGCCCACCAGCGGTGTCACTGCGCTGAACACCACCACTGCCACGATGGGTACGATGAGTTGCGCGACAGGAATCTGCGACAACTCAAAACCACCCTTCAAGCCGATGGCAATGAGCAGGTAGATGATTAGCGCATCCGTCAGCCCCCCGGAGAGCTTGAGATCCGATCCGAACGCACCCGCCAGGAGACCCAACACGAAAAAGCCGACAACGGGATCAATGCTCATAGCTCTTATACCTGCGACCGGTTCCTACACACGCTACTGGACCAGAGGCGAATCGGCTCCATTCAGCGCAATGCCCTCGATGTCTGCCTCCCCTACCAGCAGACTCATGTACTGGTGCAAGGCCCTGGCGCGAGATTGCAGAGTCAGCAAGGCGGCGATACGTTCGCGCACATCTTCATAGGCGGGCTCCACGCCGCTGCGGCGCTCCAGCACATCGATGATGTGAAAGCCGAAGCGGGTGTGAAAAAGACGCGGGTGCACCCCCGTGCCGCTCTGCGTGTGCTGCACATGGAACAGCTCCCTGGCCAGTTCCGGCGCGCAATCATCCGGGCCGATCCAGCCCAGGTCGCCACCCTGCGCGCTGCTGGGGCAGTTAGACAGCTCGGCGGCAAGTTGCGCAAAACGCTCCGGATGGACGCTTTTGTGTGAGAGTTCCAGCAAGGCGCGTTCGGCATGCACCGCCAGCGCCTGGACATTGACCCCCGGCGTGACGGCAAACAGGATGTGCCGGACATGCAGGGCCTGGCCCACCACAAACTGCGGTTTGTGCGCGTCGTAGTAGCGCTGGCCTTCCTCTGCGGTGGGTTTGGGGCTGGTCACCTGCTGGTCCACCATGGCCTCGATGATCAGACGCCCGGCCTCGGTGACTTCGGGCGCGGTCGGACCGGCGTGGTCCGGCAGCAGGCCTTGCCGAACTGCCTGCTGGCGCAGCAGCTCGGTGTAGGCCAGCTCGCGCAGCGCTTCCACGTCGGGCGACTGGCCCGGCGCATGTAAGGCCACGCCATTGATGCGGGCGATGGGCGTCGCCAGCGGGGCGGATACAGAGGCGCATTGGCAGCTGCTGCTGCCGCAGCCGTGCGACGTCGCAGCGGCTGTCAAGGTCAAATCACTCATGAAATACTCCTGGCGGTTCAACTGGATTTCTGGCGATGGTCCGGCGTCCGGGCAGGGATACCCAGGCGGCGACTGCGCACAATCTGGTGCGGGCGGAACAGGTAAGCGACCGTACCGAAGCCACTCCAGACATGCACCAGACGGCTGAACGGAAACAGCAGAAAAATTGTCATGCCAAACACAATGTGAAAGCGGTAAGGCCAGGGTAGAACCGCGAGGGCCGCAGAATCCACCTCGCGCAGGGTCAGAATACGCTGCGCCCAGTCGGCCAGAATCAGCATCACGCTGCCGTCAGCATGCCCCCAGGAATACGGCAAGGTGATCAGACCCACCACCAGCTGCACCCACAGGATCAGCAATATCGCCAGGTCGGTGGCATGGCTGGTGTAGCGGATGCGCGGATCGAAGATGCGCCGATAGATCAGCATCGACAGGCCGATGAAACAGATGAAGCCGGCAATACCACCCGCGTAGATCGCCATCCTTTGCTTCATGGCGGCATCCATGAACACGCCGTACACCGCATGCGGTGTCAACAAGCCGACAAGATGGCCGAAGAACAGGAACAGGATGCCGACGTGGAAGAGGTTGCTGCCCCAGCGCAGCAGCCCCGTGCGCAGCAGCTGCGATGAGTCACTTTTCCAGGTGTACTGGTCGCGGTCAAAGCGGATCAGGCTGCCCAGCAGAAACACCGTCAGGCAGATGTAAGGATAGACCCCAAAGAGGAATCCGTGAAGTCCGGTGCTCATGCTTGTGCTCCCTGTGAAGGCCGTGCCCGGCCTGCGCGGGGCACGATGTGAATCGGTTGCGGCTGGCCCGGCTTGGCCTGTCCTTTGGATGAGCAGCCGTCAAAAACCACAGGCTCTTCCCAGACGGTGTCTATCGGCTCTTCGGTGGCAATCTGGACCGGCTGGGCTTTTTCGCCAGCCAGTTCCAGCAGCGCGCCCAACACGGCGGCGTAAGCGCTTTCGCGTTGCTGCAGCGCTGCAAAAATCGCATTGAAGATATGTGCCATCTCGGCCAGAAACTCGCGCGCTTCGCGTGGCGGCTGGGTCGAGGTGAACTCCAGCAGCACGGGCAGGAAATCAGGCATCTCGCCTTCGGCCAGGTACATGCCGGCTTTCTCGTAGGTTTGTGCCAGATCAATCATGGCCGGTCCGCGATCACGCGAGTCGCCATGCACATGTTCAAACAGGTGCAGCGAGGTGGCGCGGCCACGGTCAAACAGCTCGACATACGCGACTTCGGTCTCCAGCGGCGCTGCCAGCAACAGCGCGTCGATCAGGGCATCCAGCTCGGCCAGCCGCTGTGGTGCCAGCGCGCGCTCTGCATGCAGAGCCTCACGCATAGTCGCGAGGTGATCGCGCAGCTCGGCGTCGGGGTAGGCCAGCAAGCGGGCCAACACGCGCAGGGTTTTTGAAGCCACCGGGGGGGGGTTGAAAAGTGCCATGGTTCAGACCTCTACCTTGATGGGAATGGTGCGTTTCTTGTTGCTGCCAAACAGGCTGACGTCGCTGGCGCCATCGGAGCAACCGTTGCCAAACGTAAAGCCGCAGCCGCCCCGCATGTCAAAGGTGTTCTCGGCATACTCGCGGTGGCTGCTGGGGATCACAAAACGGTCTTCGTAGTTGGCAATGGCCATGATCTGGTACATGTCCTCGACCTCGGCCACGGTCAGGCCGGCCTGCCCAAGCACTGCCAGGTTCTGCACCTGGTCCACATGTTTGCTGCGCTGGTAAGAACGCATGGCCAGCATGCGCTGCAAGGACCGGATCACCGGCGCGGTGTCGCCGGCCGTCAGCAGATTCGCCAGGTACTGCACGGGTATCCGCATCTGCGCAATGTCGGGCAACTCACCGTTGATGCCGATGTGACCGGCGTTGGCGGCCGAGGTGATCGGCGACAGCGGCGGCACATACCAGACCATGGGCAGCGT
>NZ_JBDNGU010000083.1:0-42860 GCF_041689105.1 Polaromonas sp. | reverse complement strand
GTGGGGAGCGTGGGGGCCCCGGTTTTTCCGCCGGGCCGTCCCAAGGAAAAATGCGCCCCCTCGGGGGGCAGCGAACCACACGAAGTGGGGAGCGTGGGGGCCCCGGCTTTTCCGCCGGGCCGTCCCAAGGAAAAATGCGCCCCCTCGGGGGGCAGCGAGGACACGTCAGTGCCGGGCGTGGGGGCCACATTCTTTTTGATGGAGATGAACACGCGGCTCCAGGTGGAGCATCCGGTGACCGAAGCCGTGACCGGGCTGGACCTGGTCGAATGGCAGTTGCGGGTGGCACGCGGAGAAATTTTGCCGCTGGCACAGGGGCAAGTGTGTTTCACCGGCCATGCTATCGAGGTGCGGCTATGTGCTGAAGATGATCAGTTCATGCCACATGCCGGCAGCGTCCTGCATTTTCGGGAGCCGTTCGGTGCGCGCTTTGACCATGCCCTGCATACCGGGCTGGAGGTGACGCCTTTCTACGACTCCATGCTTGCCAAACTCATCGTGCATGCGGCGACGCGTGACGAAGCCATCACCCGGCTGATCGCCGCACTGGATGGCACACAGGTGCTGGGCCTGCCGACCAATCGCGCCTTTTTGGCAGCCTGCCTGGCGCACCCGGTGTTTCGTGCCGGGCGGGCGCTGATTCCCTTTCTGGCAGAACACGGCGACGCGATTCGCCAGACCTTGCAGGACCAGCAGACGCTGGTACGCCTGCCTGCTGCAATCGGCCTGCACTTCGCGGGCAGCGCGGGCGCCGCGCAGGCCTTGCCGTGTCCGTTCGGCAAAGCCTGGCGTGTGTCGCACGGGCAGCAGCTGCTTGCCCTCACGGTGACGGAAACCGGCTGCGGGCTGCTGGAAGTTTCTGCCGGGTTACAGGTCCACGCGGCGGCCTGCGTGGCTGGCGGCCCCGGCGAGCTGCAGGTCACGGTCGATGGCCTGGACAGCACGGTGCGCGCTTGCCAAGTGGTCGATGGGCGCTGGCATGTGCAGGTGGGCGCCGTCGATATCTGGCTCCAGGATGCGCGTTTCGAGCCTGCGTCTGAGGCGGGCGCGACCAGCCAGGCGATGGAGCTCAGGGCACCTTTCAACGGCAAGGTGATTGCGGTCCACACCGCTGTGGGCGACGCGGTCCGGCGTGGTGACACGCTGATGGTCATCGAGTCGATGAAGCTGGAACACGCGGTGTGCGCCACGCGCGATGCAGTGGTTGCAGCGGTTGCGGTGGCGCCCGGCCAGCAAACCGTCCCCGGCCAGGTTTTGCTGAGGTTTGACACATGAACGAAAACACTGCAAACGCGAAGCAGCCGGTTGAGGATCTCGAGGCGCTGGCCGACATCACCGAGTCGGTCAAACGTTTTGCGCTGCGTGAGATCGCGCCGCATGTGAGCCAGTGGGACGATGCTGGGGAGTTTCCTCGCGCGCTGTACCTTGAAGCGGCGGCGCTGGGTTTGCTGGCGTTGGGGTACCCCGAAGCGCTGGGCGGCACGCCAGCATCCTGGTGCCTGCGCAATGCCATGACCCTGGCGCTGTGCCGTTTCGGCGGCAGCGGTGGTGTGCTTGCCAGCCTGTTTTCGCACAACATCGGCCTGCCGCCGGTGCTGGCCCACGGCTCGACAGTGCTGCAACAGGCGGTGATTCCTGCGGTGCTGCGTGGTGAGAAGATCGCCGCCCTGGCCATCACCGAGCCCGGCGGCGGCTCCGACGTGGCGGCCCTGCGCACCACGGCGCGGCGCGACGGCAGCGACTATGTGGTCGACGGTGAAAAAGTGTTCATCACCTCGGGCATGCGTGCCGACTTCATCACCGTGGCGGTGCGTACCGGCGAAGCCGGCAGCAAAGGAGCAGGCGGTATCTCCATGCTGCTCGTGCCCGGTAACGCGCCCGGCCTGAGCCGTACCCGGCTCGACAAAATGGGCTGGTGGTGTTCAGACACCGCACACCTGCGTTTTGACGCCGTACGGGTGCCGGCCAGCCACCTGCTGGGCGAAGAAGGTGGCGGCTTCAAGATCATCATGGGCAACTTCAACGGCGAGCGCCTGGCGATGTCGGCGGCTGCACTCGGGTTTGCCCAGGCCTGTTATGACGAAGCGCTGGACTGGGCGCGCGAGCGCAAGGCCTTTGGCAGCACGCTGGTCGACAAGCAGGTGATCCGCCACAAGCTGGTCGATATGCAGATGCGCATCGCCTCCACCCAGGCCTGGGTGGAGGCCGTGGCGAACCGGGCAGATGCGGGCGAGCAGGGCGCTGACTGGGTGGCCCATGTTTGCATGCTCAAAAATCACGCCACCCAGACCATGCAGTTCTGCGCCGACCAGGCGGTGCAGATACTTGGCGGGATGGGCTTCATGCGCGGCACCAAAAGCGAGCGCATCTACCGCGAGGTCAAGGTCATGATGATTGGCGGCGGTGCCGAGGAAATCATGAAAGACCTGGCTGCACGACAATTGGGCCTATGACGCCTGCTTCCCCAACCCAGCCCGACCCACCTGCCGACTTCGAGCACGAGTTCATCACCGGGCTGAAGATACTTTTTGAAGAGAAGATATCCTTCAACCGCGTGCTGGGCCTGAAGATCATCTCGCTCAAGCCCGAACGTGTCACAGCGCGCATCACCATGAGCGAGCACCTGGTGGGCCACTACGCACACAACCGCATTCACGGCGGCGTCATCAGCGCCGGGCTGGACGCCATGGGCGGACTGGCTGTGATGGCCGCGATAGGTGCCCGCCACATGGACGAGTCGCCGCTGCAGCGCCTGCAACGTTTTTCCAAACTTGGAACCATCGACCTGCGGGTGGACTACCTGCGCCCCGGCATTGGCGAGCAATTTGAGCTGCGCGCCGAAGTTTTGCGCCTGGGCTCGCGCGTGGCCAGCACACGCATGGAATTTTTGGGTGCCGATGGCAAGCTGCTGTCCACGGGGGCGGGCGCTTACATCGTGTCATGAAAAAAGCCACCTGCTGGTGGCTTTTTTGCGCTGGCTGGCTGCGGTTTATTTGATGTACTCGGAGACGGGTTTCCACTTGCCATCCGTGATTTGCGACAGGCGTGACACGTCGCTCCCCAGCCGTTTGGTCGGCGAGTAGGTACCTTCCGCGCTGCCAAACATGTCGGGTGGAATCACCATCGTGTCCATGACCTTGATGAAGCTCTCGGTGTTCAGGTTGGGGCCGGCCTTTTGAGCTGCCTTGGCAAAGATGTCGATGATGTTGTAGCCATAGACCGAGAAGACGGTTGGATCTTCGTTGAATTTGGTCTTGTACTTGTTGGCCCAGAAACGGATCGGCTGCGACGCTTCGTCGAGGTAGGGGTTCTGCACCGTCATGGTGGCATACAGCCCATTCATGGCCGGGCCGCCCAGTTTGTGAATCAGGTCGGTGTAGGCCGCGCTGGAACCCAGGAACACCGGGTTGAAGCCTGTCTTGCGCGACTCGCCAATGGCGCCTATGGTTTCACGGATGATGGTGCCCAGCACCACCATCTCGCAGCCGGCGGCTTTCATCTTGGCCACCTGGGATGAGAAATCTGTTGCGCCGCGTTTGTACGAGGTTTTTTCAGCGTACTCCATGCCTATGGTTTTCAGGCCGGCTTCCCCGCCGCGCATGACCTCCAGGCCGAACTCGTCGTCCTGGTACATGGTGCAGACCTTTTTTGCACCTTTTTCTTTGGCCAGCTTGGGGGCGGCATTGCGCATCTGGTCAAAGTAGGTGGCCGCAAATGAATACTTGAGCTTGTGGAAAGGCTCGTACATCTCGCGCGCCGCGGTGATCGGGAAGAAGTTGATCACGTTCTTGTCAAACTGGACCGGCATGGCGGCCAGGTTCTGCGCCGTGCCGATGTGGCCGACCATCATGAAAATTTTGTCCTGGTTGACCAGCTTCTGGGCAGCCAGCACGGCTTTCTTCGGGTCGTAGGCCGAGTCTTCGACGATGATTTTCAGCTTGCGGCCATTGATGCCGCCCTGCTCGTTGATTTCATCGACCCGCAGCAACATGCCCAGGCGGGCCTGCTTGCCAAATCCGGCGATGGGTCCCGACAGGTCCTGGATGGAGCCCAGGGTGATTTCTGTTTTGCTCACGCCTTGCTGGGCGCTGGCGTAGCCGGCGCTCAGGGCCAAAATGGCCAGTGCAGCGGTGGTTTTGAATTTCATCGGTGTCTCCTGAAAAAAAGAAGGTGCTTGCAGCTTGGCATTCTTAACCTTCGTCCGCGCCTGTCAAGTTGGCGTATTCACTTAGGGGCCATCCCTGTCATCGTGGCGGCACAAAAAAAAGTCGCTCCTCGGGAGCGACCTTGTCACATCGGCGACCGGTCAGGGTTTACCTGACGCCTGGCCCCCGTGCGGCGTATGCCTCATTCCTTGAATTGATCAGCAGTGATCTTCCACGTCCCGTTTTTCTGCAACACCGGGCGCAGACCATTGAACGCCACATACTCGGACACCACTTTCCAGCGGCCGTCCTGGATTTGCGAAAGCCGCGAGAAGTTGTTGCCCAGGCGTTTGGTGGGGCTAAAGCTGGCCTCGGCGGTGCCAAACATGTCGCGCGGGATCACCATGGTGTCCATGGCCTTGATGAAGCTGCCGGTCGTGAGGTCCGTGCCGGACTTCTGGGCGCCGCGAACGAAGGCGTCTATGGCCGCGTAACCATAGACCGAGAACACCGTTGGATCGTCGTTGAACTTGGTCTTGTACTTGTTGGCCCAGAAGCGCACCGGTTGCTCTGCGGCATCGAGGTAGGGTTGCTGCGAGGTCATGGTGGCGAACAGGCCATCCATTGCCTTGCCGCCCAGTTTATGGATCAGGTCGGTGTAGGCGGCGCTGGAGCCCAGGAACAGCGGGTTGAACCCGGTCTTGCGCGACTCGCCAATGGTGCCAATGGTTTCACGGATGATGGTACCCAGCACGACCATTTCGCAACCCGAGGCCTTCATTTTGGCCACCTGGGATGAGAAATCCGTTGCGCCGCGTTTGTACGAGGTCTTTTCGACAAAGGTCGCGCCTATGGTCTTGAGCCCGGCCTCCGCGCCACGCAGCACTTCCTGTCCAAAATCGTCGTCCTGATAAATGATGCAGGCGCTTTTGATGTTTCTGTCCTTCATCAGCTTCGGCGTTGCGATGCGGATCTGGTCATAGTAGGTCGCAGCGAAGGCGTATTTTAGCCTGTCGAAGGGTTCGTACATTTCACGCGCGGCGGTGATCGGGAAGAAGTTGATGACATTTTTTTCGAACTGCACTGGCATTGCCGCCAGGTTCTGTGCCGTTCCGAGATGGCCGACCATCATGAAAATCTTGTCCTGGTTGACCAGCTTCTGCGCAGCCAGAATGGCTTTTTTGGGGTCATAACCGGAGTCTTCGATCAGCAGCTTGACTTTGCGACCGTTGATGCCGCCTTGCTCATTGAGCTCATCGACGCGCAGGATCATGCCCTGGCGAATCTGCTTGCCGAAGCCCGCCAGCGGACCAGACAGGTCCTGGATCGAGCCGAGGGTGATCTCGGATTTTGTTACGCCCTGGTTCCCGCTCTGCGCCATGACGCAGCCGGTACCGAGAGCCAATATGGCGAGCGCCGCGCTGGATTTGAATTTCATGAAAATCTCCTGTTGTCGAATGGGTTGCTGCTGAAAATAAACAGGCGTTGGGGCGCCTGGCGTCCCGACCCAACTGCTGAAAGTCAGATGCGTAAAAAATAAAGCACTTTTTCCAGGCGGGCACGCGCAGGGTAATCCCACGTGATTCACGCTTTTGGGGAAACGGCGAGGCGGTGGCCTCGCGGGGGACGAGCCGGGTGGGGCTTTAGCGGTACATCGCCTCGATGGGTTCGGCGTATTTCTTCTCCACCAGTTTGCGCTTGAGTTTCATCGTCGGCGTCAGTTCCTCGTCTTCGGCGCTGAGTTGCGTTTCGAGAAGGAAGAATTTCTTGAGTTGTTCGACCCGTGCGAATTTCTTGTTGACCCGGTCCAGCTCGGCCTGGATCAGCTCCTGCACCGGGGCCGAACGCGTGAGGCTCAGGTAATTGCTGAAGGGCACGTCATTGTCCTGCGCATATTTCTCCACGTTTTCCTGGTCGATCATGATGATGGCGGTCAGGTAAGGGCGCTTGTCGCCAATGACCACTGCATCGGTGATGTAGGGCGAGAATTTCAGCTCGTTCTCCAGTTCGCTGGGCGTGACGTTTTTGCCGCCAGCCGTGATGATGATGTCTTTCATGCGGTCAGTGATGCGGTAAAAACCGTCGTCATCCACCTGGCCGACGTCGCCCGTGTGCAACCAGCCGTCCGGATCGATGGTCTCGGCAGTTTTGTCGGGCAGGTTCAGGTAACCCATGAAGACATTGCTGCCGCGCACCAGAATTTCACCTGTTGCAGGGTCGAGCTTCATCTCGTTGTAGCCGGCTGCCGGGCCGATGGAGCCCGGCTTCATGCGGCTGGCCGGAACGCCAGTGGACGCGCCGCAGGTCTCGGTCATGCCCCACACCTCCAGCATGGGCACACCCAGCGCCATGTACCACTTGACCAGCTCGGGCGAGATCGGCGCTGCGCCTGTCACGCAAAAGCGTGCACGATGGATGCCTATCAGCTTGCGCGCGTTGTCCAGCGCAATCCAGCGGGCAATCTGGAACTTGAGCTTGAGCCAGCCGTTGACGGGCTGGCCGGCCATGACCTTGTCGGCGATCTCGCTGCCCACACCGATGCCCCAGGCATAGGCGGCTTGTTGCAGCCGGCTGGCTTCCTTGAGCGAAATCATCACGCCTGAATAAAACTTTTCCCAGACGCGTGGCACGGCAGTGAACACCGTGGGCGCGATCTCGCGCACGTTCTCCGGGATGGTTTCCGGGTTCTCGACAAAATTGAGCTTGGCGCCGGTGTACATCGCAAAGTATTCGCCGCCCATGCGCTCGGCGATGTGGCATAGCGGCAAAAAGCACATGCGCTCGTCGTTTTCGTCCTGCGCCACCAGCGTGTTGTAGCCGCGCGCGGTGAATACCAGCCCTTTGTGGCTGTGCATGGCTCCCTTGGGCCTGCCGGTCGTGCCTGAGGTGTAGACCAAAATAGCCAGGTCCTCGGGACGGCAGGCCTGAACGCGCGCCTCAACCGCACCGGCATGCGCGCTCAGGTAGCTGCGTCCCAGCTCGCGCAGGGCCGCCAGGCTGATGACATCGGGCTCGTCCAGGTCGCGCAGGCCTTCCATGTCGAACACCACAATCTTGCGCAGACCGGCCAGCTGGCTGCGCACTTCGAGTGCCTTGTCGAGCTGCTCGTCGTCCTCGACAAACAAAATGGTGGTGCGCGAGTCCTCGCAGAGGTAGTGCACCTGCGAGGCCGCATCGGTCGGGTAAATGCCGTTGGATACACCACCGCAGCTGAGCACGGCCAGGTCGGCCAGCACCCATTCGATCACGGTGTTCGACAGGATGGAGGCGCATTCTCCTGGCGCAAAACCCAGGCTGATCAGGCCGCCGGCGATTTCGCGCACGGCTTGCCCGGTCTGGTTCCAGCTCCAGCTGCGCCAGATGCCAAGTTTTTTCTGACGCATCCAGACCTTGTCCTGGCGCTGCGCAACCGCGTTCCAGAACATCGCCGGAATGGTTTCGCCCTCAAGTACCACGCGGGTCTCGGGCTGGATGTGGGAAAGATCCCAAAGATTAGACATAGAGCCCCCACGCTTGTCGCTTCGCGTACTTCGCTGCCCCCCGCGGGGGCGCTGCGCCTGCGGCCCGGCAAAGCCGGTTCCGCGGCCCCTGCTGGTGAGGAGGAAGCCCCCACGCCTGTCGCTGCGGCTGTGAGAAAGCCAGTTTTGATGTCATCCGTTTTATCTCCACGTCTTTTTCTTCTTCCAGCGGCGCTCGCTGCGCACGCCGTCTTCCTTCATGCCGAGGTAGAACTCCTTGATGTCTTCCTTTTCCCGCAGGCGTGCGCAGGTGTCTTCCATCACGATGCGGCCGTTTTCCAGCACGTAGCCGTAGTCGGAAGCGTTCAGGGCCATGTTGGCGTTTTGCTCGACCAGCAAGATGGTGGTGCCGCGCTCGCGGTTGATGCGCACCACGATCTCGAAGATTTCCTTGGTCAGCTTGGGACTCAGGCCCAAGCTCGGCTCGTCGAGCAGGATCAGGTCGGGTGAGGCCATCAGCGCGCGCGAGATCGACAGCATCTGTTGCTGGCCGCCGGACAGCAGCCCGGCGTCTTGCAAGGCGCGCTCGCGCAGGATGGGAAAGTAGCCGAACACCACTTCGATGTCCCTGGCCACGCCGTCGCGGTCCTTGCGGGTGTAGGCACCCATCAGCAGGTTGTCGCGCACGCTGAGCAGCGGGAAGACCTCACGGCCCTCGGGCACATGGCTCAGGCCCTGCTGAACAATGTAGGCCGGGTCCTGGGCCGTGATGTTGCCCCCCTTGAATTCGATGGAGCCCTTGCGCGGGTCAATGATGCCCGAGATGGTTTTCAAAATCGTGGTCTTGCCCGCGCCGTTGGAGCCCAGCACGGTGGCGATCTCACCGCGCCGCACCTGCAGGCTGACGCCGCGTATGGCCTTGATCGGCCCGTAGGAGCTTTCGACATTGAGCAGTTTGAGCACGGGCTGATCGCTCACGGGAGGGGGTGCCGCGCTCATTGGAGGACCTCCGCCTTGCGGGCTGCTGCGGTAGTCGCCCTGCAAACGGCGCGGCGGCTCATGAGCGGGCCTCCGCATGCACGTCGACAGCTTTGTGTTGACGACGCAGCGAGGACACATCGTCGACGGAGCCGAGATAGGCCTCGATCACACCGGGGTCGTTCTGCACCTCGCGCGGTGTGCCCATGGCCAGGACTTCGCCCTGGTTCATCGCCAGCACCCGGTCGGACACCTTGGAGACCAGCGTCATGTCATGCTCGACCATCAGCACGGTGATGCCCAGCTCATTCTTGATGTCATGAATCCAGAAAGCCATGTCGTCGGTTTCTTCCACATTCAGCCCGGAAGAAGGCTCGTCCAGCAACAGCAGTTTCGGCTCGGTGCACAGCGCCCGGCCCAGCTCCACCACCTTGCGCACACCGTAGGGCAGGCCGGCAACGAAGGAGTCGCGGTGGTGTTGCAGGTCCAGGAAGTCGATGACCTGCTCGGCTTTTTCGCGCGCCTGTATTTCGGCTTCGCGGGTTTTCTGCGTGAAGAAAATCTCGCTCCACAGGCCGGTTTGACGGTGCGTGTGACGGCCGATCAGCAGGTTGTGCAGCACCGTCGCGTGTTCGAACAGCTCGATGTTCTGGAACGTGCGGGCAATACCCAGCGCGGCAATCTTGTGCGGCGGCTGGTCGGTCAGCCTGGCGCCCATGTAATCAATTTCGCCGTTGGTGGGCGTGTAAATGCGGCTGATCAGGTTGAATACCGTGGTTTTGCCCGCGCCGTTGGGGCCGATCAGCGTGAAAACCTCGCCCTGCTTCACATCGAAGCTGACGTTGTTGACGGCCAGCACGCCTCCGAAACGGACGCTGAGGTTGCGGGCTGACAGCAGAGGCTGGTCAGCGGGTAATTGGATGGAACTCATTTCAGGCGATCTGACTTTTGAAAAGATTTCTGGCGCTTGAACATGCCCTTGCGGTAGAACGGAAAGGTCTGCAGATAGGTACGTATCTTCAGCCAGCGTCCGTAGAGCCCGAGCGGCTCAAACAGCACAAAAGCAATCAGCACCATGCCGTAGACCACGCCCTGCAGGCCGGGCGCCTGGCCGATGGCGGCAGGCAGGTAGTCCTTGACCAGCGCAATCGCCTGGGGCATGGAAATCAGGAAGATCGCGCCCAGGAAGGCCCCGTGTACCGAGCCCACGCCGCCGACCACAATCATCAGCAACAGGTCGATGGACTGCAGGATGTTGAACTGGTCGGGCGAAATGAACTGCAGCTTGTGGGCATACAGGGCACCGGCGATGCCAGCGAGCGCAGCCGACAGCGCAAATGACAGCGTTTTGTAGCGGGCAAGGTGAATGCCCATGCTCTGCGCGGAGATTTCGGAGTCCCGGATGGCGACAAAGGCGCGGCCCGTCGGCGAACGCAGCAGGTTGAGAATGGCCAGCGTGGCGCCTATGGCAATCACCAGGCAGAGAAAATAAAACGCTTCGCCGCTGTCCAGCTTCCAGCCGAACATGTCAGGCGCCTTGATGTGGATACCGGCATTGCCGCCGGTGACGCTTTCCCAGCGTGCAAAAACTTCCTCGACGATGAAGCCGAAGGCCAGCGTGGCTATCCCCAGGTAAATGCCCTTGACGCGCAGCGCCGGCAAACCGACCACCAGGCCCACCGCGGCAGACAGGCCGGCGGCGAATGCCAGGGCAATCGGGAAAGGCACACCAGCGTTGGTCATCACCGCCTGGGTGTACGCGCCGACCCCCAAAAAGGCCGCATGGCCCAGGGAGAACAGGCCAGTGAAGCCGGCCAGCAGCATCAGTCCGAGGCCGGCAATCGAGTAGATCAGGATAAAGGTCAGCTGCGCCAGCCAGTACTCGGCAAACAGCCAGGGTGCTGCGACCAGCAGCAGCATCAGCGCGCCATACCAGAACACATGGCCGCCGTGTTTGGCAAGCTTGATGTCCTGTCCGTAATCGGTCTTGAAGATAAACCTCATACCCCCCCCGAAGCGCCCTCGGCGCCTCCCCCCCAAGGGGGCACCACCTGCGGCCCGGCGAAGCCGGTTCCGTGGTGACTTGGCCTTTCAATTGGGTACGCATTGCGCTGTCTTTGGGTCATACCTTCTTTCTGAGTTTTTCGCCGAACAGGCCGTTGGGTTTGACCATCAGCATGATCAGAACCACCACATAAGCCGCGATGTCCTTGATGCCATCGGGCGCATAGAAGCCGGCCAGCGATTCAACGATGCCGATGAGCAGGCCGCCGACAATTGCGCCAGGCAAGCTGCCGAAGCCGCCGACCACCGCGGCAGGAAAGGCCTTCAGGCCGATGAACCCCATGTTGGCGTGAACAAAAGTGATGGGTGCCAGCAGCAGGCCGGCGACGGCGGCCACGGCAGCGGCCAGGCCCCAGACCATGCCGTTGAGCCGCTTGACCGGGATGCCCATGTAGTACGCCGCCAGCTGGTTTTGCGAGGATGCCTGCATGGCGATGCCGAGCTTGCTGTACTTGAACAGCGCGAACAGCAGCAGGCACAACACGGCGGTGCTGGCGATGACGGCCATCTGCTCGATATTGATGATCAGCGCGCCCTGTCCGGCCGCGTTCCCGCCGAGCTGCCAGATCATGTCCTTGTAGGGCACGGGCAAAACGTGGGTTTCGGTGCCTATGCCCGGGATCATGGTGATCAGGCCGCGCGCCACGTAGCCGACGCCTATGGTCAGCATCACGATCGAAAACGCCGGTTGCCCCAGGATGGGCCGTATCACCAGCCGCTCCAGCAGCACGCCGAACAGCGCCATGCCCGCGATGGCGCTGAGCACTGCCAGCCAGAAAGGAAAACCGAGCATGGTCATGCAGGCCAGGCCGCCAAAAGCGCCCAGCATCATCAGCTCGCCCTGCGCGAAGCTCACCGTTTCGGTGGCTTTGTAGATGAGAACAAAACCCAGGGCGATCAGCCCGTAAATGCAGCCTTGTGCGATGCCGCTGATGATCAATTGCAATAACAGCACTTTTACTCCACAATAAATTTTTACAAAGCACTCGCTTGGTAAAAATAAGCAAGAGCCCGAAGGCGAGCAGGCCGCTAACCCTTCCGGCTTGAAATCTGACGGGAGTGATCATGAGCTGCATTCAATGAAAAAATCAATAAGGATTGGTGCCGGGTTGGGTTTCTACGGAGACGCGTGGGAACCCGTGCTTGCGAGCATCGAAAAAGGCGGTGTGCAATACATTGCCAGCGACCACCTCGCAGAACTCACACAGGCCATCCTGCAGAAGGACCTGCAACGCGATGTTTCCCTTGGCTACGCCAAAGACGTGGTGCCTATGCTTATGCATTTGTGGCCGGCGATGCAGGCACGCGGCGTGCGTTTTATCTGCAATGCCGGCGGCCTGAATCCGGCCGGTGCCGCGGCCGCCATCAGGGCTGCCTTTTCGGCACAAAAATGGTCGGCCCGCGTCGCCGTTGTGACAGGCGATGAGGTCTTGCAACAGGTCAACGATCTCGCACCCGCACACATGCTCAGCGCGGCACCCTTCGATGCGGTGCAGGGGCGCATGGTGTTTGCCAATGCCTATCTCGGGGCCCGGCCGATTGTTTCGGCGCTGCAGCAAGGCGCAGACATCGTGATCACCGGTCGTGTTGCCGATGCGGCACTGTTTCTTGCGCCGCTGGTGCACGAGTTCAACTGGAACCTGGGTGACACCGTGGATGCGACTGCTGCCGACCTGAACCGCCTGGCCCAGGGTCTGGCGGTCGGCCACCTGCTCGAATGTTCGGGTCAGGGCAGCGGTGGCAACTTCGGCAGTCTGCAGGCCTGGAAAGCCATTCCTGACCTGGCCCATATCGGTTACCCCATTGCCGAGGTCGAGGAGAACGGTAGCGCCGTCATCATGAAGGCCCCGGGGACCGGCGGGCGCGTCAACTTTGACACCGTGCGCCAGCAGCTGCTGTACGAGGTGCACAACCCGCATGCCTATTTTTCGCCCGACGTGGTGCTTGATCTGTCCACCATCCGCCTCGAGGATTTGAGCCACGACCGGGTGCGCATGACCGGCGCAACCGGCCACCCGCGCACCGGACAGCTCAAGGTGGTGGGCGGCTACCGCGATGGCTTCAAGGCCGAGGTGACCTGGGGTTTCAGCTGGCCCGACGCCTACGACAAGGCGCTGGCGGCGGTGGAGATGGTCAAGAGCCAGCTGGCCGACAAGGCGGTGCCGCACGAGGCCTTGTTCGTGGAATTTCCGGGGCTCAATTCCGCACACGGCGCGCTGGCGCCGTTACCACAAGGGCAGGCGCTGGCCGACCTCAACGAGGTCTGGGTGCGCATGGTGCTGCGCACCCAGGACAAAAAGGCCGCCGACGGTTTCGGCCGGTTGTTCCCCTGGATGGGCCTGAGCGGGCCGGCCTACACTTGCGGCTTTCACGGCCTGCACAACACCAGTGAATTGCTGGGCATCTGGCCGGTCTTGCTGGACCGCTCGCTGGTTGAGCCACAGGTCAGGGTGGAGATGCTGCAAACATGACTACGTCACCATCGACCCTTCAGCTGGCCCGGCTGGCCCATGCGCGCAGTGGCGACAAGGCCGACTGGGTCGACTTTGGCCTGTTTGCCTGGAACGCGGCCGGTTACGCCGTGCTGGCGCGCGAGGTGACGGCGGAGCGCGTGCAGGCGCATTTTGCCCCCTGGCTGCCTGGCCGCGTCGAGTGCTGGACACTGCCCAATATTCTGGCGATCAAGCTGGTGCTGCACGACGCGCTGCAGGGCGGTGGCGCGCGCAACCTGCGGCTGGACAACCTGGGCAAGTCCATGGCGGCAGCGCTGCTGCGCATGGAAATTCATGTCAACGCCGACGAGCTGGCTGCCTGTCTGGCAGCGCCGCGTGTCGGCTGGTGGGGAGACAAGCCGTGAGCATTCATGTCGAAAAAGACGGCGAGGTCGCGATCATCACGCTTGATCGCCCCGACGTGCGCAATGCGGTGGACAGTGACCATGCGCGTGAACTCTACGAGGCTTTCCTGGCCTTCGATACCGACGACAGCGTGAAGGTGGCGGTGTTTCACGGTGCGCATGGGCATTTCTGTGCCGGCTGGGACCTGCAGTCCGGCGCGAAGATGCTGCGCGAAGCGGGCGACAGCGGTGTGGACGCCGCTGTGTTTGCCGACCTGGATTTCGAGGCGTCAGACGACCGGCCGGCGGGCCCGATGGGCCCCTCGCGCCTGCTGCTGTCCAAACCCGTGATCGCCGCCGTGAGCGGCGCTGCTGTGGCCGGCGGCATGGAGCTGGCGCTCTGGTGCGACATGCGCGTGATGGACGACAACGCCTACTTCGGCGTGTATTGCCGGCGCTTTGGTGTGCCGCTGATCGACGGCGGCACGGTGCGCCTGCCGCGCCTGGTCGGTATGGGCCACGCGATGGATCTGATCCTGACTGGCCGCAAGGTGGAAGCGGCCGAGGCCCTGCAGATGGGTTTGTGCAACCGGGTGGTGCCCGCCGGCACGGCGCGCGAAGCAGCACTGCTGCTGGCGCGCCAGCTGGCGGCCTTTCCGCAAAAAACCATGCTGGCTGACCGCCACAGCGCGTACACGCAATGGGACCTGCCTCTGCCAGACGCCCTCAAGCAGGAGTGGGACCGCGGCAGGGCGTGTATCGGCGAAGGCTTGCAGGGCGCTGCACGTTTTGCCGGCGGGCAAGGCCGCCACGGCAAGTTTTAATGCTTGCCTTCGAAAGACAAGAAATCAGGTTGCGGCATTGGCGAGCGAAGATGTCGGGTTACGCTGCGCTAACCCGACCTACGTGCTGCGCCGCTCACCCGAGCTCTTTGGCGGCGGGCGTCTTTGTCTTTATCAGGCAAGCGTCTACCGGCCACGCGCCAGGATCGGGCTGACGGGGCGGTTAGCGTCGCGAAATCAAGGAGGAGGCCGCAGGCCGGGGGACATTCGCGTAGCTGAGTGCCCCGTCGGCCAGCTCCCGCCCACAAAGTGCCACGTCTATAAATGATTGAATGGAAAAACCGGACAAGAGCCAAAAAGGCCTTAAGCCCTTATGGGACGGGTTCAAAGAGCTATCTATTTTATAGCGATGGCGAAGCGGGCCGCGGCAGCGAAGAGACCGGCACCGGCCGCGGCTGGCCCGCATCATCAATCGCCACATAAGTCACGCTGGCCTCGGTTACCTTGATGTAGCGCCCCTGCGAGCCAAAACGTTCGGCATACACCTCGACCTTGACCGTCATCGAGGTGCGGCCTATGCGCGTGAGCTCGGAATAGAAGGACAGGATGTCGCCAACGCGCACCGGCTGCTTGAAGATGAACTCGTTGACCGCCACCGTGGCCATGCGGCCCTCGGCATAACGCGCGGGGATGACCGAGCCGGCCAGATCAACCTGGGCCATGACCCAGCCACCAAAGATGTCGCCGTTGGCATTGCAGTCCGCAGGCATGGGGATCACCTTGAGCACCAGCTCCTTGTCCAGCGGCAGCTTGACGCTCAAGGGGTCAGGGGGAAGGCCGGTTTCGATGGACATAGGCACAATCAGGTATAGAAAATCAATAAACAGGACAATTGTCTCCGATGCGCTCCTTTGCTCCTGTCCCCACCAGTTCGCCTGCTCCCGGCGCACCTGCCTCACCCGACATCAACCGCTCCGACTGGGGCACGCTCAAGCGCCTGTTTCCCTACCTGTGGGACTACAAATGGCGCGTGCTGGCGGCGCTCAGCTTCATGGTCGGCGCCAAGGTCGCGAACATCGGCGTGCCGCTGCTGCTGAAAAATCTGGTCGATGCCATGAGCTTCAAGCCCGGCGATGTGCAGGTGGTGCTGGTGGTTCCGGCCGCGCTGCTGGTCGGTTACGGCCTGCTCAGGCTGTCCACCTCGCTGTTTACCGAGTTGCGCGAGCTGGTGTTTGCCAAGGCCACCGAAGGCGCGGCGCGCCGCATCTCGCTGGAGGTGTTTCGCCACCTGCACGCGCTGAGCCTGCGTTTTCACCTGGAGCGCCAGACCGGCGGCATGACTCGCGACATCGAGCGCGGTACGCGCGGCGTGCACTCGCTGATCTCCTACTCGCTGTACAGCATCATCCCGACGCTGATCGAAGTGACGCTGGTGCTGACCCTGCTGGCGGTCAAGTTCGATATCTGGTTTGCCGGCATCACCATCATTGCGCTCGTGTTTTACATCACATTCACCGTGACGGTGACCGAATGGCGCACCAAGTTCCGCAAGGAGATGAACGAGCTGGACTCCTCGGCACACAGCCGGGCCATCGACTCGCTGCTCAATTACGAAACCGTCAAGTACTTCAACAACGAAGACTTCGAAGCGCGCCGCTACGACGAGAACCTGCTGCGTTACCGCCGCGCCGCCGTCAAGAGCCAGACCACGCTGAGCCTGCTCAACACCGGCCAACAGCTGATCATTGCCGCCGGCCTGGTGGCCATGCTTTGGCGGGCAACGCAAGGCGTGGTCGAGGGGCGCATGACGCTGGGCGACCTGGTGATGGTCAACGCCTTCATGATCCAGCTCTACATCCCGCTGGGCTTTCTGGGCGTGCTTTACCGCGAGATCAAGCAAAGCCTGACCGACCTGGCCAAGATGTTCAACCTGATGGAAAAAGAGCGCGAGATCGCCGACCAGCCCGGCGCGCTGCCCCTGGTCTTCCACCCTCTCCCGCTGGGAGAGGGAAGGGGTGAGGGCTCCCCGTTGCTGGACTCCGCAGTCCGCTTTGAAAACGTCAGCTTCGCTTACGAGCCGTCCCGGCCCATCCTGCACAACATCAGCTTTGAGATCCCGCCGGGCAAGACGGTGGCGGTGGTCGGTTCCTCGGGTGCCGGCAAGTCAACCCTTGCGCGCTTGCTGTTTCGCTTCTACGACGTGATTAATCCCCAGGAAGGGGGCCGCATCACGGTGGGCGGCCAGGACATCACAGCCGTGACCCAGGCCAGCGTGCGTCAGGCGATTGGCATCGTGCCGCAGGACACGGTGCTTTTCAACGACACGGTCGAATACAACATTGCCTACGGCCAGCCCGGCGCCAGCCGCGCTCAGGTGGAAGAAGCCGCCCGCGCCGCCCGCATCCATGACTTCATCAGCTCTACGCCTGCGGGCTACGCCACCATGGTCGGCGAGCGTGGCCTGAAGCTGTCGGGTGGCGAGAAGCAGCGCGTGGCGATTGCCCGCACGCTGCTGAAAAACCCGCCCATCATGATTTTTGACGAAGCCACGTCGGCGCTCGACTCGGCCAATGAACGCGCCATCCAGGCCGAGCTGCGCAGCATTGCCGAAAACAAGACCACGCTGGTCATCGCCCACCGTCTCTCCACCGTGGTCGATGCGCACGAAATCCTGGTGATGGAAGCCGGACAGATCGTTGAGCGCGGCACCCACACGACCCTGTTGGGCTTGGGCGGGCGGTATGCAGCCATGTGGGCGCTGCAGCAGAGTGCGGAGTAAGTTGGGAGTGTTTTAGTCCTCTAGCCCTTGACGGTCGGGCGTTTCCAGCTATCGATTGCATAGCGCCCGGGCCTGACCTGCAGGTGCCCGCCCGTCATGAGGGATTCCCGTAGACACAAGTGCCCTGCGCGCTCGCATAATAAAAAGTATGGAAACCAAATGGCTGGAAGATTTTGTCAGTCTTGCTGAAACCCGCAGCTTCAGCCGTTCAGCCACGCTGCGCCATGTCACGCAGCCGGCGTTTTCGCGGCGCATCCAGGCGCTGGAAGCCTGGGCTGGGACCGACCTGGTGGACCGCAGCTCCTACCCGACCCGCCTGACGCCTGCCGGCGAAACCCTCTATACCCAGTCGCTGGAAATGCTGCAGGGCCTGCAGTCGACGCGGGCCATGCTACGCGGCCACAACTCGGCCGGGCAGGACGTGATTGAGTTTGCGGTGCCCCATTCGCTGGCCTTCACCTTCTTTCCGGCCTGGGTCAGCAGCCTGCGCGAGAAGTTCGGGCCCATGAAGAGCCGGCTGATCGCGCTCAATGTGCACGACGCGGTGTTGCGTCTGGTCGAGGGCAGCTGCGACCTGCTGATCGCCTACCACCATGACTCGCAACCTTTTCAGCTTGATGCCGACCGCTATGAAATGATCAGCTTGGGGCAAGAGGTGCTTGCGCCCTTTGTCAAGGCCGATGCCGACGGCGTACCGCTGTTCAAGCTGCCCGGACGCGCCGGCCAGCCGCTGCCCTACCTGGGTTACGCGTCCGGGGCGTATCTGGGGCGCATGGTGGACCTGATCCTCAAGCAGTCCAGTGTCGCCATCCACCTGGACCGGGTTTACGAAACCGACATGGCCGAGGGCCTGAAAGCGATGGCGCTGGAAGGCCACGGCATTGCATTTTTGCCCTTCAGCGCTGTCAAGAAAGAGCTGCGCGTCAAAAAGCTCGTCAGCGCGGGGCCGGGGCTGGAGATGACCATGGATTTGCGGGTCTACCGCGAGCGGCCCACCAACAAGGCCGAAGCCAAAAGCCCGGCCCAGGCGCTGTGGAACTACCTCGAAAGTCAGGCCCTGCCCAAGACCGCCGGAAAAGTGCGACTAGGTGGCAACCCTTAGTGGTTATAAATTAAATGCATGATGCCGCGCGTTATCAGCATTGGCTTTTCACACGCCCTAAATTTACAGTCCGTTTCGTTCTGCCACTGCGGGTGGCGTGATCTCCCGGCGAGACCTGATCCAGTGTTTCTCCGGGTTGGCACAAAGCCTGCTTAGCCTGACGCTCCGGTTCCACTCCTGTCAACGCAAGCACTATCTTGGTGACACTTTTTTGCGCGACCTGTTTATTGCCTTCGGGCGTTCTGGCCGCGTTAATGCTGTCCTCCAATTGTCCTGGCCTGCGTTCAGGGACTGTCCAGCACGCTGGATGCCGTTGCAAGAGATGGGGTAAACCTTGGGCACAAGCCCATGGCGCGCTCCG
Organism: Polaromonas sp.; assembly: GCF_041689105.1. Taxonomy (GTDB): domain Bacteria; phylum Pseudomonadota; class Gammaproteobacteria; order Burkholderiales; family Burkholderiaceae_C; genus Polaromonas. The sequence goes on along the minus strand of NZ_JBDNGU010000083.1, from coordinate 24,355 downwards.
TAGAATGGCGTTCATCACCGATTGATTCAACCCTTAGGAAATTTTCATGAAACTCAAACTTGCCGCACTCACTGTCGCCTTGCTCGCCACCAGCGGTGCTTTTGCCCAGGCCAATGACACCCTGGCCAAAGTCAAGGCTTCCGGCGTGATCGTCATGGGTGTTCGCGACTCGTCGGGCGCCCTGTCTTACACCCTGGGTGACGGCAAGTACGCCGGCTACCATGTCGAAATCTGCAACCGCATCATTGCCGACATCGAAAAGGCCGTGGGCCGCAAGCTGGAAGTCAAGTACCAGTCGGTGACGTCGCAAAACCGCATCCCGCTGGTGCAGAACGGCACGGTGGATATTGAATGTGGTTCCACGACCAACAACGCTACCCGTCAGAAAGACGTGTCTTTCCTGCCGACCACCTTTGTTGAAGAAGTGCGCATCGCGGTCAAGGCCAACTCCGGCATCGCCGGTATCGCCCAGCTGAATGGCAAAAACGTGGCGACCACCACCGGCACGACGTCGGTGCAGACCCTGCGTAAAAACGAGCGCGCCACCGGCGTTGACTTCAAGGAAATCTTCGGCAAAGACCACTCTGACAGCTTCCTGCTGCTCGAGTCAGGCCGTGCCGACGCCTTCGTGATGGACGGCGCCATCCTGGCTGGCAACATCGCTACCTCCAAGAACCCTGCCGACTTCAAGATCGTCGGTGAAGTTCTGAGCGTCGAGCCGATTGCCATCATGATCCGCAAGGACGACGCCGGTCTCAAGAAGATTGGTACCGACACCATCACCGGCATGATCAAGTCCGGCGACATGGCCAAGGTCTGGGACAAGTGGTTCATGCAGCCCATCCCGCCGAAAAACAGCCGCGTTGGCCTGGCTGTCAGCGAAAGCACCAAGACCGCCTGGGCCACGCCGAACGACAAGCCCATGGAAGACTACGCCAAGAAGTAATTCCGGACTGAGCTAAAAAACAAACCCCGTCGGTGTGGCTCTGACGGGGTTTGTTGTTGTTAAAGGCCTTTGATGGAGGGGCACGGCGACAGGGTTAAAAAATTTCGTGGCGGGAGACAACATGAATTGGGACTGGAAGGTTTTTTTAAACGACGACGGCAGTGGACGCACTTACCTGGAGTGGATGTTCGAAGCCTGGGGCTGGACCCTGGCCGTCGCTGGCGCTTCGTGGGTGGTCGCGATGGTGGTGGGCGTGCTTTTCGGCACACTGCGCACACTGCCCAACAGTCCCTGGCTGGTACGCCTGGCCAACGCCTGGGTCGAGCTGTTTCGAAACATTCCGCTGCTGGTGCAGATTTTCATCTGGTACTTTGTGGTACCCAAGATGTTCCCGGCGATGAAGGATTTGCCGAGTTTTGTGCTGGTGGTGTTTGCACTCGGGTTTTTTACCTCGGCGCGTATCGCCGAGCAGGTCCGGGCGGGCGTGCAGTCGCTGCCTCGCGGCCAGCGTTATGCCGGTATGGCGATGGGTTTCACCACCGCGCAGACTTACCGTTACGTGCTCCTGCCGATGGCTTTCCGGATCATCGTTCCACCGCTGACCAGCGAGTCGATGAACCTGCTTAAAAATTCGTCGGTCGCGTTTGCGGTGTCCATTGCAGAACTGACCATGTTTGCCATGCAGGCCCAGGAGGAGACCTCACGCGGCATCGAGATTTATCTGGCTGTCACCGCGGCCTACGCGGTGTCGGCGTTTGCGGTCAACCGGGTGTGTGCCTTCATCGAAAAGAAGGTCCAGATACCCGGCTACAGCATGGCCGGCGCGGCTGGTGGGGGGCACTGAGATGTTTGGACTCGACCTGAGCTTTTTCAACTGGGATATCATTTCCAAGTTTGTCATCAAGGGCTTTATCTTCAGCATTCAGCTGACAGTTGTGGCCACCATCGGCGGCATCATTTTCGGTACCATCCTGGCGCTGATGCGGCTGTCGGGCAAGAAAATCCTGGTGGTTCCTGCCACCATCTACGTCAACGGCATGCGCTCGGTGCCGCTGGTGATGGTGATTCTGTGGTTCTTCCTGCTGGTGCCAGCCGGGTTTTATGCGCTGATCCCCGGGGGCAGTAATTACCGGGCAGAAATATCGGCCGTCATTACCTTTGTCGCTTTTGAAGCTGCTTATTTCAGCGAGATCATGCGGGCCGGTATTCAGTCGATCTCGCGCGGACAGGTCAATGCCGGGCGCGCGCTGGGCATGACCTATGCGCAGAACATGAAACTCATTGTCCTGCCGCAGGCCTTCAGAAACATGGTGCCGATTTTGCTGACGCAGACCATCATCCTGTTTCAGGACACCTCGCTGGTGTACGCGATTGGTGCCTATGACCTGCTCAAGGGTTTCAGCACCGCTGGCAAAATTTACGGTCGAACGGAAGAGGCCTACCTGCTGGCTGCCGTGGTTTATTTTGTGATGTGTTTTGGGCTGTCTTACATGGTCAAGCGCCTGCAGAACAAGATAGCCATCATTCGGTAAATTCCCAAGGCCGACAGGCTCCCAGATACAGATCAAGAGAAGACTGGAGAACATGATGATTGAGATGAAAGAAGTTTCCAAGTGGTATGGCACGGTTCAGGTGCTCAACGACTGCAGCACCAGAATCAAAAAAGGTGAGGTGGTGGTGGTGTGCGGGCCTTCGGGTTCCGGCAAGTCCACGCTGATCAAGGTCATCAACGCCCTTGAGCCTTTCCAGAAGGGCGAGATTTTTGTGGATGGCCAGGCGGTGCATGACCCCAAAACCGACCTGCCCAAGCTGCGCTCCCGCGTGGGCATGGTGTTCCAGAACTTCGAGCTGTTTCCGCACCTGAGCGTGACCGAGAACCTCACTCTGGCCCAGGTCAAGGTGCTCGGGCGCAGCCAGGAAGAGGCCAAAACCCACGGCCTCAAATACCTGGACCGTGTGGGCCTGATGCTGCACAAAGACAAGTTTCCCGGCCAGCTCTCAGGCGGCCAGCAGCAGCGTGTGGCGATTGCCCGCGCACTGAGCATGGACCCGATTGCCATGCTGTTTGATGAGCCCACCTCGGCGCTCGACCCCGAAATGGTCGGCGAGGTGCTGGACTGCATGATGGGCCTGGCCACCGACGGCATGACCATGATGGTGGTCACGCACGAGATGGGTTTTGCCAAAAAGGTGGGCAGCCGGGTCATCTTCATGGACGTCGGCGGAAAAATTCTGGAGGACTGCTCCAAGGACGAGTTTTTCCTGCACCCGGAAAACCGGCAGGCGCGGACCAAGGATTTTCTCAACAAGATCCTGGCGCACTGAGTTGGCGCTACTGCGCGGGCGCATGGCGGCGTTGCGGGTCCCGATCAGGCCATCCTCACGTACCTGAAGTACGTTCCGGTAGCCTGACACCCGCGCCTTGCCTTACACCCGCTCGCTACGCGCCAAATGCACGGCTTGCAGGAGATCGTCGGGAGATTTGGGACAATGGCGGCATGACTCAAATCACCCTTACCCGTCCCGACGACTGGCACCTGCATGTGCGGGACGGCGATGCCCTGAATACCGTGGTGCCGCACACCGCAGCGCAATTTGGGCGCGCCATCGTCATGCCCAACCTGCGACCGCCCGTGACCACCGCCGCGCAGGCCGTCGCCTACCGACAGCGTATCCAGGCCGCCGTGCCGGCAGGTGTGGCATTTGAACCTTTGATGACGCTGTACCTGACCGACAACCTTCCGCCCGAAGAAATCAGGCGCGCGAAGGACGCCGGTGTGGTTGCCCTCAAGCTCTACCCGGCCGGCGCCACGACCAACAGCGATGCTGGCGTGACGGATTTGCGCAAGACTTACAAGACGCTGGAGGCGATGCAGCGCGAAGGCCTTTTGCTGCTGGTGCACGGCGAAGTCACCTCGCCGGATATCGACCTGTTTGATCGCGAGGCGGTGTTTATCGACACCCAGTTGATCCCGCTGCGCCGCGATTTTCCCGAACTGAAGATGGTGTTCGAACACATCACGACCAAAGAAGCCGCGCAGTATGTGCATGATGCCGGCCGCTTCACAGGTGCCACCGTCACCGCGCACCATTTGCTGTACAACCGCAATGCCATCTTCACGGGCGGCGTCCGCCCGCATTATTACTGCCTGCCGGTTCTCAAGCGCGAGACGCATCGGCTGGCGCTGGTGGAGGCCGCGACCGGCGGCAACCCGCGCTTTTTCCTGGGTACCGACAGCGCGCCGCACCCGGCCCATCTGAAAGAACACGCCACCGGCTGCGCCGGCTGCTACACCGCCCATGCGGCCATGGAGCTGTATGCCGAAGCCTTTGATACCGCCGGCGCACTGGATCAGCTCGAAGCCTTTGCCAGCTTCAACGGCGCCGATTTTTATGGCCTGCCGCGCAACCAGGGCACCATCACGCTGAAGAAAGAAAGCTGGACGCCACCCGAAAGCTTTGCGTTTGGCGAGGCCGAACTCAAGCCGCTACGCTCGGGCGAAACCTTGCCGTGGAAGCTGGTTTCCAGCAGGAGTAATTGATGGAACGTAAACCGCTTGTTGCGCTGTTGATCGATGCCGACAACCTCTCCGCTGCCAGCGATGTCGAGGAAGTATTCCGGCAGCTTGACGGGCTGGGACTGTCCGTTTCCGTGCGGCGCGCTTATGGGGGTCACGATAAGTTGGCGGGCATCAAGGACGTGCTTAGACGGAACGGGGTACGCGCCTTGATCAACCAAGGCAAGGGCACGACTGACGTGGCGCTGGTAGTTGACGCGATGGACCTGATGCACAACGATTCGCTGCCAACCAGCGTGGCCATTGCCTCTAGCGACGCGGACTTCGCGCCGCTGGCGCTGCGCCTGCGCGAGGCGGGCATGCGCGTGATCTGCTTTGCCCGGCGCGAGAAAGCCGACGCCGACGCCCTGCAGATGTGCTATGCCGATGTTCGGTACGTGGACGGCGAGCCTAAACGCTCGCCTGCGCGCAAGACACCGGCCCCGGCACCTGTTTCCGCAGTCGTGTCCGCGCCCAAGGTTGCGCCTACCGCCAGGCGCGCGCCCACCAAGAAAGCTCCGCCGCAGGGCCCCGAAGCCATCCTGAAGGCTGTACCTGCCCTTCGCACCGGCAAGCCAGTACCGATGAACGACGTGGTGAAACGGCTGCGGGACGAAAAAATTCTTAGCAAACACGGCAAGCTGGCCACGTTGTTACGCAATTCCGGTGCCGATTTCCGGCTGTCGCCCGAAGCGGCGCCCACGCAAGTCCAGTGGATAGACCACGTCGCTCGGTAAAATTTGACGTGAACGACTGGGACCGTCCCTGGCTGGCGCCCTGGCGCAAATCCGGTGAGCGCGTGGCGCTGGCCATTGCGGGCGGCGCGGCCTTCCATGAGGCGCTGAACCGCGAGCCCGATGGGCCGCGGCGGTTTGTGGCGCAATCCGCTTTGCCCGCCGGCGAGGCCTACGAACAGTTCATCTTCGACTCGGGCACGGTGCCAACGCGCGACAACCTGCACGACTTTTTTAACGGCCTGTGCTGGCTGCGTTTCCCGCTGACCAAGGCAAAACTCAATCAGCTGCAGGCGGCGGAGATCGCGGCGGCCGGTGTGGCTCCGCTGCGCGGGCCGGTGCGTGACGCTTTGACCGTGTTCGACGAAAACGCGGCCTTCCTGTCAGCGCCGCAGCCGCTGTGGGATGCGCTGCTGGACAAGGACTGGCGCAAGCTGTTCATCGACTTGCGCCCCCTGTGGCAGCATGCGCAGCTGGTGCTGTTTGGCCACGCTTTGCTTGAGAAGCTGGTTTACCCAAGAAAACCGGTCACAGCCCATGTCTACCGGGCGCAACCAGCTATGAATTCCATAGCAGATCTGGACGCGTGGGTGGCAGGCGACCTGGGTACGGAGAAACTTGCCGCCAAGCCTTTTGCGCCGCTGCCGGTGCTCGGCGTGCCCGGCTGGTGGCCGGAAAACGAGAACTTTTCCTTTTATGATGACAACCTGGTATTCAGACCCCACCGAACGCTGCAGAACCTACAACAACACAAAAACAGCGGCTGAGCTGCCGGCGCAACTTGATATGGGTCTTGCAGACCTCACATCCTGCGCGAGGCGGATTTTTTTTCACCGACCCCACGGAGAACCCATGAAACGTATTTTGCTGTTCGTAATGACCAACCTTGCGGTGGTGGTGGTGCTGGGCATCGTCGCCAGCCTGCTCGGCGTCAACCGCTTCCTCACGCCGCAAGGCCTGGACTTGGGCATGCTGCTCGGTTTTGCCGCTGTCATCGGTTTTGGCGGCGCCATCATCTCGCTGCTGATAAGCAAGCCCATTGCCAAGTGGAGCTCCGGTGTGCGCGTGATCAACGAGCCGCAAAACGCCGACGAAGCCTGGATTGTGGAAACCGTTCGCAAGCTGGCCACCACGGCCCAGATCGGCATGCCCGAAGTCGGCATTTTTGAAGGCGCGCCCAACGCCTTCGCCACCGGCGCGTTCAAGAACTCCTCGCTGGTGGCGGTGTCCACCGGGCTGCTGCAGGGCATGACACGGGAAGAGATCGAAGCTGTGCTGAGCCACGAGATTGCCCACGTGGCCAATGGCGACATGGTCACCATGGCGCTGATCCAGGGCGTGATGAACACCTTTGTGGTGTTCCTGAGCCGCGTGATCGGTTATGCGGTGGACAGCTTTCTGCGCCGCGGCAGCGACAACAACTCCGGCCCCGGCATTGGTTACTGGATCAGCACCATCGTGCTGGACATCGTGCTGGGTTTTGCCGCCGCCATTGTTGTGGCCTGGTTCTCGCGCCACCGCGAGTTCCGTGCGGACGCCGGCGCCGCCCAGCTGATGGGCCGCAAGCAGCCCATGATCAATGCGCTGGCGCGCCTGGGCGGCATGGTGCCCGGCCAGTTGCCCAAGGCGGTGGAAGCCATGGGCATCACCGGCACCATGGGCAAACTGTTTGCGACGCACCCGCCGATTGAAGAGCGCATCGCCGCACTGCAGAACGCCCAGCCCGGTCAGGTCTGAGGTCGAGCCGGCTCCCATTGAAAAGCCGCTGCAGCTGCGGCGGCTTTTTTTTATGGCGCGGCGGTGGCTTTGGCGGCTTGCTCTGTGCGCACGCGCGCCAGTGTTTCCGTCACTTCGGCCAGACGCATGCCGTACATGTCGGCAAATTCGGCTTCGGTTTTTCCGCTGGCATCAAAGGCGCGCAGCAGCGCCTCGCGCTTGGCCGATTGCACAGCCAGCTCGGCCAGCGCGTCGTCGACCAGCGCATTTGTCGCTTCGTCCTGCACGCGCACCAGGGCGGCGTAGTCTTCGCGGCTGAGGCCCGAGGCTTCGATGGCAGCCATCAACCGCAGGCGCAGCCGGGGGCGCAGGTCCTCACGCGAGCGCGCCTGGCGCCGGCGGAAGATCTCGAGGATGGCGTGGTGCACATGTTCGGGCGCGACCGGCTCGACAGGGTTACCGTCGAGGTCGTGGCGCGCCATGCCAGCGGCTACGCTGTCAAGGTAGCGGGTAGAGCGGGCATGCTGACCCATGGCCAACTTGAGCTCGTCCTTTTTGAAGTCCTCGGGATGGCGCGCCTGCAGGTCCTGGAACACCCCCAGCTTGAGCGGCAGGAAACTGGCGCCGAACAGCTTGGGGTAGAGCTCAAACAAGCGCTCATGCACGGGGTTGACCGCGCGTGCCTGCTGAGGCCTCGGGACAGGTGCGCGCTTGCCGTTGGCAGGGGGTGCCTGGGTGGGCTTGGTGGCAGTTGCATCAGTCATGGCGTCGGTTCAAAAGAGGAATAGAGCTGGTGGGGGGGCGGACATGGCGCCACACCGCAGAGAAGCAGGCGTTTGCGCGCATGCCGAAGATGAGGTGCCCGATTTTATCGCGGCCTGAGCATCCGCCACCGATGTCAGGCATGCCGTCACGGTTTGGCCCGGCCGCCCTGGGCCGCGCGCGTGATGCTGAGTGCGACCGCCTCGGCGACCTCGATGCCGTCCACGCCAGCCGACAAAATGCCGCCAGCGTAACTCGCGCCTTCACCAGCCGGGTACAGGCCCTTGATGTTGACGCTTTGAAAGTCATCACCCCGCGTGATGCGCAGCGGCGACGAGGTGCGGGTCTCCACGCCAGTCAGCACCGCATCAACCATGTCAAAGCCCTTGATTTTCTTGCCGAAGACCGGCAGGGCCTCACGCATGGCGGTGATGGCGTAGTCCGGTAGGGTGCTGACCAGATCGGTCATCAATACGCCGGGTTTGTACGACGGCTCCACGCTGCCCAGCTGGGTTGAAGCCTTGCCGGCTACAAAGTCACCCACCAGCTGGCCGGGCGCGTGGTAGTTGCTGCCGCCCAGGGTGAAGGCATGTGACTCCAGCGCACGCTGGAAGTTGATGCCGGCCAGTGGTCCGCCCGGGTAGTCGGCCGGGGTGATGCCCACCACGATGCCGGCGTTGGCATTGCGCTCGTTGCGTGAGTACTGGCTCATGCCGTTGGTGACCACACGGCCTTCTTCCGAGGTGGCCGCAACCACCGTGCCCCCCGGGCACATGCAAAAGCTGTAGACCGATCGCCCATTGGCCGCGTGGTGCACCAGCTTGTAGTCGGCCGCGCCCAGCAGCGGGTGGCCGGCGTGCTGGCCCAGGCGTGCGCGGTCGATCAGGCCCTGCGGGTGTTCGATGCGAAAACCGACCGAAAAGGGCTTGGCTTCCATGTACACCCCGCGCTCATGCAGCATGGCAAAGGTGTCGCGGGCACTGTGGCCGGGTGCCAGCACCACCTGGTCGGCGCGTAGCTCGTAGCTGCTGCCGTCGACCAGGTGGTGCACCGTCAGGCCGCGAATATGCTTGCCATCCGGGCCGTCCTCGATCAGCACGTCGGCCAGGCGCTGCTCAAAACGGATCTCGCCGCCCATGGCAATGATCTGCTCGCGCATGTTCTCCACCACTTTGACCAGTTTGAAGGTGCCGATGTGCGGTTTGCTGACCAGCAGGATTTCTTCAGGCGCGCCGGCCTTGACAAACTCGGTCATGACCTTGCGGCCCAGGAAACGCGGGTCCTTGATCTGGCTCCAGAGCTTGCCGTCCGAAAACGTGCCGGCGCCGCCTTCGCCAAACTGCACATTGGATTCGGGGTTGAGCACACTTTTGCGCCACAGGCCCCAGGTGTCTTTGGTGCGCTCCCGCACCTTTTTGCCGCGCTCCAGCACGATGGGCTTCAACCCCATCTGCGCGAGAAGCAGCGCCGCAAAAATGCCACAGGGGCCGAAGCCCACCACGACAGGGCGCAGCGCGGGCGCCTGGTTGGCCGTGGCGACGCAGCGGTAGGTTTGATCCGGCGCGGGCCGGATGTGCGGGTTGTTGGCTAACTGATGCAGCAGCCTGGTCTCCAGCGCCGCATCGGCTACTTCCACGTCAGCGATGTAGACCAGCAGCAGCTTTTGCTTGCGTGCGTCGTAGCTGCGCTTGTAGACGGTGTGGCTGAGCAGTTCGCCGCGCGTGATGCCCAGCGTCTGCGTAATCAGCGCGGGCAGCGCGTCTTCATGGTGGTCAAGCGGCAGCTTGAGCTCGGTCAGGCGAATCATCGGTGGCAGTACCTTGTGGATCTGTATTTCGGATCAATAAGGGCATTTTAACCCTTTGGCCCCCATCCGCTATGCGCAAGCAGCTATCAAATAAATAGCATGACAATTGCCGGGATAATAGACCCCGTGAAGCACGCCAGACTGCCGCTGGTGCAAGGGTGGAAACACCGCACTGGAGGAAGGTCCGGACTGCATAGGGCAGCGTAGCAGCTAACAGCTGTCCATCGTGAGGTGAGGATCAGAGCTACAGAGACGAGCCGGTTAAGTCCGGGTGAAACGAGCAATCTCTACGCGCAGCAATACCAAGTAGGCACACGTTGACGGGGCCCCCGGAGTGTGCGGGTAGGTAGCACCGAGCCGTCTGGCGACAGACGGCCCAGATTAATGGCAGTCACGCGCCGGCAACCGCAAGGAAGCCGACGCGCACAAAATCCGGCCTATCGGCGGGCTTCACACTTTTTTCATGGCGGTTGTGCTTCGCGCTATCAATCGCGCGCGGCGGCGCTTTTATTCCACAAAGGCCTCTTCGCGCTTCTGTCTGACCGACGGCAACAGCACGACGAGCAGGAGCAGAACGCAGGCCACCAGCAGACCGGCTGAAAGGGGGCGCGTGACAAACGTGTTCCAGTCGCCGCGCGACAGCAGAAGCGCCCGCCGCAGGTTTTCCTCCATCATTGGACCGAGGATCAGGCCCAGCAACAATGGCGCGGGTTCCGCCCGCAGCTTGTTGAAGATATATCCGACGATGCCGAACACACCGACCACCCAGATGTCCCAGGTGTTGTTGTTGGTCGAGTAAACGCCAATCGCGCAGAACAACACGATGGCAGGGAACAGGTAGCGATAGGGAACGGTGAGCAGCTTGATCCAGATGCCGATCAGTGGCAGGTTCAGGATCACCAGCATGGCGTTGCCGATCCACATTGAGGCGATCAGGCCCCAGAACAGTTCCGGGTTGCTGGTCATCACCTGGGGGCCGGGCTGGATGTTGTGAATCGTCATGGCGCCAACCATCAGCGCCATCACCACATTGGACGGGATGCCGAGTGTCAGCAGGGGAATGAACGACGCCTGTGCCCCCGCATTGTTGGCCGCTTCGGGGCCGGCGACGCCGCGGATATTGCCCTCGCCAAAAGGAACTTCTCCCGGGCGGGCTTTGACCTTCTTTTCGATGGTGTAGGCCGCAAACGCAGACAACAACGCGCCACCGCCCGGAAGAATGCCCAGGGCGCAACCCAGAGCTGTGCCGCGCAACACCGCTGGTGTCATGTCCTTGAAATCCTGCTTGGTCGGGAACAAACCCTGCACCTTGACGGAGAAAACTTCGCGCTGCTCCTCGCGTTGCGCCAGGTTGCTGATGATCTCGCCGTAACCAAAAATGCCCATCGCAATAGCCACAAAGCCAATTCCGTCGGTCAGTTCCGGCACGTCAAAGCTGAAACGCGCCACGCCGGAGTTGACGTCTGTTCCCACGAGGCCCAGCAGCAGACCCAACAAAATCATGGCGACCGCCTTGAGCAGCGAGCCTGATGCCAGGACCACCGCGCCAATCAGGCCGAGCACCATCAGGGCGAAATATTCAGCGGGCCCGAACTTGAATGCCACTTCCGTCAGCGCCGGCGCAAAGGCCGCGATCATGACCGTTCCCACGCAACCCGCAAAAAATGAGCCCAGCCCGGCAGCGGCCAGAGCCGGCCCGGCCCTGCCTTTCTTGGCCATCTGGTGACCATCGATACAGGTCACGACAGACGACGACTCGCCCGGCAGGTTGACCAGGATGGCCGTGGTGGAGCCGCCGTACTGGGAGCCGTAATAAATGCCGGCCAGCATGATCAACGCCGACACCGGCGGCAAAGCGTAAGTTGCAGGCAAAAGCATGGCGATGGTTGCAGCAGGGCCGATGCCCGGCAAGACGCCAATCAGGGTGCCCAGCAGGCACCCCACAAACGCATACATGAGGTTGATGGGTGTGAAAGCAACGCCAAACCCGATCGACAAATTTGAAAACAATTCCATGTGGATCCTCAGCCTGTGATGAATTCAGGCCAGACCGGAAACTGAAGCTGGAGTGCCAGGACAAAGACCAGATAACTGCCGATGGCCAGCGCCGTGGCCAGAATGAGCGTCGGCTTGAATTTCCAGTTGGCCTGGGCCATGCTGGCCACAAAGGTCAAGGCGTAGATGCCAACGATGACTCCAAAAGCCGGGATTCCCCAATCACGCACTCCGGCCAGCAGCAGGCCGAAGACAACGTTGGCGCCAATAACGTAGAACAGCGGTCTCCACGCCCACTTCCCGATTTCTTCTTCGCTGGAGGCCGTGCTTCCCAGCGCGTTTAAAGTGATGACGGCGCCCACCAGCGCCATCAGTATGCCGAGAATCAATGGAAAATAGCCCGGCCCCATGCGTGCAGCCTCGCCCACGGTGTAGTTTGTGGCACCCCACGCGAATGCGATGCCGGCGCCGATGAACATGAGGCCTGAGAAAAAGTCAGGCTGGCTTTTGATTTTCAAGGTTTTTCTCCTCTGTGGAAAATGATGAACCGCGCCCACCTTCACCGATGCCGCAGGAGGCAACAGGAGGCTACAGCATGAACTGTGAGCGGTGAAATGGCGCACGGTAACCGCGGCGATCGGCCAACTTTTCTCGGGTGACCGCCGGGTAGCGGGTGTCGCACAGGAGCAGCCAGGACCCAGGCCCAGCTGCGCATGTCTGTGACGGGAGGAGCGTAGGCGACTCATCACATCGTGTAAATTCGTATTTAGATGGGATTTAATTCGGAAAATGCGAACTATTGCGCAGACCCCTTCCGAAAGTGCCCGGTCCATCGAATCAAAGGTCAAATTTTGAATTTCAAGCATTTGCATTATTTTTGGGTCGCGGCGAAAGCTGGCGGTATCGTGCGCGCCGGCCAGCAACTCCACACCACGCCTCAAACCCTGTCAGGGCAAATCAAGCTTCTGGAGCATTCGCTGGGCCTTCAGCTCTTTCGCAAGAGCGGCCGTCAAGTGGAGCTGACAGACGAAGGACGGCTGGCGCTGGGTTATGCCGAGCAAATTTTTACGATCAGCGCAGAAATGGAAACCGCGCTAAGGCGGGCCAGGGACAAACAAAGCGTGCTGGAGTTTCGCGTCGGAGTGACTGATTCCTTCGCAAAGGCAGTGGTTTATCGCCTGCTGGAGCCCGCGCTGTCGTTGCAACAGCCGGTCCGGCTGGTATGCAGCGAAGGGAAATTTCCGGAATTGCTCGGACAACTGGGACTGAACCGGATTGACATGGTGCTCTCCGATGAGCCCACCACCAGCCGCGTCCATATCAAAGCCTTCAACCATGCGCTCGGAAGTACCTCCATGAGTTTTTTCTGTGCGCCGGCGCTGAAGCCCTCACTCAAGGGCAAATTCCCTCAGTGCCTGGATGACGCGCCCATGTTGGTCATGGGTCTCTCGGCATCCATACGCAAACCGCTCGAAAGCTGGTTGGACAGGCATCAGATACAGCCGAAGATCATTGGTGAATTCGACGACCTACCGTTGATGAAGTCCTTTGGTCGTGAAGGTCGTGGCGTGTTCATGGCGGCAAGTGTGCTGGAGGTCGAAACGATAGCCCAATACGGCGTGGACGTGATTGGCCACACAGAAGAAATCATGGAACATTTTTTTGCAGTGTCGCTGGAGCGGCGGGTCAAACACCCCTGCGTGGCGGCCATTGCCGATTCCGCACGCCAGAAATTTACGCATTAGCAGCGTGCAACACTGCGCTACGAGGAAGCCGCTTTCAGATTTCGTCAATGGCGGTGGATAACGCCGGACTGCCCTGCGCGCCGGCGGCAGCTTCCAGCGAGAAACGCTCGCGCGTGTTGATGTAAAAACTCGCGCCGAAACGTGCCACCGGGAAGTAGTCCTGCAGGCGAACGCGCCACAGCTCGGTGTCAATCAGGCCCTCGCGGGCATGCAGCCAGTGCACCTGCCCGATGAAAATCTGCCGGCTCGCGGTCTCCAGCGTTTCGTACAAGGTGCATTCAAAGGCTGCTGGCGCTTCGGCAATACGCGGGGGCTTGACGCGCTTCGACGGTGCGGCAGTGAGTCCGACCGCGGCCAGCTCGCTGACGTCGGCCGGAAAACGCTCTCCGCAGCGGTGCATTTGCGCGGCCATGGCTTCGTCGGTCAGGTGAACCACAAACTCCCCGGTGCGCACGATGTTGGCCGCAGTATGTTTGAGCTGACCATCCTGCAGGCGGTTGATGCTGACCATCACGATGGGGGGCTCCTCGCCCAGCATGTTGAACATGCTGAAAGGCGCGGCGTTGACCACGCCGTCCTCACTGAGGGTGGTGATCAGCGCTATCGGACGCGGCACGATCAGGCTGGCCATCAGCTTGTAGCGCTGGTACTCGGTGATGGCGGAAAAATCGATGTTCATGAGGGTGTTTCCGGTTCAGCCCAGGCCCAGCATCTGCGCCAGGCTTTTTTCGGCTTGCGGTTTGTCCAGGCAGATGCGGCGCTCCAGGTCCAGCAGGTGTTCGTTCATGACGCGCACCGCCTTGGCCGGTTCGCCGTTTTCAAGGTAGTCGACGATGCGCGCGTGTTCGTCGTGTTCGCAGGCCGCATTGCCCGGCGGCTCGTAGAGGGCGACGATCAGCGAGCAGCGCGAAACCAGTTCGTGCAGGTAGCCGTGCAGGATGGTGTTGCCCGAGAGTTCAGCCAGCCGCAGGTGGAAGGCGCTGGCCAGCCGCGCCCAGGCCGGCTGGTCGGCGCGGTGGATGGCGGAATGTTCGTCCCGCAACTGCTTGTGCAGGGAGGCGATCTCGGCCTTGCTGATGCGTTGCGCTACCAGCGGCACGATGGTGGCCTCCAGCAGCCGGCGCGCCTCGAAAATCTGCCGGGTTTCTTCGGGCGTGGGTGCGGCCACCACCGCGCCGCGGTTGGGCCGCAGGTCCACGATGTGGTCGTGTGCCAGCCGCTGCAGCACCTTGCGCACCGTGGGGCGGTTGGCCGAGAACAGTTCGCACAGTGCCTGCTCAGGCAGCTTGGTGCCAGGTGCGATGCGCTGGTTCATCACACTGTCGAATACCGAGTGGTAGATGCGGCTTTCGCTGTCCGACAGCCCGGACACCAGAGGCAAGGTGGTGCCGGCTGGGGAGGTAGCTACTTTTTTTGTGCGGCTCATGCGACGGCGTCTGGGAAGAGCTGGTCCATGTGTGTACAGATGGCGCCGGGCGTGGTGACACAGATGCGGCCTTCGTCGCGCTGCCGGGCGATGTGCTGCAAAGCACGGCGCAGATGGCGCAGCCGGTAAGGCTGGCCGATGATGTAGGGGTGCAGCGCGATGCCCATCACCAGCGGCTGATGCACCGACTGCTCCAGCATCTCGTCAAAGTTGTCGATGATCATCTGCGCGAAATCCTTCGCGTCCATCTGTCGCGCCACGATCATCGGGATGTCGTTGATTTCCTGCGGGTAGGGAATGGACCACAGGCTGCCGTGGCGCGTCTGCATGCGTACCGGCTGGTCGTCGTGGCTCCAGTTCAGCGTGTAGCGGTAACCTGCCTCGGTCATCAGGTGCGGCGTGGCCCTGCTTTCGGAAATCCAGGGCGATAGCCAGCCCGCAGGCGCGCAGCCGCTCTCGCGGGCAATGCGCGCCCGGCAATCGGCCAGCAGAGCGCGCTCCTGCGCCTCGTCCCTGTCGGCCTGGCGTTCCGCGTTGGTGTGGCCGTGACCAATCAGTTCGTCGCCTCGCGCCACCAAGGCCGCAATCAGATCTGGGCAGTGGTCGTAAAGCGCGGTGTTGATCAGTGCGCCAGTGGGCAGCTTCAGGGCGTCAAACAGCGCCAGGCAGCGCCAGGCGCCGACGCGGTTGCCGTACTCCCGCCAGGCGTAGTTCAGCACGTCAGGCTGTGGCGATGCCGGCCCCAGGTTGGCGCCCATGCCTTCGCCGAAGGCGAAATGTTCGAGATTAAAGCCGATGTAGACCGCCAGCCGTACACCCCCCGGCCAGTGGTAGTCGGGTCGGTCTTGGATGGCCTGGTACTTGAACAGGCCATGACCCGCCACAGGTCGGCCCGCTGCGCCGTGATCGTGGCTCATGGCCTGATCTCCGAACGGCCAGGTCCTGGTCTGGCGCATGGGGCACGATTTTTGTGCCTGAGTGTTTGGTTTTGGTGCATGGAGGGACGGGGTACGGGAAGGTGCATGAATCGTGTTTGTTTGAGCAATTTTGGTGCCTAAATATCCATGAAATTGTTAACAATATCAATTGTTGATTGTTTTCAATATGTTTGGCTTGTGTCAATGATCTGAACCCGCGTGGCATGGAGTTTGCATCCGGATGTGTCGAGTTTTAACCGCCCACCCATTTCAGGAGATTGCCATGACTTTGTTCCGCCGTTCCTTAATTGCCGCCGCTGCGGCTGTGGCGACTATCGCCTGCCTGCCCGTTCATGCCCAGGAAGCTATCAAGATCGGCCTGGTCACCGCCCTGTCGGGTCAGTCGGCCAAGGCTGGCGAAGCGATCACGCGAGGTTTGGCTGTCGCCATCGACGAAATCAATGCCAAGGGCGGCCTGCTCGGCGGCAGAAAGCTGGAGCTGGTGCGCCGTGACGACGAGGGCAACCCGGCCAAAGGTGTGGTCGCCGCGCGCGAGCTGATCTTCAAGGAGCAGGTGGCCGTGCTGTTCGGCGGGCTGGATACACCTGTTTCCATGGCCATCGTGCCGATTGCCAACCAGGAAAAAACACCTTTCATGGGTCCGTGGGCCGCAGGCACGCCGATTACCAGGAACGGTGCCAACCCCAATTTCGCGTTTCGCGTTTCAGCCGTGGACGAGATCGTCAACAAGGCGATGCTGCAGTATGCGCAAAAAACTTTCAAATCGGCCAAGCCCGGCATGATCCTGATCAACAACCCCTGGGGCGAGTCCAATGAGAAGGGCCTGACAGCCGCGCTGGCCGCCAAGAACATGAAGGCCGTCGGTATCGAAAAATTCGAAGCCAACGATGTGGACGTGGTGCCACAGCTCTCCAAGCTGCGCGCCTCCGGCGCCGACGTGTTGTTCATGGTCGGCAACGTTGGCCCCTCGGCCCAGGTGGTCAAGTCGCTTGACCGCATGAGCTGGAAAGTGCCAGTGGTGTCGCACTGGGGCCCTGCCGGCGGCCGCTTCACCGAACTGGCCGGCCCGAGCGCTAAAACCGTGCATTTCGTGCAGACCTACAGCTTCTTCGGCAAGCAGACCCCGGTCGGCGAGAAGGTCATGAAAGCGCTGATGGCCAAGTATCCCGACATCAAGGGTGCCGACGATGTGACACCAGCGGTCGGCGTGGCCAACGCCTACGACGGCATGCAGCTCGCCGCGCTGGCGATCAGCAAGGCCGCCAGCACCAAGGGTGACGAAGTGCGCCAGGGCTTCTACAAGATCGACCGCTACGAAGGCCTGATCAAGACCTACGTGAAACCTTTCTCTGCTGATGTTCATGACGCCGTGACTGAAAACGACTACGTCTGGGCGCAGTTCATTGACAACCGTATCCTGCCCGTGGGCACGAACTGACAACAACCTGCCATCGGTCAAGTCACATGCGGCGCCGCTGTGTGGCGGCCTGACAGGAGACTTTCATGCTTTTGACTTCGGCGCTGATCAGCGGCCTCGGTCTGGGCAGCATGTACGGCCTCATGGCCCTGGGCTTTTACATCACCTATGCCGTCTCGGCGACGGTGAACTTTGCCCAGGGCAGTTCCATGATGCTCGGTGCTGTCCTGACCTACACCTTTTCGCAAACCCTGGGCTGGCCCTGGCCGTTGGCGCTGACGGCCGCGCTGGCACTGTGTGCGTTGTACGGCATGCTGGTCGAGTTTGTGGCTGTGCGGCCCTTTGTCAGCCGCGGCTCCAACGCCTGGCTGATGTCCACCGTGGCACTTGGCATCGTGCTCGACAACGTGGTCATGTTCACCTTCGGCAAGGAGCCGCGCAACCTGCCGTCGCCGTTGGCTGTGACGCCGATACAGCTCGGTGAAGTCGGCCTCGGTGTCTATCCGCTGCAGTTGCTGATTCCGGTGGTTGGCCTCGCGCTGGCGGGTGCGCTGCATCTGGTGGCGCGTCGCACGCGCTGGGGTGTGGCCCTGCTCGCGGTCGAGCAGAACCGTGATGCCGCGCGCCTGATGGGCATCCCGGTCAAGGTGGTGGTACTGGTCGCGTTTGCGTTGTCCACGGTGTTTGCCGGCGTGGCGGGTGCGCTGGTTGCGCCGCTGTTCAATGTGCACTCCGACATGGGCACGCTGTTCGGTCTCAAGGCCTTTGCAGTCGCCATTCTGGGCGGCATCACCAGCGCGTGGGGCGTGATGCTGGCCGGGTTGCTGTTTGGCGTCGGCGAGGCGCTGATCACCTCCACGCTGGGCTCCAGCTACACGCAGATCATCATGTTTTCGCTGGTGATTGTGGTGTTGGCGCTGCGCCCTAACGGCATGTTTGGTCGGCTGGAGGTCAAGAAGGTATGAGCCGACCTTCTACCCCTCCATCGCTGCTCTGGGGGCTGGGCCCGGCACCGGCGGTCGCCGCCCTGGCCGTGCTGATGTTGGTCGCGCTGGGCCTGGCCTGGACCGTCAACGGCTATTTTGTTTATGTGCTGGCCAATGTGGCCCTGCTGGCGATTGTCGGCATCGGCCTGAATGTGTTGCTGGGCCTGACCGGTCAGGTGTCTTTTGGCCATGCAGGGTTTTATGCGCTGGGCGCTTATGCGGTGGCCGTGCTGACCACCAAGTTCGACATGAACTTCTGGCTGGCCTGGCCGCTGGGTGTGCTGCTTAGCGCCTTGCTGGGTTTTCTTCTGGCCTTACCCGCCTTGCGCGTGAAAGGGCCTTACCTGGCCATGGTGACGATTGCCTTTGGCTTCATCGTTGAGCACGGCATCGTCGAGTGGCGCAGCATGACGGGCGGACAAAACGGCATCATGGGTGTGGCCGCGCCGGTGCTGGGTGCGCTCAAGTTTGATGTGCGCGGTGTGGCAGCGCTTTCCATCGTCGCCTGCGGCGTGGTGCTGGCGCTTTACAGCTGGCTCTCGCGCAGTGCCTGGGGCGCGGCCATGCGGGCGGTCAAGGACAGCGAAACCGCCTGCGAATCAGTAGGCATCAACCCGCTGCTGATCAAGGCGGTGGCTTTTGCGGTCTCGGCCGCGCTGGCCGGCCTGGCTGGCGGCCTGTTTGCGCCCTTGTCGGGTTTTGTCACGCCTCAGGGCTTCAGCATGTTGCAGTCCATCCTGTTTGTGCTGGTGGTCATGGTTGGCGGGGCGGGGTCCATTCTCGGGCCCGTCATCGGCGCGGTGATTGTCGGTGTGTTGCCCGAGTTGCTGGCCAGCCTGGAAGAGTACCGCCTGCTGTTTTTCGGCGGCCTGCTGCTGCTGGTCTTGTGGGCAGCGCCGCAAGGCATGGCGGGGCTGCTGGGTGGCCTGTGGCGGCGTGTGAGGCCGTTGCCGGCTGACGTGCCCCTGAGCGCTTCCGAGGCGCAAACCCTGCCGGCACCTGTCGTGGCGCCGCGCGGCGCGCTGACCGTGACCGGGCTGGGCCGGGTCTTCGGCGGCGTGCGTGCCGTGCATGAACTGAGTTTTGAGACCCTGGCCGGCGGCGTGACCAGCCTGATCGGCCCCAACGGCGCGGGCAAAACCACGGTGCTCAACATGCTCAGCGGTTTCTACAAACCGTCGGCCGGCTCGTTTGCCTTGCAGGGCCAGACCCTGCAAGGCCCGGCTGCCTGGCAACTGTCGCGAAGTGGCGTGGCACGCACCTACCAGACCTCGCAGCTGTTCGGCTCACTGACTGTCGAAAACAACGTGGCGCTGGCCTTGTGCCGCGGGCGGCTGGGCAACCCGCTGAGTGCCGGCAGGTTCAACACCGGCGCATTGCGCAGCCAGAGTCGGGCCTTGCTGGCGCGCTGCGGCTACACCGGTTCACCGCGCATGGCTGCGTCGGGCCTGCCGCATGTGGACCGCCGTCTGGTCGAGATTGCGCGTGCGCTGGCCACCGACCCGCAGGTGCTGCTGCTCGACGAGCCGGCCGCGGGGTTGTCCAGCGAAGACAAAGAGACTCTGGGCCGCCTGCTGCGCAGCATTGCCGACAGCGGCATCGGCGTGGTGGTGGTTGAACACGACATGTCGCTGGTGATGACTGTCTCCGACCGCATCGTGGTGATGGCCGACGGCCAGTTGCTCGCCGTTGGTACCCCTGGCGAGATACGCGACAACACGGCGGTCAAGCAGGCCTACCTCGGTAGTACTGCCGAAGGTGCTGTTCCGGCGCGCGAGCGCACCAGACCACACGCTCAACCAGCGCCCGAGCTGTTGGGCGTGGGCCAACTCACAGCGGCCTATGGCGCCGAGCCGGTGCTCAAGCAGGTGAGCCTGCAGGTCAGGCGCGGCGAACTGGTGGCCCTGCTGGGCGCCAACGGCGCCGGCAAGTCCACCTTGATGCGCACCCTGGCCGGCTTGCACAAGCCGCTGAGCGGCGGCATGCATCTGGAAGGCATGGACTTGACCGGCCAGGGCGCCGAGCAGATGGTGGCGCGCGGCCTGGTGCTGGTGCCCGAAGGCCGCCAGGTGTTTCCCGAGCTCAGCGTGCGTGACAACATCCGCCTCGGCGCTTTCCTCAAGCCCGAGGGCGTGGATGCACGCATGGAAGAAATGCTGCAGCGCTTTCCGCGCTTGCGTGAACGCCTGCACCAGCGCGCCGGCCTCCTGTCAGGCGGCGAGCAGCAGATGCTGGCCGTCGCACGCGGGCTGATGAGTCAGCCGGTGTTGCTGCTGCTCGACGAACCGTCGCTGGGTCTGGCACCCAAGGTCATTGAAGAGTTGTTCGCTGCGCTGGACAACTTGCGCAACGAAGGGCTGACGGTGCTGCTGGTGGACCAGATGGCGGCGCTGGCCTTGTCGCTGGCGGATCGGGCTTATGTGCTGGCGTCAGGGCGGGTGGTGGCTGAAGGCACGGCGCAGTCGTTGCTGGCCGATGGGTCGCTGGCGCAGGCTTATTTGGGTGGGGCGACCGCTTGAATCCAGCTAGTCCTGATTCATCAATCCGAGTCCATTGACTCGCTCCACATGCGCTAGCAATGAACGTTTGGCTACTGGCCAGATGCGCGGGTCTACGTCGTCGTAGGCGAGTTTGACCCAGTCGTCCAGCGATCCTTCAGGCTGCGCCTGCATCACGCCAATGATCTTGGCCTCGCGCTTGAGGCGATGGGCCTTGAGCTGGGCAATCGCGGTTTTCGCCTCGCCGATCACATAACCGTGGGCGGGCGCGATGAAGGCGATGCCGTGTTCATCGCAGGCGGCGCTGAGGGCGTCGAGCGACTCAAGATAGGCGTTCATGTTGCCATCGGGCGGGTCCACCACGGTGGTGCTGCCGTTGAGGATGTGGTCGCCGCTGAACAGGATGCCGTCTTCGACCAGCACCAGGCACAGGTGGTTGGCGGCATGTCCGGGGGTGTGGATGACCTTCAGGGTATGGGTCATTTCGCCCTTTGGCCCTTGTCCCACAAGCGCAAGAAGCTCCTGATTTGATAGCGAACGATCCGGGGTGAACTGGCTGGCGGCGCGCGCCGTGGGCGCTGACGGCAAGCCCAGGATGGGCGGCGGGCTGCTGCACAGGGCCTGCAGCGGCTTGGCGCCGGGCGAGTGGTCAGCGTGTGAGTGGGTGCACACAATCATGCGGATGTCGCCACCCGCCGCGCGCCACAGGCGCTCGAGGTGGTCCATGTCCGCAGGGCCGGGGTCGATGGCGATGTAGCCGGTGTTCGGGTCGCCTACCAGGTAGCTGTTGGTGCCGGGGCCGGTCATCACGCCGGGGTTGGGCGCGGTCAGGCGCATCAGGTTTTTCAGCAGCGTGACGGGTTGCGCGGTTTGCCAGTCCAGGCTGTGCACCATCTGGCCGTCAGGGCTGGTCAGCGCCAGTTCGCCATATGGCGCTTCATGCTCCATGTAACGCGCCTCGGCGCCTTCCAGAAAGCCCGCGCGCGGGCACGATGTCCACAGCGGTTGTTCTGATGCGGCGCAGGTTTGCAGCACAGCCTCAACAGTCTTGAAATGCTGCAGGCGCTGCAGCGTGCGTATGGTCGGAAAGATGATGAAAAAACCGCCGGCCGCGTGCCGCGCCAGCGCGTCTGCTGGCCGCACCCAGCAGGGTTCGAACTGTTCGGCTTCATCGGCAACCGGCTCCTGGCCTTCAGGCATGCGCGCGACGAGAAAGGGTACGTCGAAGCGGCGCGGTAGATCGCGGTCGGTGACCCAGTGCGCCAGCACAAACACCTGGTCACCGGCGAGAACCAGGCCTTTGTCACGGCATTGCTCTGCAAAGGGCGAAGTCTTGTCTGACGCCGCAAGCGTCGCCAGGCGGTCCAACGCTGCGATGTCGGCCGTGGTGGCGTAGCTGCCGTCGGCATGGCGGGCCAGCAGCACGCCCAGCTCTTCAAAACTTTCTCGGATCGCAGCTATCGCCTGTGTGAGATGCAAATCGCTCTGGGTGGGTCGCCGTGTCGATTGGGAATGCGCAGCAAGGTCCGCCGCGTCGATACCCCCACCGGGAAACACGTAGGCACCAGGCGCAAAGCTGGCCGTCATGGAGCGCCGCGTCATCAACACTTCAATACCTGCGGGGCTGTCGCGCAGCAACAGCACGGTGGCGGCAGGGCGGGTGGGCGCGGGTTCGCGCTGCGGGTAGGGGAGTTGGGAAGGTCGGACCATGGCCTGATTTTGCGCGAAACAGCTGCACGGTGTTAATGAGACTAGAAATCGATAGCATGCTAAGTATTAACCGTAATGGCTTTCCCTGGGCGTGCTGTCGATACTGGGCGTCACTTTATTTGCAGGACAGCTTCACCATGAAACACTGGATCTCCAGAACCGCCCTGGCCGTCACGGCTGCCGCGCTGTGCGCCACATCGATGAGCGCCATGGCCCAGGCCTGGCCCACCAAACAGCCGATCAAGTTTGTTGCCGTCTTCCCGCCCGGCGGCTCGGTCGATCAGGTGGCCCGCATTCTTGCGGTGCCGCTGTCGCAGCAACTCGGGCAAAACATCATTGTTGAAAACAAGGGCGGTGCGTCCGGCTCCATCGGCACGGCGGCGGTGGCGGCCGCGCCAGGCGACGGCTACACCTTTGCCTTTGTGTTCGATACCCACGGCGTCAACCCCAGCCTGATCCCGGGCATGTCTTTTGACACCCGCAAGGACCTGACGCCGGTGACGCTGATCGGTACCTCGGCCATGGTGCTGGCGACATTTTCCGCATCGGAGTACAAAACCTTCGCCGACGTGGTGGCAGCCGCCAAGGCCAAAAAGAACGTGAGCTACGGCAGCATCGGCTCAGGCAGCCTGGGCCACCTGGCGATGGCGCTGCTGGCAAAAAGCGGCAACATCGATTGGCAGCACATTCCTTACAAGGGCGGCGGCCCGCTCATGACCGACGCGGTGGCTGGCCATGTGCCACTGTCCATCGGTTCGGTGTTCGTGACCAAACCGCACATCGACAGCGGCCGCTTGCGCCCATTGGCCGTGACAACCAGTAAACGCGCGCCCGAGTTGCCGAATGTGCCAACGCTGGCCGAAAGCGGCTTTGCTGGCTTCGACGCGCCAGCCTGGTGGGCCATCCTGGCACCAGCCAAAACGCCACCCGATGTCATCAAGCGCATGAGCGAGGAAGTCAACATAGCGCTGAAAAACCCCGAGATTGCCAAAAAACTCAGCGCCCAGGGCATTGAAATTGTCGGCGGTTCATCCGACTCGGCCCGCGTGTTCATCGACAAGCAGATCGACACCTGGGCCAAGGTGGTGAAGGACAACGGCATCAAGGCGGACTGAACGGTTGACGCCAATAGAAAAGCGGTCTGCGAGCCCTTTTTTATGCAGGGATGAGGTGACGGAACACGTCAGAGCCCCTGTGTTTTTGTGCCAGCCAGTGGCTGGACAACGAGGTGCTCTAGCGGCAGAATAACCGCATGCTTCTGCTTCAAGGCCCAACGGGCATCCGCCGTCGCAGTTGCCTGCTGGTGGCGCTGCCGTGGCTGGTGGCCGCGCCAGCCTGGCCTGCAAGCCCGCTGCAGCAGGCGATGCGCCAAGCTGCGGCCCTGCGCGACGAAGCCTCGCGTGCTGGCGACCAACCCTATGGCGCGGTGGTGCTTCGCGGTGACGTCGTCGTTGGTGCGGCACCAAGCCGAGTCGTCACCTCGCTGGACCCGACCGCGCACGCCGAGATGGAGGCCATTCGCGACGCCGCGCGGAAATTGCGCACTCGCGATCTTTCGGGCTGCGTGCTCGTCTCCACCTCGCGGCCTTGCCGCATGTGCGAAGCCGCAGCCGGCTGGGCCGGCATCTCGCGCATGGTGTACGGCGATGCGCTCACCGACGGCGGCGCACCACGATGAGGCGTCGCGGCTTGCTTGCCGCTGCGGCGGCCTGGCCGGTGGTGGCGCGCGCTTCGGCAGACGCGCTGCAGGCTGCAGCCGAAGCCGGTGACGTGGCCGCGCTGCGGCGGCTGCTCGATGCCGGAACGCCGGTCGATGCGCGCGGCACGCGCCAGCGCACGGCTCTGCTGGTTGCCACCCATGCCAACCGGGTCGAGGCGGCGCAGCTGCTGATCGGGCGTGGCGCAGACGTGAATGCGCAGGACGATCAGCAGGACTCGCCGTTCCTCTACGCCGGAGCGCGGGGCCGGTTGGAGATTTTGCGGCTGACGCTGGCCGCCGGTGCCAACCTGAAGAGCACCAACCGTTATGGTGGCACGGCATTGATTCCGGCAGCGCACTATGGCCATGTAGAGACGGTGCGCGAGTTGCTGAAGACGTCGATCGACGTCGACCATGTC